>JBOGIV010000176.1:0-37344 GCA_050747925.1 Vicinamibacterales bacterium
CCCAGAAATTCATGCAGTTGAGTCAAGTTTTCTCGCCCGGCCGGAGGCCGGGCAAAACCAACACTGCCCCTAGCGAGGCGGAGCCATACCGCACATGCTTGGAGGTCTGAGGCGGAGCCTCGCTAGGCACTTAGGCACTCTAGGTCCCCTAGCTCTCGAGCTTTTCCAGGAGCGCTCTCCAGCGACGGCGTGCGACCACCAGGGTTTGGCCGTTGGCCAGGACAATCTCGCCCGTGCCATCTGTGAAGGGCCTGGCTTCGCGGATCGCGTTCAGTCGAATGATCGCAGAGCGGGAGACCTGAAAGAACTCCGCCGGATCCAGCCGTCGCGCGAGCGAGGCGAGCGTGGGCTGCATCGACAGTTGCTCGGTCGGCGTGAGCAGATGCGTGACGCCGTCAACGAACGTGAACGCGACGACATCCTGGACCGGGACGACACGGAAGCGCGCACCGCGGCGCGCCAGAAAGCGCGTTGGCGCCAGGCCTTCGCGCTGCGTGACGGTGTCGAGCGCGCGGTCGCGCCGACGACGCGCCGTGGTTTCGCGGACGCGATCGAGCGCCGCAGCCAGCCGAGCGCGGTTGACGGGCTTCAACAGGTAGTCGATCGCGGAGAGCTCGAACGCGTCCACCGCGTACTGATCGTAGGCCGTGCAGAAGATCACGGCTGGGCGCGGCGGACCCAACGAGGCCGCGACGTCGAGTCCACTTGCGCCGGGCATCTGGATGTCCAGCAGAACGAGGTCTGGAGAGAGCTCGGCGATTCGCTCGGCCGCCTGGACGGCATCGTCGGCTTCGCCAACCACCTCGACATCGCTGTGCGCGCCCAGCAGCTGCCGCAACCTCTCGCGCGCGGGCTGCTCATCGTCCACCAAGACGGTGCGAATCATGTCGCCTTCACGACCAGGGCCGTGACGTCGTCTTGATCCTGGCGCGCTCCGCGATGCCGGCGAACCGCATCGAGAATGCGCGCGCACAGATCGGCAGCGAGTAACTGGCGCGACGTGAACAGGAGCGATGTGAGCCTGTGCTCGCCGAACTCGTTGTCCTCATCATCTCGGGCTTCGTTGACGCCGTCCGTGTAGGCGACCAACACCGCGCCGGGTTTCAGTGTGAGAGTTGCCGAGGAGAACGCGCCCTCCTGCAGCAGACCGAGGGCCGGCCCGGTTGAGTCGATCCGCGTGACTGAGTCGGCCTCAGGATCGAGGACGAGCACGGCGGGATGGCCGGCGTTGACGAGCACGACGGTTCGGGTGTCGGTGTCGAGCGTCGCGTAGATCGCGGTGGCGTAGCGGGCGGCGCCGGTCGTGTCGTAGACGTCACGGTCGACGGCAGCCATCAGTTGCTCAGGGCCGAGTCTGGCCAGGCGAGCCGCCGTGTGAACGCGCGCCTGAACCGCGGAAGCCACGAGTCCCGCCGCCATGCCTTTGCCCGAGACGTCACCCAGCAGCAATCCCCATCGCGACTCGGCAATGTCGAAGGCGTCGTAGAAGTCGCCGCCCACGCCACGAGCGGGCAGCGACGCGGCCGCGCAATCAAATCCCGGAATCGCGGGTAGAGCGCCCGGCCACATCTGGGCCTGTTCCGCGGATGCCGCCTTGACCTCACGCTCCAAATGGCTCTGACGATTGAGCCGGGTCCGTACGCGCTCGAGGGTCGCGTGGAGCTTCGCGCGCGAGACGGGCTTCAATAGGTAGTCGGTGGCATCCACCGCGATGGCCTCGAGCGCATAACTCTCGAACGCCGTCGCAAAGACAATGTAGGGGCGCGGCTCTGGCAGAGACGCCGCCAGCGCGGTTCCTCGCATCTCCGGCATCTCGACGTCGAGAAACAGCAGGTCGGGGCGCGTATCGCGAACGACGGCGCGCGCTTCGAGGGCGCTTCCTGCTTCGCCGACCACCGTCACGTCACCGGCCGCCTCGAGCAGTTGGCGCATGCGCACGCGCGCGGGCGGCTCATCGTCCACGAGCACGGCGCGGATCATGCCGCCATCCTGACGACCGGCATCACGATGCGGGCCACCGTCATCCCCGCGGCTTCATCGCGAATGAGCGAGAGCGACGCACGGTCGCCGAAATGGCCTTGTAGACGTTCGCGGACGCTCCGTAGCCCGAACCCCTCGCCCTCACGCGGCCGAACGCTCGGCGCGTTCGCGCCGGGACCGGAGTCGCGCACTTCAACCGTGATGCGGTCACTCGTCGTTCGTACGACAACGTCGATCCGCCCTGGTCCGCGCGTCTGCGACACGCCGTGCTTGATGGCGTTCTCGATGAGCGTCTGCAGCATCATCGACGGCACGTGTGGCACTGGCGGCACGTGATCGGAGTCGATGCTGCACGTCAGGCGCTGCCCGAACCGCGCCTGCTCGACATCGAGGTAGGCACGCGCAAAGGCCAGCTCCTGATCGAGCGGCGCCCACTCGGAGTCGGACCGTCGAAGCGTGTAGCGGAAGACCTCGGCAAGCTGCTCGACGGCCTCGTCTGCGCGCCCCGGATCGGTGTGGATGAGCGACGCGATCGCGTTGAGCGCGTTGAACAGAAAGTGTGGATTGATCTGCGCGCGCAACGCTTTGAGCTCGGATTTGCTCGTCTGCAGACGCAGATCCTGCGCGAGCTGCTCCTGTTCCAGACGCTTTCGCTCCATCTGGAACTTCTCGAACATGAAGCCAAATACGGTAGCGAGGTATCGCAGCAGTTGCAGGTCCTCGCTCATGACCAGTCGAGTTCCCGAGGCGCGCAGCACGGCAAAGCGAACGCGCCGGCCGGTGATCGCGCGAGGCACCTCGATCTCATTCATCACGTCGGCGTCGCCAGGCGGCGGCGCCTCCCCAACGAGCACGACGATGCGCGCGCCGAAGATCTGGGACAGCCGCGCTTCTGTCACGTCGATCAGCGACTGCTCATTGGTTGCCGGCTGCATCGCGGCAAGCATGTGCTTGATGGCTTCGATGGACGTGAACTCCCGGCCAAACCACAACCGATCGAGCCAACGCTCGGCGCGGGCGTGCAGCCACGGCATCACCATCGCCAATGGGATCAGGGCCACCGCAAAGAGCCACGGGCGGGCCGCGCCTGGAGGTAGCCGATCCAGCCAGCCAAGAGAGACCACGAAGAAGGCGCCGACGACCACCAGGCTCATGAGCATCAACGCGGCGCGCTTGACGACCAGATCGTAGAACTCGAAGCGGCTCTCGAAGTACACCGACGCGATCAAGAAATAGATCGGTGTGGCTCGCGACACGCGGTCGAGGACGGCGATGAGCAGGCGCTCCTCCCGCATGAATGTCAACACCATGAAGAGCGCAGTCATGAAGATGAAGAGGGAGATCATCACGTTGCGCAGGCGCGTCTCGTCCAGGGTCGGCGCCCGCCGCTTTCGCCGCAGCATGATGACGGTGCAGTAGACGCTGGCCAGGATGAAGAGCGAGCCGATCGAGATACCGATCGTTGAGTTGAGAGATCCAGGGACGGGCGCCCAGCCGAAGATGGCCGCGATCACCCAGATACACAGCACCGGCGCCGCCACGTACATCGCCGCCAGAAGCTGAGCGTAGATTCGCGATGGCGGAGCCTGATCTTGGCCGTGCGACTCCAGGTACATCGTGTGCATGATCACCGGCGGGAAGAAGAACACGATGAATGTGCCGAGATCCAGCCACCCTTTGCCCTGAATGCCGAGAAGCCACTTGAACTCGATCAACGCGTTCAGCACGAACCACACTGTGCTGATGGCAAACAGCGCCAGCGCGGCACGGTCGATGCGGGGCCTGATGCCGTGGGCGTACGTCGACTGAGGGCTCCAAACCGGCTCGGGCCGCAGAAACACCAACGTCGCAGCGCCGTACGCAATGGCGCCAAAGAGGTACACGAAGAGCGCGGTCAAGTGCAGGAGCGTCACCATGCCGTCTCTCGTGTTTATACGCTATCGTCGCCTCCGATGGCCGGTGGTGCGGCCCGAGCGGCGGAGCTTGAGGCTCCAATGGTCGTGTGGAAAGTGCGTGCGGAACCTTCGTCCAGAACCTTCGTCCAGAACCTCCGCCCAGAACCTTCGCCCAGAACCTCCGTCCAGAACTTTCGTCTCGAACCCTCGTTAGAACCCTCGTGATTACGCGCTTTGCACCGGCGCTCACCGGCTTCCTTCACCTTGGCCATGTCGTGAATGCGCTGCATGTCTGGGGGATTGCCGGGCAGCGACACGGGCGGGTGCTGCTGCGCATCGAGGATCCGACGGCGACACGGGTGTTCGGGATCTCCGCGCCGCCGGCTGGTCAGCTGAGGATGTCCTGACCCGCGCACGACGACTCATGGATGGCCTTCAAACAACTCCACGGATACCTCCAAGGTAGCCACCGAGGCACAAGAGAGACACAGAGGATGGCCCGTACGTCTATGTCACTCAATGCGGTCGACACAAGTCGCTCCGCCGTGTAGTCTGTTGGGGAAGCATCTTCAAGGGAGGCTCCCGTGGTTCGTCGATTGATACTGGCTGCGCTCGCTTTCACACTCGTTCTTCCGGGCGTCGTTCGCGCGCATCCGGGCCATGACCACAAGATCATGGGCACCATCACCGCGGTCGATGCCACGCACATCGTCCTGAAGGCGACCGACGGCAGCGAGAAGTCGATTCAGATCGTGCCGACGACGATGTTCAAGAAGGGTAAGGCCAAGGGCGCGGCGACCGACCTCAAGGTCGGCCTTCGCGTCGTCGTCAGCATCGCCGACGAAAAGGAACCGCTCAAGGCCAAGGAAGTCCAATACGCTCCGTCGCCGACGACGAAGTAGCCCTCCCTATCGGAGCTTCGCCGTCCACAGCTCCCGCCGGCCCTCAGTGACGGGCGCGGACACGATCTCGCCCTTCACAGACAAATCGAAAAATCGATCGATGGCCCGCACTGTGCCGATGTTGCGTTCCTTCCTTTCGCCTTGGCCATCGAGCGCGACCGACCAGACTTCCTGATCGCTTCCCGTCGCTGATCCCCGCAGGAAGTAGAGTCGCGCATCATCGCTCGACCAGACGACCGGCGACGCTCCGCGACTGACCGTGCGGCAGTCATTGCCGTCAGCCTTGCAGAAGCCGACGCTCCCGTCGCGAAACCACCCCGAGATGTGGCGTCCGTCGTGCGAGAACCGCGGAAAATTCAGAGGGGGCTCTGGGAATTCGATTTCGCCGCCACTCGCGATGTCGTACACAACGGTTCTTTCCGGTTTGTCTGAGCGGCTTTGACCCAACGCGTTGCGGCGCGTGTAGACGATTCGTTGTCCGGTTGGATCGAACCGGACCGCGTTGTGCGTCTGCCACTCCCACGGAAAGACCTGCACGCTCGGACCGCCGAGGGCGGCCACACGTCGCAGCCCTTGCTCGGGCTTCAATTGATAGAACCAGACCTCGTTGCCATCATGCGACCAGCGCGGCTGATGATTCAGCTCGGTGCCGCCGGTGAGCTGTCGCAGGTCGCTGCCGTCGCGCGCGATCGTGAAGATGGCGACGGCGCGCTCTGCGCGGCCGAAGAAGACAATGCGCGAGCCGTTGGGCGAGAACATCGGGAAAAGCATTTCGCTTCGCCGCTCGATCAACGTCCGTTCGGCGCCTGACCCTTCTGCGACGATCAGCCGCCACGAGTTGCGAACGTTTGTGAACAGCAATCGTGTGCCATCCGCCGAAAGATCCGGAGCGTCGTCTTCGCCGGCGCCGGTGGTTAGAGGTTCAGGTTCCCCTCCGCTCGCAGGGACTTGCCACAGCGTCCGACTGCCGGCGCGTGCCGAAGAGAAGACGATACGCGCGCCGTCGTTGGTCCACGTCGGCGCGCTGCCCTCGCGCACGTCATGGGTGAGTTGCCGAGCGGCGCCACCCTCAGAAGGAATCACCCAGATATCACCGTTCGGACCGATTTCTGGATGGAAGAACGCGATCAACGTCCCGTCGGGGGACAGGGCTGGCGAACGAGCGATGCCGTAGTAGCGCGGAGGCACGCCGCCGACGGCGTGAGCGCCAGACCCGTCTGCAGCGGCGACCCAAATGCCGTCTGTCGTCTCCCATGTCATGCGCTGGCCGTTTCGGGAAAAGTTTGGGTTGGTGCCGCGCTCCACGATACGTGTCGGCGTGCCGCCGAGTGAAGGAATCGTCCAGAGTCCCTGGCCGCGTCGAGCAAACACCACGGCGCTCCCGCCGGGATGCCAGCGCGGCCGTTCGGCAGGCACCGGACCCGACGTGATTTGAATCGGCGGGCCTTCCTTCAAGCTTTTGATCCAGACCTGCGGGACGCGATCGGCGTCGGCCGCGGCGAATGCCACGAAATCGCCGGCTGGCGAGATGGCCGGCGCGCTGTGAGAACCGTCGAAAGTGGAGAGCAATTCCATGTTCGAGAGCTCGAGGGGACGATCGCGGCCGACCCACCAGACACCGGCGGCTGCAAACGCGGCGAGAGTCGCGGCGGCGACCGATCCGAGCCGCAGAGCTCGCTTTGGAGTCACTCGACCTGCAGTGGGCAGAGTGCCGCCGACGCGAACGACGTCGAGCGCCGCTCGCACTTCGTCTGCTGACTGGTAGCGACGCACTCTGTCTTTTTCCAGCAGCCGGGCGACGATCGCGCGAAATGGTTCGGGCAACGATGCGGGCAGCGGCCGCAGCGGTTCGGTCAGAATCGAGGACGCCAGCTCGTATGTCGTCGTGCCGCCGTACGGTCGAGCGCCCGTCGCGAGCTCGAACATGATGATGCCGAGCGCCCAGAGATCGCTTCGCTCGTCCGCCCGTTCTCCGCGGATGACCTCTGGTGCCATGTACGCCGGCGTGCCGGCGACGACCCGTGACAGACCAGAGGCGGAGTGTGTGACGTCGTGCGCAACGTAGTCCAACGACCGCGCCGCCAATCCAAAGTCGAGCACTTTGATTTGACCGTCGGGGCGGCGCACACAATTGGCCGTCTTGAGATCACGGTGCAGGACGCCTTGCCTGTGCGCATGCGCGAGCGCTTCGGCGATCTGTGCAGCGATGTGGACGATAGTCTCGGATGGAAGACCGGCCGCCGGGATGGAGCGGTCGAGGGATTCGCCAGGCACGAATTCCATCGCGATCCAACCGCCGTGCTCGGACTCGCCAACGTCGTAGACCTGGCAAACGTTGGTGTGGTTGAGCGCCGATGCGGCTTGCGCTTCGCGAAGAAGATTTTGCGCGTCGCCCGTGTGAAGAAACTTGAGCGCGACGTCGCGCCGAAGTCGCGTATCGCGAGCGCGATACACGTCGCCCATGCCGCCTGCGCCGATGCTGCCGGTGATCTCGTACGGACCGACACGAGTTCCGGAGGTGACTGCCATCGGACCCTCCGCCAGACGCAGACGACCCGGCGAAGCACCAGGACGTCCCGTTCCTCGGATTCTACCTGGCGGGCTACTTGTCGATCACCGTTCGTGCACCGGCAGCGGGAGGCTCTACCTCAAGCCGAAAGCGAAAAGCTGAGTGATGGCGAATGGTGGGCGGAGGACCTTGACTCACGGCAGCGAAACTTGCCGCGAGAAGTTGATGAACCACTCCGACCGGCCGCTGACGAAAAGTCGGGCGACGGTGCTTGCGGACTTGTCGGTGCCTTGGCCTTCGGTCAAGCCGATCACTTGCGGATACCATTTGCCGCCGGTGAGAAGCTTTTGCGGCGGCGACCACCAACGGGGATCGTCCAACCGAGGGGCGAACGAAATGTAGACGCCGTCCTGTGTGTAGTTCTCGTCTTTGGCCCGGTTGAGCAGCATCACATACTGCTGAATGCCTTGATTCCAATGCACTGACGGTCCCCAGTACGCATCGACGAGGCTATCGTTGTCGTGCCATGCCTGCGCCGCCGCCACCAGCGGTGAGCCCACCGGATACTCCCAGACCAGACGCTGACCGCTCGGGCGAGAGCTATCAGCGATCCGCCGAAGGCGCGCAGGGTCCCACGTCCCGTTCTGCCAGACGTCAACCCGGCCGATCGGGCGATCGCGATCGGCCCATAGCAGGCGGGCGACCGTGACCCCTTGGGCGCTCGCCTGCGCCTGGTATTGCGAAAAGAAGATGTAGAGATTCGTGCTGGTCGAATCGAGCAGCACGCTCAGATCGCCCACGCCGCCAATGACGTAACGATTGCTCGATCGACACGCCACCGAGTCGGCCGCCGCTTCCAGGATGATCCCCAGGTCCCGCCAGGAACGGCCGTGGTCGACCGATCGTGCTGCGCCGATGCGCGCCACCGCGCGATCGGGTCGCCCGCACGCAATCGCGGCGACTTCGTTGTGGTAGAAGCCGTACCACGTATCGACCTCGTCGCTCACGACGGCTTCCATCCACACGCCTGCGCGAGGGACTCCTGTGAACCCAATCCCTACGGTCTTCCCAAGTCGATCGAGCGAAGGGCCTTCAGCGATATTCGGCGCGCCGGCGAACGACGTCATCACGTACAGCCGGCGTTGCCCGTCTTCGACATCCCAGATCGCCGGGCTGTTCGAATCGACCTCTCCAGGCAACGTCAGCAGCGGCGCGGCCACGAGGGTCGCCTGCGCCGTTGGCGTGGATGGCAATCCCTGTCCACCGACCGGCGCAGGAGGAACCAGGAGGGCGATCGAGGCGGGAATCAGAATCAGAAGGAGACCGACTCGTGCGCGCGTCATTCGATACGAGTAGATACGAAGTTCGTCTCCGGAGTGTTACAGGCTCGGCCCGTTCACATGTTGAAAAAAAACGGAGACGATCCGCGCTGCTGCCGCTATTCTGGTCGTGATCCGACGACGGCAGGGATCTTTCTCGACGTGACGTACTTGCTCGTCCGGATCGAACGCGAATAAATCAGGTCAGTTTAATGGCCACGTACGTGGCCACAGAGGCACAGAGACACAGAGCAATTTTCTCTGGCCTGAGAGTTCTCCGTGACTCTGTGTCTCTCTGTGGCTCTGCCAGGCATCGTGCTCTTACTGCCCAGGTTTTAGTCCGGGCCGTTCCACGAGCTCGATCCGCGCGCCGGCGGGACCGGCGACGTAAGCGAAGTTGATTGATGGGCCGTTGGGCAGCGAGAGCGGCCGCGGCTGGCTCGTCAGCTCGACGCCTTTCGCCTTGAGCTCTTCGACGGTGTCCGTGAGCGCTTTGGTGGAGCGCCAGCCGATGTGATCGATCGCATGCCCGATGCTCGGCTCCGCCTCGCCCTTCTGCACCAGAATCCACATGCTGCTGAACCCCTCGGCGTCGTAGCGCACGGCGTCGATGCGTCCTTTGAGCTGCTGGCGCTTGCCGCCAAACTTGTCCAGCAACCATGTGAGCACCTGCTCGGGATCCGGACCACGCATGTGAATGTGATGCAGACCGAGAAGCTCGGGATCCTGAACCACCTCGATGCGCGTGCCCCATGGGTCTTCCAGGAAGGCGAGTTTGAACAAGCCAGGCACGTCACGCGCCGGGGTCGTGATCTTCACGCCGGCGGCTTCAAACTCCTTCATTTTCGCGTCGAGATCCGGGAACGAGAAGCCGACGTGATCGATGGCGCTGCCAGCACTCGGCTTGCCAGTGGCGTTGCGCAGAAACATGAAGCGCGTGCTGCCGAACATCAGGCGATCGGGAGCTTCGGTAATGCGGTTGCCGCCGAAGTTCTTCTCGTACCACGTGGACGCGGCCGCGGGGTCGGGCACGTTCAAGTGAATGTGATCGTAAGGATAGGTCGCCGTCTG
Source organism: Vicinamibacterales bacterium (assembly GCA_050747925.1). Taxonomy (GTDB): domain Bacteria; phylum Acidobacteriota; class Vicinamibacteria; order Vicinamibacterales; family UBA2999; genus 12-FULL-67-14b. The sequence goes on from JBOGIV010000176.1 coordinate 9,677, forward strand.
CGCGCTGCCCGCCGACACGCTCGCGAACAACAAGAACCCAGCCGCTGAGAACCGAAGAACGCTCGAACGCATGACGCCTCCTGGACCCGCTTACTTGGACGCGAGTATCACGAGATTGGACAGGAAACCGGGTCCGCGGCGCAAGGTCTTTCGACGCGATGATGGGATGCCAGAAAGAAATGGCGACGCGGCCCCAAACTGATGATGAAGGGTTGCCGCGCTGGTCGATGCAAACGGGCCGAGTTGGAGCACGTCGATCGCCCGCGATATGCTGTCCCGGTCGTTTTCGTATGGTTTGGTTGAAGAACATCTCTACTGCGATCGCCCTGCTCGCCAGTGCCGGTGCGATCACTCTCGTAGCCCAGAGAATTTTTACGAACCCGCGGCCAGATCCGCATCTCAAGGCGCTATTCCCCTCAGCCGTCGCGTTCTCGCCGCTCGGCGGCACGCCGTTGCACTTCAAGGCCTTTGCGATCGATCCGAAAGCGACCCCTGCGGCTGAGCCCATCGGCCTGGCGTTTTGGACCACCGACCTCGTGCCGAAAGAGCACGGTTATCACGGGCCCATTCACCTGCTGGTGGGCATGGACATGAAGGGTGTGCTGAGCGGCGTCGTCATGGACTACAACTCCGAACCGTACGGCTACTTCTCGGTGGACCCCCCGAAGTTCGCGACGCAATTCAAAGGCAAGAGCATCAGAGATCAGTTCCGGGTGGGTGCTGATATCGACGCCGTTTCGCGCGCGTCGATCACGATGAACAGCGCCGCGCGGGCCGTGCGCGACAGCAGCCGGTTGATGGCTCGGGCGCTGCTGTCGCCGGATGCGGTGAAGCCCCTCGACTTCGCTCGTCCCTCGGCGGCGCTCGGGACGACCCTGAGCCCGTCGAAGGGTCGGGACAAGCCGTGAGTCAGCCGACGCCAGACCCCTGGGGGTTCGACCAGGAGCCGGCTGAAACGTGGGCCGACATCCTCGGCCCGCAGTATCTCGATCTCGCACTGTTGGCGTTGTTCATTGCGTTGGCGATGGTCAGCTTCCACCGCAAGCGCGTCCGCTTGAAGTACGTGACCCTCGTGGTCGCCGTGGCCTACCTGGGCTTCAGCAAGAGCTATCTCATCTCGATCACCAACGTCTTCAGCGTGATCGATTGGACTCTTCCAATCGTGAAGTACAACCTCGCGTGGTACCTCTTCTTCGGCTTCACCGTGATTTCGACGGTGCTGTGGGGACGGCTCTATTGCGGGCGGGTCTGCGCGTACGGCGCCCTGACGCAACTGCTCGACGCCGCGCTGCCTGCGAAATGGCGTGTGGAGGTTCCGAGGGCGATCGAGAAACGCGCCGCACCGATCAAGTTCGGGCTGCTTGCAGGCGTGCTCGTCTACTACGTGGCGACCCACGACATGCTTGTCTATCAGTATGTCGAGCCATTCTGGATGTTTGGCCTGTTCGGCACGACGGCGATGTGGACAGGGCTCGGCGCGTTGCTGCTGGCGACGGTCTTCGTGCGAAACCTCTACTGCCGTTTTCTCTGCCCGGTGGGCGCCGCGCTGGGCCTGATGTCGTATCTGACGGTGTTCAGGATCAAGCGCTGGTCGGAGTGCAACACCTGCAAGATTTGCGAGAAAGCGTGTGAGTGGGGCGCCATCGAGGGTCCGAGGATTCTCGTCACCGAGTGCGTGCGCTGCGACGACTGTGAGCGACTGTACGTGGACACGAAGAAGTGTCCTCATTGGCTGATCCAGATCAGACGATCGCACAAGGAAGCGCTTCAAGCACGACCGGGTTAGGGCGCATCGGTTGGCGGATGCAGCCCTTCCAGTCGCCCCTTGAGACCGCTCGAGATCAAGACGTCGTTGGTCGACGTCACGATGACGCCTTCGACGTTCTCCAAGCGTTCAATCAGCGCCATGCCTTCCTGAGGCCCGAGGATGAAGACGCCGGTCGAAAGACCGTCGGCGAGCAGCGCGCTGTGTGTGATGATCGTCACGCTGCGGCATCGAGTGGCAGGCATGCCGGTATCAGGGTCGAGTAGGTGGTGGTACCGGCGCCCGTCCTCGAGAAAGAAGCGCTCGTAGTCGCCCGACGTGGTGAGCGTGGAGTTACTGAGCTCGATGGTCGCAAAGCTTCCTGCCGAGGCACCTCTCGGGTCGGCGATGCCGAGCCTCCACGGCCGATCGCCTTTGCGCCCGGAGACGTAGAGGTCCCCCCCAGCCTGGATCATGAAGTCGGTGAGGCCCTTCGAACGAAGAAGCGCGATCGCACGATCGATCGCATAGCCCTTGCCGATTCCCCCGAGGTGCACGCGCGCGCCTCTGCGTGTGACAAACGCCGTGCCTGCCCGATCGTCGACCTCGACGAATCGGTAATCGATGAGCGGGAGCCGCGCGCGAACCGCGGCGGGATCCGGAATCGAGTTGTCCTGGTCGTGATCGAACTTCCACAAATCCGAAAGCGCTCCAAAGGTGACGTCGAACTTGCCATCCGTCCAGTCGCTGACCTCGCGCGCCGCGTTCAGCACCTCACGCGTCTCGACGCTCACGGGCACGGGGTGATCGCCGGCGGCGGCATTGAGCCGAACCACGTCGCTGCCCTCACGCCACACGCTCATCAGCGACTCGAGCCGATCGAATTTCGCAAAGACCGCCTCGAACGCCGTGACCGCGGATGCCTCGGTCGACGTCCATGCCGTCAGTCGCAATTCCGATCCCATCGACACGCGTGCGCGCTCCACGACGCGCGCCGATTCGCGCGCGCGGCTCACGCGACACGCCGGACCGGGCGTCAGCGCGATCGCCACGATGAGGATTCGCGACACGAAACCACCCAATCTCATTCGTTGCGTTTACCATCGTATGCTTAGGCTGTGACACAGAAATGTCTCGCCGTGGCGATGTGGTTGCTCATCGGCAGCCCAGCGATGCTTGCCGCAACCCGCGTTGAGCAATCTGGAGGCGTTGTCAGGGGAACCGTATTCGCCCAGCAAGACGAGTCGCTGCTGCCGGGTGTCGTCGTCACGCTCGAGCGGTCCGGCGGTGTGCGGCGCTACGAATCGACGTCCGACGAGCGCGGGCAGTTCGAGATTCGGGATATCGCACCGGGCGAATACACGGTGCGAACGACGCTCATTGGGTTCGGCCAGCCGGACATCAAGCCCGTCATGGTCTCGTCGAGTCCGGTCGTCGAGCTCACGCTTCGCCTGCCGCTGGCGAGCGTGGAAACCGCCGTCTCGGTCCGAAGCCCGACAGCGACACCGCCTGCTGACGCCAACGCGGGCACGACCGCTTCCCCCGAGCTGGTTGAGATCGCGCCGCTCGCTGGCGATTCCTTTCAAGCCGTGTTGCCCGTCGTACCGGGCGTCATTCGTCGCGACGATGGAAAGATCAGCCTCACGGGTGGCCGCCCTGAACAAAGCGGACTTCAGGTGAGCGACGCGAGCGTCACCGACCCGGTGACCGGTGGATTCGGGATCGACCTGCCGATCGATGCGGTCGAATCCATCGAAGTGATCTCCGGACCTTTCGCCGCCGAATACGGCCGCTTTTCCTCAGGCGTGGTTCGCATCGAGACTCGACGGGGCAGCGATGCATGGAGATTCGGCCTCACGAACTTTGTGCCGATCCCTCGGTTTCGGGACCGTACCTTCCAAGGCATCAGCCGTTTTGGGCCGCGACTTCTGGCCAGCGGACCCATTGTCCAGGGCCGCGTGTTTTTGACCGAGAGCATTCAGTACGAGATGCGGAAGACGAAGATTCCAAGCTTGCCGGACGGCGAAAACGATCGGCGGCTCGATAGGGTCAGCTCGTTTACGCGACTCGATGCCGTGCCCGCCGACAACCATCACGTGACCGGTTCGTTTGCCTTCTTCCCGCGACGCCAACGGTTCGTGAACCTCAACACCTTCAACCGCGAGCCGGTGTCACCCGATCTCAAAGAGCACGGGTTTCAAGTCGGCTTCACCGAGAACGCCGGCTTCGGGTCGGCGCTGCTCGAGTCGGAGCTGACCGTGCGGCGTTACGACGTGGATGTCGATCCTCGCGGCGTGCTTCCCGAGCGGCTTCAGCTGGCTGAACACGACGGGAATTACTTCCACGCCGAGACCCGCGACGGCTGGAGCGTCCAATGGCTCGAGGCGCTGACCTGGTCGACGTCGGGACCGACCGGCGAGCATCTTCTGAAGGTGGGTGCTGACATCCTTCACCGCAGCTTCAAAGGAACGACGACCGATCGGCCGGTTCGGATTGTCAGAGCCGACGGATCGCTGAGCGAGCTCATTCGACCCGCCGAACCGACGTCTCAGGACGAAGCCAACGCCGATGTGTCGTTCTTTGCCCAGGATCTGTGGCGCGCGAACGACCGTGTCCTCATCCAAGGCGGCCTGCGCTTCGATCGAGATGGCGTGATCGAACGGCTGAATGTCTCGCCTCGCTTCGGGGGCACCGTGACGCTCGATGCCTCCGGCGCCACGGTGGTGCGCGGCGGCTACGGCCGGTTCTATCAAGGGACGCCACTCAGTGTGGCGGCGTTCGAGTCGTACGGCTCACGAGTCATCGAGCGGTACACGTCGTCGGGCACGCCGATCGGCCCTGCGCGACTCGTGCCCAATCGGTCCGCAGTCGAGAGCACGCCTCGAGCCTCGGTGACGTCGGTGGAATTGAATCGCCGAATTGGCAACGCGTGGGTCGGCAAGATTGGCTATCTCTATCGCCGCGGCTCGCGCGAGTTCATCGTCGATCCGGTTGGCACGCCGGCGACGGCGCTCGTGCTTTCGTCAACCGGCCGGTCGAAATACGCCGAGGTCGAAGGAACCATCGGCTATCACGGCCGCGACGGCCTGGAACTGTTCGTGAGCTACGTTCGCTCGCGATCGCGCGCCGACTACAACGACTTCGGGCGCTTCTTCGGCAACATTCGTGAGCCGGTGATTCGCGCCAACGAGTACGCTCGCTCGAGTATCGACGTGCCGAACCGCCTGATCGCGAGAGGCACCGTGCCGCTGTTCACCAAGTGGCAGCTGGTTCCGTTGCTGGAGATTCGAACCGGCTTTCCATACTCAGCGCTGAATCAGGAGCAGCAGTTTGTCGGCGTCCGTAACGAAGCCGGCCGGTTCCCGCTGCTCGCATCGCTCGATCTCGCGATCAATCGCGAGCTGCGAGTGAAAGGACGCCGCTTGCGAGTCGGCCTGCGAACGTTCCATCTGATCGGCGCCGTTTCGCCACGCGACGTGGACAACAACGTGGACTCGCCGTTTTACCGGACCTTCTCCAACGGCCTCGAGCACAAGTTCGGCGTGACGTTTCAGATCCTGCCGTAAGGCGCCGAAATGGAGATCCTGATCTCCTGTTCGTTCTGCTCTTGAACTCGGCGCACAAGGGTCCACCGCCCGATGCTGTATGATTCGATGTTTGTGACGTGCGTCGGCATGCCGCCAGGAAGGAACGCTGAGTGTCGAAGATCAAAGTGAGCCGTCCGGTCGTCGAGATGGACGGCGACGAGATGACCCGCATCATCTGGCAGCGCATCCGCGAGCAGCTGATCCTTCCGTATCTCGACATCGAGCTGAAGTACTTCGACCTCGGAGTCGAGTCGCGCGATCGCACCAGCGATCAGATCACGATTGATGCGGCCAACGCCACGCGTGAGCACGGCGTCGCGGTGAAGTGCGCGACGATCACGCCCGACGAAGCGCGCGTCAAGGAGTTCGGTCTCGAGCAGATGTGGAAGTCGCCGAACGGCACGATCCGCAACATCCTCGACGGCACGATCTTTCGCGAGCCGATCATCTGCCGGAATGTGCCGAGGCTCGTGCCGCACTGGGACAAGCCCGTCGTCGTCGCGCGTCATGGCTTTGGCGATCAGTACCGCGCACAGGACTTTCAGTTTCCCGGTGCTGGAACCATCACCATCAGTTGGACACCTGAAGGTGGTGGAACGCCGATCAATCGCGAAGTGATCAAGACCAAGGGTGGGGGAGTGGCGCTCGGCATGTTCAACCTCGATGCCTCGATCGAGGGCTTTGCCCGCGCGTGCTTCACCTACGCGCTCGGCCGCAATTACCCGGTCTATCTCTCGTCGAAAAACACGATTCTCAAGGTCTACGACGGCGCCTTCAAGAACACGTTCGAGCGCGTCTACAACACCGAATTCCGCTCACTGTTCGAAAGCAAAGGCCTCACCTACGAGCATCGCCTGATCGACGACATGGTGGCGTCGAATCTCAAGTGGAACGGCGGCTATCTGTGGGCCTGCAAGAACTACGACGGCGACGTGCAGTCCGATACGGTCGCACAGGGTTACGGTTCGCTCGGACTCATGACGTCAGTGCTGATGTCGCCCGACGGCGAAGCCGTCGAAGCCGAGGCCGCACACGGTACGGTGACCCGTCACTACCGCCTTCATCAACAGGGCAAGCCGACTTCGACCAATCCGATCGCGTCGATCTACGCGTGGACGCGCGGGCTGCAGTATCGCGGCAAGTTCGACGACACACCTGACGTCGTGCGCTTCGCGGAGACGCTCGAGCAGGTGTGTGTGGATGTCGTCGAGTCGGGCCGGATGACCAAGGACCTGGCGATCTTGATTCGCCCGGACCATCCGTATCTGACGACCGAACAGTTCATGACGGCGATCGACGAGGAACTGCGGTCGCGGTCGTCGTAAGCGCGAGCCGTTCAGGGTTTCGGCTTCCAGTTCAGGATGATCGTGACCGGGGCGCTATTGTCGCTATCTGGAGCCGCGTTCATGATGAACGACTGTCCATCAGGAGCGACCGCGTATTGCTGTCGATTGGTGACTTCGCCCATCCCGCCTGCGCCCAACAGCGACACAACGTCGTAGGCGCCGACGCGGCGGCCGATCACCGATGGGACTCTTTCGTCAGCCATTGTTCCGGTCGCGGTGAGGGTACCGGTCTGACTCAGGGATTGCACTTCTGCGGCTGACCACCTTTGACACCGTCACAGGAATGGGCCATTCTCGCCAGGTACGTCATGTTCGTCTCCAACAGATCTGACTGATGGTCGGGCGCTCCGTTTCGCACTATCGCATCCTGGGTGAGCTCGGCTCCGGCGGAATGGGTGTGGTGTACCTCGCCGAAGACGAGCGGCTCGGCCGTCAGGTCGCAATCAAGTTCCTGCCCGCGAATGCCATTGGCGACGCCAGAGCGCTCGAACGCTTTCGCGTCGAAGCGCGCGCTGCCAGTCAGTTGAGTCACCCGGGCATCTGCGCCATTCACGACATCGGCGACGACAACGGCAAGCCGTTCATCGTGATGGAGCTGCTCAAGGGCGAGTCGCTGCGTGACCGCATCGATCGCGGGCCGCTGAAAGTCAGCGAGATGCTCGACATCGGCATTCAGCTGGCCGACGCGCTGGAGGCGGCGCACTCGCAAGGCATCATCCATCGCGACATCAAGCCCGCGAACATCTTCGTCACCGAGAAGAACCGGACAAAGATTCTGGACTTCGGCCTCGCCAAGCTCGCGCCCGCGGCTCGCAGCGCCGGCGCCAATACGACCCGATCGCCGGAACGTCATGGACGTGGCACGCCTGAGAACCAGATCACGATTCCAGGCACGGCGCTTGGCACCGTGTGTTACATGTCGCCCGAGCAGGCGCGCGGCGAAGAAATCGATCCGCGGTCCGACATCTTCTCGCTCGGTGTCGTGCTCTACGAAATGGCCACCGGGCGTCAAGCGTTTGGCGGCAGCACGACCGCCGTTGCCTTCGACGCCATCCTCAATCGATCGCCGGCGCCCGTCGCCCATCTCAACCCGGCGATGCCCGAGCGTCTGGACACCGTGATCCTGACGGCAATCGAAAAAGATCCGTCGCTCCGCTATCAGCACGCGGCCGATCTGCAGGCGGAGCTCCGTCGCGTCAAGCGCGATATTGACTCGGGGTCACTGCACGGTTCCGCGAGCCGCGCGGCGATGAGCGCCGCGCATGTTTCGGCGGCCAGATCCGCCGGTTCGACCGCCGCTGCTTCCGGCCGGCGCTCCTGGATGTGGCCTGCAGTCGCGGCGGTGTTCGCTCTTCTCGCGATTGTCGCAGTTGTTCTTCCGTGGATGCGTTCGGGGGATGTCGTCACCGAAACAGCCTCCACTGCTGCGCCGCCTGCGCAAAGCGTTGCCCCACCTGCAGCCGAACCACCGGCTGCGGCCTCGCCGACGCCAATTCCTGCGACGCCCGCGCCGGCCCCGGCCGAACCCGCGGCGTCACCGGCGACTTCTGTGATAGGGGCGGCGGCGACAGGCGAACCAAGCGCGGCGCCGGCGAAGCCTGCAGCGGGAGAAGCCAGACCCCGGGAGACGGTTTCGCAGACCCGGCCACGCTCCGCTTCATTGCCGCCAGAACCGCCGGCTCGTCAAGCTGCGCCGGCCCCTGCACCCGCGACGCAGCAGCCTGTCCTTCCACCGCCGGCGACTGTTTCGGCGCCTCCGCCATCATCTCCAGCTCCGGCAGCCGCGGCTCCTGCTCCGGCACCTGCTCCGACTCCGACAACGCCGCCGGTTGAGACGCCGCCTGCAGCAGCAACCCCACCACCTGCGCCTGCCCCGGCGACGAAACCCTCGCCCCCGCCGGAATCCGTCAAAGTTCCGTCGGCGTCCGAGGCAGATGACGTGGCGATTCGTGCCGTGATCGCCACCTACGAGCGCGCGATCGAAACCAAAAACATCGATCTCTTCCGGTCGGTGCGGCCGGGGCTCTCGCCCGCCGAGGAGGGCCGCTTGCGCGACAGCTTCCGCCAGGTCGAGTCGCAGGACGTCACGATTCGCATCACCGAGCTCAAATTGTCTGGTCGCACCGCGACGGCTCGTCTCGCACGCACCGACACGATTGTGTCGGCTGGACGACGACAGACGCAGAGCAGTCAGCAGACGTTGCAATTGACGAAAGGCGCGTCAGGATGGGTGATCGCTGAAATAGGGAGATAGTTCAACTTTCACTGTGGGGGAGCGATGCGAGCAATCGTAGCCGGTGCGCTGCTAAGTCTCTTCGTCAGTCCTGCAACGTCGCTGGCCCAGCAACAGCAACCCTTCAACGTCGCCGTTCAGGTGACCGAGCTCTCGCGAGTCTTCACCGATTTGTACGGGCCCACTGGCCTGATCGTGAACAGCAACACACTGCTCGCCTCGGGAGCGACGCACTCGGCGCATTTCAACAGCGGCTTCGAGAGCGAGTTTTCGCAGTTTGGAACCGCGCTCACGAGCCAGATCGTCTCGCTGCCGCTGCCGCCGCCCGCGTCAGGCTTCACCTATCAATTCGATCCCGCGTTGGGCGTGTTCAATCGAACAACCAGCAGCTTTGGTCCGATTCTCTCGGAGCGTGCTGAGACGATCGGATCGGGCCGCGTCGCCGTCGGCTTCTCACATCAACGGCTCTCGTTCGACTCCATCGAAGGGATCGGCCTCGCCGCCGTGCCTGCCGTGTTCACACACGACAGCGCCGAGCTGCGGGGCGGGCGCGAGGACGTCGTGACGACGATCAACAACATCTCCGCGCGGGTCACGCGCTCGGCCGGGTTTGTCAGCTACGGCGTCACCAATCATCTGGACGTGTCGGTGGTCCTGCCAGTCGTCACCGCCGACGTGATCGTCCGGTCTGACGCGCAGGTCCGTCGCATCGGCACGACCAATCCAGAGACACACTTCTTTCGAACCAGCGACGACGGCATCGGCGATCGACGAACCTTCACGGCGTTCGGCGAGGCATCCGGGTTGGGCGATGTCACCATTCGCTTCAAGCAGAACGTGCGGAGGAGAGATCAATACGGCGCCGCCGTGGGACTCGATGTCCGTCTACCGACGGGCGACGAGCACAACTTGCTTGGCACCGGAGCGCCTGGTGCACAGCCGTTTGCGGTGTGGTCGGGTGTGTATGGAGCGGTGTCGCCGCACGTGAATCTCGGCTACCAATGGAACGGCGCCAGCGTGCTGGCAAGCAGCCCGGGAAGCGGCGTCTCAGCCGATCTGCCGGACGTCGTCGCGTACTCGGCCGGTGGCGTAATCGCCGTCCACCCGAAGCTCACGGCGGCCGTCGATCTGATTGGGCGGTACGTGATCGACTCGCCCCGCCTTCGTCGAGAGACGTTTCGCGCGCTCGACGGCGTGACCCTGTTACCGAACATCGCGTTCGGACGGGGGTCGTTCAACGAGGTGAGCGCCGCGCTCGGACTCAAGGTGAATGTCGTCGGTCCGCTGCTGCTCAATGCGAACGTGCTGATGCGCCTGAACTCGGTGGGCTTGCGCGACAAGATCTCGCCGATGGTGAGCGTCGAATACGCCTTCTAGTTCGCTACGCTGAGGGCTCTTCGCCTTTTGGCTGTTCGCGGTTCGCAATTTGCGAATAGCGAATGGCGAATCGCGAGCCCTATCTGAACACGACCGTGTGCGCTTTCTGGCACTCCTTGGCCAGATTCTGCTGGGCGATGATCTTCTTGTTGTCTTTCTGAACGTCGTAGACGAGTGGCCTCGCTTTGGCAGGCAGGCCTTCAACGCGCGCCTTGCCCTCGGCGTTCGTGCTCACCTCGAGGTCCATGCGTTTCAAACCCATAGCGCCGTATCGGATCTTGACGTGGACGACCGCCAGGTAGACGGGCTTGCCGTCGCCGTCATTGACCGTGAAGTCAGCCGAACAGCTACCAAGACCAGCTTTGAGCACGGGCAGCTCCAGCTTCTGGGCCTGAGCCGGCTGCTGCGACAGAGCGGCGATCAGCAGAGTGGCGATCAACATGGCGGGTTAGTGTAGCTGATTCGAGCGAGCCGAGGTGGGAGCGGTCACAGAGGCTCGTACCGATCGGTCTGCCGATACGGAATCTCTCGAAACGGCGGCAGGCGGGCCACCTCGATGACGTGCATCAGGCCCTCTCGATCGTGGAACTCCATTCGGTCCCGGTCGATCACCACCGTGTTGGAATACTGGGGTGCGAGCCGTCGAAACTCGGCATCGATCAACCGAAAGCGACGGATCATTTCCTCGATGTCCTCGTATGGTCGATTGCGGTGGCGGATGTACTTCTCGATGGTGTCGGTGCTCGAGGTGAGCACGATGGTCTTGTCCGGATTCCAGCGATCCCCGACCGTGAGGACGTTCCTGAGCTCCGAGTGAAAGGTCTCGGGATACTCGGCCATGTGCGCTTCGAGCGTGATTCGCGCACCCTCAAAAAAGATCACTTTGCCCGGTACATCGTGCGCCGCGGCGTCGCGAAAGTTGGCGTCATAGAGCCAGCCGAAATACGCGGTCACGCCAACCGGATTGCGCCCGGCAGCGATGTCCTCGAGGACGCGCGGATCCCACACACCTTTCTCGCCCTCGCCGTATGATCCGTTGCGGTAGAGATCGCCGAGCTGGCGAACCAGTGTGCTCTTCCCAACTCCCGGACCTCCGACAATCGCGACTCGCATGCTGCGGAATCATAGCGGGTGTCGGGGAGTCGGGGAGTCGGGCGTCGGAGTCGGGAGTCAGGAGTCGATGTGCATGGGCTGAGTCCCGACCGCCGCCTTCCGACGTCCGACCGCTGCCTTCCGACTCCCACGCCCGACGCCCTACTACCGACGCCCTACCTACCCATGCGAGGATGTGTCGTGCCAAAAGGGCCGGTGGGTGCGTTACTCGCATTGCTCGCCTTACCGATCCTGTCGGCTGGGCAGGTCGCGCAGAATCCCTCACCCATGTCCGACACGACGCGGCCGCATCCGCGGCTGGCGGAGGGGCGAGCCCCAGGCAAGCGCCTGACGCTTCCGCTCGGCGAGCTCTTTCTCTCGGATCGCTTTCAGGTGCGCGATCAGGCTCCGCTCCTGGTGCACTTTCACGGTGCGGCGTGGTTGATCGAGCAGCACGTCGCCAAATCGGCGCCGAGTGCCGCCTTGCTGACGATCAACCTCGGCGCTGGTTCCTCTCGATACGCGGCGCCTTTTAGCGATCCCGCGCGCTTCAGGATGTTGCTCGACGAGGCCGCCACCGGAGTCGGGATGATCACGGGGCGCAGACCGGTATGGTCGAGCATTACGCTGACCTCGTTCAGCGCCGGTTACGGCGCCGTCCGCGCCATTCTGCAGGTGTCCGACAACTTTGCGCTGGTCGATAACCTCTTGCTTGCAGACAGCTTGCACTCCTCGTACCTGATCGAGGGCGATGTCGCCGCGCCTCGAGCGGCCGATCTGCCGCTCGACGCTGAAGGCATCGGCGCCTTTGTCAGCTTTGCCGCCGATGCCGTCGCCAATCGCAAGCGCTGTTGGATCACGCACTCGGAGGTGTACCCCGGCACCTACGCCAGCACGACCGAGACCGCCAACGCCGTGCTGTCTTCGCTCAAGCTCGAGCGCCGGCCGGTCCTCCAACACGGTCCGATTGGCATGCAGCAACTGAGCACGGCGCGAGCCGGCAGCTTCACGCTCGCCGGCTTCGCCGGAAATTCAGCACCCGATCACCTGGATCACCTCTACGCCATTGGTGACTGGCTGCGAGAGTGGAACGTGGTTCGCTAATCTCGGCCCGCCTTCGCTCATGGAACCATCGAGGGAGCTTCCGCCGGCGCCAAGGCTTCCGCCTTCGCAGATGCTTCGGCGGACCGCCGTAGCTTTAGCGGAGGCTGGTCGGCGAGGTCTCGCCATAGCCGCCTTCGGCCGCGTACGCGGACGGACGGCAGACGAGAGCATGCGCGCAGCTCGGATTGTTCTGATCGCCGCGTTGCTTTCCGCAGCATGTCAGGCGTCGCGAGACGATTCGTCTCGTCGCGTGGTCACGGCCAGCCGACCCGTCGGATCGTGGCAGGGGACGGGAAGCCAATCGGTCGGCGACATCAACAGCGACACCGGCCGCTTTCATATCACATGGGAAACGCGCCGCGAGCAGCCGACGGGTCAAGGCACGTTCAAGCTCACGGTGAGGAGCGCCGTCAGCGGACGGCCACTGCAGGTGGTCGTCGATCATCGTGGCGAGGGAAGCGGACAGGCTGACTTCGCCGACGCCGGACGGATCTACGATTTTCTGGTCGACTCGAACAACCTCGAGTGGTCGTTCTCGGTTGTCGAGATCTATGAGGCGTACAGCAAATGACCTTAGGAGTCGCGTCGCTCCGGCCCAGCCCAGGAGCGAGCGTTAACGAGCGACTCCTACGAGCCGCTGAGGGCGGCGAGCCTAAACGTAATTCCTCCTCAGCATATCCGCCGCCGACTCGTCGAGCAGGTCGGCTCGCCGCAGGTCTTCGAAGCGGCCCAGCAGGTCGTTGACGCGCAGCCGCCGTTTGTCCGCGCCGCGGAAGTCGTGAACGATCGCGCCACGGTGCATCATGATGAGCCGATCGCCGAGGTTGACGGCCTGATGCATCGAGTGCGTCACCATGAGCGCCGTCAACTTATCGCGAGCGACGATCTCGTTGCTCAGCACGATGACCTGATCGGCGCTCTTCGGATCCAGCGCGGCCGTATGCTCGTCGAGGAGCAGGAGCTTCGGCTTCAACCAGGTGGCCATCAGCAGCGTGAGCGCTTGCCGCTGCCCGCCCGAAAGGCTCCCGATCACGTTGTCGAGCCGATCCTCCAGGCCCATCCCGAGTCCGCGGACGGCCTCGACCATCCGCGTTCGCAGGCCGTCGTTGAGCGCCCAGCCGAATCCGCGCCGCAGGCCTCGGCGAGCGGCGAGCGCGAGATTCTCGGCGATCGACAAGTTCGGGGCCGTGCCGCTGAAGGGATTCTGAAACACGCGTCCGATCATCGCCGCGCGCCGATGTTCCGGCCACTCGGTCACATCCTGGTTGTCGAGCGAGATGCGCCCTTCGTCGACCACGAACGTGCCACCGATCGCGTTGAGCAGTGTGGACTTGCCCGATCCGTTCGTGCCAATGACGATGACGAAGGCGCCCTGGTCGATGCCGAGATCGACACTGCGAAGCGATCGAACTTCATTGGGCGTGCCGGCGTTGAACGTCTTCGACGCGCCACGGACCTCAACCATGAGAGGCCCTCCGCTTGCGCAGCTGTTCGAGAAGCCCTGGCAGAATCAGCGCACCGAAGACGAAGATGGCCGTGGCCAGCTTGAGATCGTTGGGATTGAGGCCCCAGCGCAGCACGATCGCCACCAGCTCGCGGAACAGCACCGAGCCCATGACGGCGCCGACGATGGCGTAGCCGAGCTGACGAACGCCAACCAGCGCTTCGCCAATGATGACGCTCGCCAGTCCCCACACCACCATCCCGATTCCCATTTGCACATCGGCGAATCCCTGGTATTGGGCCAGGAGCGACCCCGATAAGGCAATGAGGCCGTTGGACAGCGCGAGTCCGAGCACGATCATGTTCTGATCGCTGACGCCGAGCGCGCGAATCATCTGGCTGTTGTCGCCGGTGGCCCGCATCGACGTGCCCAGATCGGTGCGGAAGAAGACATACAGCGCCAGGCCCACGAACCCGGCTGCGGCCATCGCAAACAGCAACACCGAGACATCCCTGGTCGCGATCTCCCAGCCAAGCACGTGCACGTATTCCTGGTGGCCGAGGAGGATGGCTCCCAGCTCGGCCGCCGAGCTGGCGAACGTGGGCGAGGCCAACAACGGGATGTTGCTCCGACCCATCACATGCAGGTTGATCGAATAGAGCGCCGTCATCACCAGAATGCCGGCGAGCAGTCCGTTGATCTTGAAGCGCGTGTGCAGGACGCCGGTCGTGGTGCCGGCCAACACACCAGCCACTACTGCTGCCGCGGTGGCAACGACAGGTGAAACGTCCGACACGAGAAGCGTCGCCGACAGTGCGGCGCCCAGGGTGATCGACCCCTCGGCGGTGATGTCCGGAAACGCGAAGATACGAAAGCTGACGAAGACGCCAAGCGCCAGCAGCGAGAGGATGAAACCGATCGTGAGTGCGCCGATCAGCAAGCTCATTTGTGGAGGTTCGGGGAGGTTCGGGGGGGGTCAGGGAGGTTCAGGGAGGTTCCGGGTGTGCGAGAACCTGTTGGCGCGAACGCGCTGATCGGCGCCACCCACATGGCGCCGCGAACGAACTCGCTCTCCGAGACACGGGTGCTTTCACGGTCGTCGCCGATGAGATGCAGCACGCCCAGAATCACTTCCTTTTCGAAGACGGCACGGATCGTGTCGTCGAGTTCGATGAGATCTTGCGGCAGTGGGCGATATGAGAACGCCGCCGCATGCACGTGACCCACCACCTTCGCCCCTCGACTGAGCGGCCGGGTGACCGTGTCGAGATCTTCCACGCCGGGCCTGGCCACCACCCCCGTCGCGACGACGAGGGCGCGGACGTGGGCGCGCTCGGTCGTGAACGACAGCCAGTTGCGAACCTCGGGATGCTCGAACGGCGCGCCGGCGCAAGCCCCGGCGACCGGCGATTTGCGCAGGCTCACGCCGGCGAGCCCCGCCGATTCGGCGACGATGACGATCCACGCGGCGTCAGCGTCGACCAGGTCCAGCGCCGCCTCGGCCAGCGAAGTGAGCGACACCGGATCTTCGGCCTGGAGCGATGTGAATCGCGCCATCCGCGAGAACGATCCTTCGGACACCACGCCGTACAACGTCTGGACTTCGGGAAACTTCGTCGTGCCACCCAGCATGAAGTCGGGCGCGTTCGATCCGTCGCCGGGTTGATACGCCGCTGCGCCGGCCACGGCGAGGAACTCGCCGAACCGCTCTTTGCAGTCGGCAAAGCTGCTGCCGAACGCCCCGAGTCCCACACCGAACGCGTCGTTGTCGAAGGTGACCAGCTTGCAGCTGGCCTCACTGAACCCGCAGCCCGCGAGAAGGGAAGGATTACCGATCAGACGACACATCACACCGTCGCCGTCGAGCGTGTAGATCTCGAATCGCGCCTCGCCGCGCTCGATCGCGGTGAACTCCGGCGACGTCGATCGCGATCGCGGCTTGCTCGTCGGCTCGGCCATGAGCGTGGCGCTCAGGTCGACCATGTCCAGCACCTTGCGCACGACCGCCGACGGTTTGCTGACCACAAGCACGCCCTGGATGGCGAGCAGATTCTTGTAGCACTCGACCAACACGCCGACGCCCATCGAGCTGATGTAGGTCACTTCGCTGAGGTTGACACGCAGCCGGTGATGACCCTGCCGGACGATCTCGTCAAGGGTTGTCGAAAAGTGTGTCGTCCACGAGCCATCGAGTCGGCCCTTGGCGTGCACTTCGAGGAAGTCTCCCGCGTCGTGTGTCGTGATCTCCACGGTCGTGATCGCTACTCGATGACTTCGACGGCCTTGCGCATCAGCTCGGATGGGATGGTGATGCCGAGCGTCTGCGCGACGCCCTTGTTGATGATGAGGCGGGTCGTCCGGATTTGCGCAAACGGCATCTTCGCAGGATTCTCCCCGCGCATCACGCGCGCGGCCGCTTCGGCGGCCTGACGGCCCGCGTCTTCGTAGTCCCTCGCCAGCGCCACCATCGCGCCCTGCCGCGCCTGCGCCTTTTGAAATGCGAATACCGGCAAGCGCTTGCGCTTGGCGGCCTGCGCGATGCCGCCGAACGCGGCAGCGGTCATATTGCCCGGAATCTGGACGAGCGCGTCGATCCCCCGACTGGTCAGGGCCAGGGCGCCGTCAGCGATCTCGGTGCTCGTGGCCACGCCGGACGCGATGAGCGTCAGGCCCGCCTTCTGTGCCGACGTGGCCAGCAGCTCTCTGTTCGTGACCATGTTCACTTCCGCCGGCACAAACAGCGAGCCGATGGTCTTCGCGGACGGCAACAACTGTCGAACGATGGCCACCATTTCGTCGTGCGCCGCCAGGGTCTGGACGCCGGTGACGTTTGGTAAATGATCGCTGTCGCTCTTGCCCGCGCCGGCCGCGACGGCGTCGGCGACATAGGTGAACACGATCGGGACCTTGCCCTTCGCGCGTTGCAGGGCGGCCTGCAGTGTCGGCGTGGACAGCGTCATCAGCAAATCGGCGCCATCGCCGATGGCCGCGTCCACCAGGCCATTCAGCGTCGCCATGTCGCCTTGCGCATTTCGGACGGTGGCGTCGAAGTCTTTCCCGCGAACGAGCTGTTGTTCTTCAAATCCTTTGAAGATGCCATGCTCGGCCTCTTCGACGTCGAGAACGTTGTTGAGCTCGACGATTTGGATGTTCCACTTCTTTGCGAGCGAACGCTTTGGCGGCGCCGCCATGGCGGCCGCCCGCGCGGCGAGCGCATCAGGAATGCGCCAGGTCGATTTGAGATCTGCGAGGGCCCCGTTGTTGAGCAGCAGCCGCTCCGGAATCACGTTCCGAACCGGGATGTCGGCGGGGTTGGCGCCCTGCAGAATCTGCGCCGCGAGCGCCCCAGTCAACTGGCCGACCTCGGTGTAGTTGGCGCCGACATCGAAGAGCGCGCCGCGCGCGGTGTTGCCGGGAACACTCGTGAAGACGGGGACACGTCCGCGCCGGGCGGCGGCGATGACCGAGTCGATGGCGGTGATGAGCGCGACATCGGTGCCCACCCAGATGGCGTCGGCGCCCCGAGACACGAGCGAGCTGATGGCTTCGCCGGCCGCTGACGAGTTATCGACGGTCGCCTCGAGGAGCTCGATGCCGAGCTCGTTGGCGACGGCGCGGCCCAGTTGCATGCTGGCGACGGAATTCGATTCGGCCGGATTGAACGCGGTGCCGACCCTCTTGAGCGCCGGGTAGAGTTCGCGCGCGACCTCAAAGGCCGCCTTGACCGGTGGCATCGTCCCGATGCCGGTGAGGTGAGCCGGGTGATCTGGGGAGTCGAAGCTGCGAATGCCGACACCCGCGCCCACGGGGTCGGAGACCAGGCCGAAGACGTGTTTGAGATGGGCGGTTTGGTTTGCGCCGGCGACCGCTTGCAGGCTCAGAGTGGTTGCCGTCAGGACCAAGTCGAATTTGCTGCTGACGATCTGCTTGGCGATCGCGTTGGCGGTGGGGGTGTCGCCTTCGGCGTTGAAACGCTGGATATCGAGCGTCTTGGGCGCGCTGAAGCCGGCGTCGGTGAGCGCCTGGATCATCCCGGCGACGCCCTCGTCGATGATGCCTTGCGAGACGTGCTGCATGATCGCGATCCGCGGGACCCCGCTTGGCGCCGAGGTACGGGCCTGCCAGTCCGAGACGAGCAGCACCGCTGCCGCCGCGAGGATGAGGAACACGCCGAGCGCGAGTCGTTTCATGCCGGGGTGAAGCGCATGCTACTGCGACTGGGGGACAGTCCCCTGCGAAAATTTGAAGGGACTGTCTTGCGCCTCGGAAGTCACTGATGGTGTGATCGCTCTTTCGACGCCGCTCGGTGGAGGGCCAGCCGAGTGGGGGCCGTGCCAGCGCCGATCGCGTTGCGGTCTTGAACTGGTGCGTGTTGAATCCGCTCAGAGGAGATCGACGTGAGCCTGCCGCCAGAACTTCAAGCCTTGGACGACCAGCTTGACGCGGCTGTGCGCGACGCTCACGAGTTGACGGCCGGGTTGTCCGAAGCTGACGCGGCGTGGCGGCCGCATCCCGGCGCATGGAGCGTCGCGGAATGCCTCGATCATCTTGGCGCCGCCAACCGCGTCTACCTGCGCGCCATGGAGCCGCCGGCAGCAACGTCGCGCCGAAGAAACAGAATCAGACGAGGTCCCGCGCATCCTGGAGTCATCGGCCGGTGGTTTATTCGAAACATGGAGCCTCCCGTGAAGATTCGCGTCAAGACCTACAAGAACATCGAGCCCAGGCCATCGCCGCCGCTCGCAGTGGCGATGTCAAACTTCTTGACCTCACAAGATGAGGTTCGCGGGTTCCTGCGTACAAACGCCGACCTCGATCTTGCCGGCACGCATTTCCCTAATCCATTCATTCGAGGCGTCCGATTCAGTCTCGCAACGGGCCTGCATGTCATTCCCGCGCACGAGCGACGCCACTTGTGGCAGGCCTGGCGTGTAAGGCGAGGGGCCGAGATCAGGGCGTCGCGGGCGTTCGTGGTGGCGTTGTTCCTCGTTGTCACGTCTGCCTTCGCAAATGCGCAAACACAGAACGCTTCTCGCTTTGCTCCGGAGGAGGCAACGGTCAGGTCGATTCAAGCCGCTCTGTCCTCACGGCAGGTCACCTGCGTGCAAGTGACGCAGGCCTATCTGAATCGCATCGAGGCGTACGACGACAAGGGCCCCGCGCTCAACGCCATCATCTCCGTCAATCCACGAGCGCTCGATACGGCCGCGGAAATGGACCGGCTTGACGCCGCCACTGTCCGTCAGCGCCCGCTGCACTGCATTCCCGTCGTACTCAAGGACAACTACGACACCGCCGATATGCCAACGACCGGCGGGTCGGTGACGCTGGCGAAACTCATTCCGGCCGCTGACGGCTTTGTCGTCAGGCGGCTGCGTGATGCCGGCGCCATCATCCTGGCCAAGGCCAACCTGATGGAGCTCGCGTGGAGCGGCACGTCGGTCAGCTCGCTCGGTGGTCAAACGCGAAACCCGTACGACCTGACGCGTACGCCCGGTGGATCGAGCGGCGGCACCGGCGCCGCCATCGCCGCGAACTTTGGCGTGCTCGGCACCGGCTCCGACACGGGTCAGTCGATCCGATCGCCGTCCTCAGCCAACAGTCTCGTCGGCGTCCGGCCCACTCGCGGTCTCGTGAGCCGTGCCGGGATGATTCCCCTGAGCACGACTCAGGACGCCGCCGGTCCGATCACGCGCACTGTGGAAGACGCCGCCCGCATGCTCGATGTGATGGCTGGGTACGATCCAGACGATCCGCCCACCGCCTTCAGCGTCGGGAAGATTCCCGCAAGCTATTCGACGTCGCTGACAACGGACGGACTCAAGGGCGTGCGCATTGGATTGCTCACGGACTTCCTCGGACGCGACGCGATTCACGAGCCCGTGAACGCGGTTGTCGAGGCCGCGGCCACCAAGATGTCGGCAATGGGAGCGACGATCGTGCGGGTCACGATTCCTTCGCTCGACGAGCTGACGCGGAATCTGAGCCTGATCACCTTCGAGTTCAAGTCGGGCTTCAATGCCTATCTCGCCGGACTGGGCGCGCGCGCGCCGGTGAAGACGCTCGACGAGTTCATCGCACGTGGCGAATTTCATCCGGCGCTTAGGAGCGGACTGCTGGCGGCGCAGAAGATGGCGGATCCGCCAAGTTCGGTGGAGTACACGCAGATGCTGCTTCGGCGAAACGCGCTCCGGCAAGCCGTGATGACGCTCATCGCGGCCAACAGACTGGACGCCGTCCTGTATCCGCATCAACGACGGCTCGTTGTTCCCATCGGCGAGGAGCAGGTCGAGCGCAACGGTGTGTTGTCCAACAGCACGGGCTTTCCGGCGGTCACGTTTCCCGGAGGGTTTTCGCCGCCGACTTCGTCGGCGCCCGTCGGCGTGCCGATCGGTCTCGAGGTTCTTGGACCGGAATGGAGCGAGCCCGTGCTGCTCAAACTCGCGTTCGCGTACCAGGAAAGCGCGAGGGTAAGAAAGCCGCCATCGAGCACGCCGCCTTTGCGCTGAACAGATCGCGCTACGGCCGAAGCAGCTTCGAGAGCTCGTCGTGCAGGAGCTCGGCGGCCATCCGGTGCCCCTGGACGCCGAAGTGCGCCTCGTCGTCGAACACGTTCGGATGGTCCTTGAAGGCGGCATACAGATCGATAACGGGAATGTTCTCCGTTTGTCCGATCTCGATGGTCGCGACGTTGTAGGCGGGCGCGTATGTCTTCCACGAGACGAGATCGGCCGACGTCCCGACGTACGGACGCGTCAGCAGAATCACCTGCACTCCGCGCGCCTTGCCCCCATGAACGATCTCGCGAAGGTGAGTCTTGTAGTCCTCCAGACTGACTCGCGGCCCCAACCGACCGCCTCCGGACATCATGTGCGCCCGGTCCCACACCGCCACTGCCAGTTGCGCGAGCCGCAGTTTCTTCGTCGCCCGCGTCACCCGTTCGATCCGATCGTGGCGTCGAACATATTCAGCGTCTGGCACCGTCACCGGGTGGGCATCGTTGCCGCCAAAGCTCACAAGGACGAGGTCGGGACGGAAGGCGAGCACTTCCTTGAAGCGGTGGCGTCCTTGAAACGACGTGTAGCCCCAGACGCCCGCGTTGATCACTTCGGCGCCCGGTCTCGATGCCGAAAACAGTCCCTGCAGTTGCGAAGGCCAGTTGGCGCCTTCGTCTACTTCCCAACCGAACGTGTTCGAGTCGCCGATCGCGATGATGCGAAGGGTACCGGGTCGTCTCTCGGGATCGATCGTGGCGCCGCGAAAGCCTTGAGGGTTGAACGGCGAGAATTGCCCGCTCAGCGGCCGCCAGATCAAATCGGGGTCGTAGACCAGGTGGCGATCCTGAAACGCGTGCCGCTCGCGAAAGTCACTGGTGAGGTTCGCGCCGATCTTCACAGGTGAGTACTGATAGCCGCTCGCGCGGAGCGCGAATTCCGTGAGCGCGCTGGCAATGAGAAGCGCGCCGGCAACGACTGCGGTGCGCATCAGCGTGGACACCGGACGATCCTACCGTGCGGGGCTCGCGGGCGTCGATTGATCCACCTCAAAGCGTCGAGACCGCGAGCCGTTATCGCGAGAACCAGCGGCCGACGACGGGTGCGGTCGAACCCACGGGGTAAGCTGTGAGGGTGATCTCCTACGCCCAGAACCAGGAGGACGTGGTTCTCGCCAGGCTCGTCAGCCGCATCCCGATCGGCAGGTTCGTCGATGTCGGTGCTGGGCATCCGATCCTCGAGAACGTCACTTACGCGCTCTACCTCAGAGGTTGGCGTGGCATCAACATCGAACCGATGGAACGAGAAGCGGCCCTGCTGCGTGATCTTCGCCCGGAGGACACCACCAAACAGATCGCGGCCGGTGCGCGGCCTGGACGCCTGACCCTGTTTGAAGCCCCGATGGAGAACCGAGGCGCGACGACGTCCAGTCGCGCGATCGTCGAACGGTATGAACAGGCGGGTCAGCAGTTTCGACCCTTCGACGTCGACGTCCTGCCGCTGCGCTCGATCGTCGGCGACCAGGACGAGATCCACGTGCTGAAGATCGACGTCGAAGGCATGGAGGCCGAGGTGATCGCGGGCGCCGATCTCGCCACCATGCGCCCCTGGGTGCTCGTGATCGAGGCCACGTTCCCGAACACCGCCGAGTCCTCCGCAGGCGCGTGGGAACCGAGCGTCGTCGCGGCGGGGTACGGGCCGGCCTTGTTCGACGGCTTGAACCGATTCTACGTGCGCGCGGACTTGCCTGAAATTCAGGCGTTACTCTCCGTGCCTGCGAACGTCTTCGACGCTTGGGTTCCGCACGAGCTGAGTGTGTGCCGCGACTCATTGAAGGAGGCCGAGCGATTCGCCGGAGACCTGACGGCCAGGCTCGAAGAGGCCACTGCGTACGCGGAGTCGTTGCGGGCTGAGCTCGACACGATGGCCGCGAAGGCCGTGGAAAGGGAGCAGTTCGCCTGGGCGCTCCAACGCGAGCGCGAAGACGCCGCACCCCACATTGAGGTGCTTCGCGCACGAGCGGCCCAGGTAGAGGTGCTGGCCCACCAGCTTGCGGCGATGCAGAGGGAGCTCGACCACGCGAAGGGCGAGCTCGGTCGGCTGCAACGCGAGCGCGTCGAATGAGCGGTCCCCGCGTTTGACGCTGCCCTCTCCAGGTCAGTACACTGCGACGCCTATCGTTGAGGAGGACCATGCCGCGCACAGCCGCCCTCGTCGCACTCGCCGTTCTGTGCTGTTCCTCGGGTCTTGCGAGCCAACAAGCGCAGCAAGTCAACGTCGATACCGTTCTGGTTCTGAGGAACGGGCAGGAGATCCGAGGCCAGTTCGTCGGCTTCAGGAATGGCTTGTTCACGCTCCGGCTCCCGGACGGAAAAATCACGATCCATGGTGTCGGCGACGTCGATCGGATGCAGCCCTTGGCGGACGCGGCACCGAGCGCTCCACCGGCCGCCCCACCTGCAGCCACCCAGACGGCGCCGGCGCCTGCGCCCGCTGCCGCTCAGCCACAAGCGATGGCTGCGCCTGTCGCCGCACCGGGGCTTGAATCAAAGGGATGTGGTCCGGATGGAGTCAGATTCCCCACAGTGACGGACAAGACCCAACACCCGACGCCGACGGCGCCGTCAGACAAAGGGCTTGTCTATGTGATCCGTCCTACCAACGCGGGCAGCAGAATTCAGACGCGCCTAGCGGTCGACGGCACGTGGATCGGCGCGAACTATGGCAACAACTACTTTTTCGTGACGGTCGATCCGGGCGAGCATCATTTCTGCTCGCAGGCAGAGGACCGCAGCGTGCTCTCGCTGAACGTGCAGGCGGGCAAGACCTACTACTTGCTGCAGACCGTCACTACGGGGATGATGAGGTCTCGATCGAGTCTGCAGGTGGTCACCGATCAAGACGGGCAGGACGGGCTGACGAAGTCGAGCCTGAGCGTCAAGAGAGAACCCAAGACTCGGTAAGCGGACGAATCGTTCAGGTCGAGTGCCGGTCTGCGCAGATCGACTACACGACATCATCCACGCTGATGTGCGTGTCGGCGGCCAGATCGCGTCGTGCCACGCGCCCGAGCAGCTCTTCATAGCGTGCGGCCGGCACGGGGCCGGTGCCGGGCCGCTTCACCCACAGATTGCGCCTCGTCAGCGGCTCTCCCGCCTTGATGGGTGCAATGGTCACCACGGTGGCAAACGCGAAGTCCATCGTCACCTGCTCCTCTTGCGCCGGCCCTTTGGTTCCGCCGCGCTCGAGGTGGAGGATGCGAGCGGCCTCGATGAGCTCGCGGCAGCGCTGCTCATCCATCGAGCAGACGATGTCGGGTCCCTCGCGGTGCATATGGTCGGTGAAGTGACGCTCGACGATGGAGGCGCCGAGCGCGATGGCCGCGAAACACGCGAGGTTGTCGGTGGTGTGGTCTGAGAGGCCGTAGATGGTGTGGGGGAAGGCTTCCGCCAACTGCGTCATCGCGCCAAGCCGAACCAGATGCGGCGGCGTTGGGTAGAGATTCGTCGTATGCAGGAGGGCGAGCGGCACCTCCGCGTCCGCAAAGATTGCGACGGCCTTTTGCACACTCTCGATCGTGTTCATCCCGGTGCTGAGGATGACGGGCTTACCGAAGGACGCGATGTGCCGCAGCAACGGATAGTTGTTGCACTCGCCCGAGCCGATCTTGTACGCCGGCACGTCCATTCGCGCGAGCCGGTCGGCGGCGGCGCGCGAAAACGGTGTGCTCATGAAGATCATTCCCTTCGACTGGACGTAGTCGCGCAGGCGGATCTCGTCGTCTTCCGAGAGCGCGCAGCGAGACATGATCTCGTAGATGGAGACGTCGGCATTGCCAGGAATCACCTTCCGGGCCGCGCCACTCATCTCGTCGTCCACGTCGTGGGTTTGGTGCTTGACGATCTCGACGCCCGCGCGGGCCGCGGCGTCGACCATCTCCCGCGCCACGTGCAGGCTGCCGCCGTGGTTGATGCCGATTTCAGCGATGACAAGCGGGACGTGAGCCGGGCCGACGACGCGGTGGGCGAGGTGGAGGTCTGCCGGGTTCACGAGAAGGAATTGTACCCGTTCGGACCTAGCTGGAGGCGGAGGTCGGACCCCGCGTCACATACGTGAAGAACTTTGTATTACAATGTTCTCTGCAGACCGCACATCATTTGCCGTCGACGGGCTCACGGTTGTGTTAGCGTTTCGAAACGGCGAGTTGAGGGAGACGATGCTGGCGACTCCACGAGAGTTGAGTGTCGAAATTCGACCCACGGCGCGGTTGGACATCGTCAACGTCCGGGAGCACGCGACCTGTGTCGGCGAGCTCGAAGCCTTCCCCAGGGCGCTGTACTGGTCGTGTCACACCACCGCCGGCTTCCTGGATCAACGAGTCGCGTCGCACCTCGACACTCGGCGGGGCGGCGTCGTCTCCTACCTGCGGGCATTTCAAACCATGTTCCCGCGCGACGCGGGATATCGCCACGACGACCTGCAACTCCGGCGCGAGTTGTCGGACGCGCAACGGTCGGTGGAATCTCGCAATGCCGACGCGCATCTCACCTTCATGGCGGCTGGCCTGCGGACCTGCGTCAAGTACCTCAACCGTCCAGGAGAGCCCGTCTACTTCGTGGACCTCGATGGGATCGCCGGCGGCTGTCACCGGCGCCGATTGACCCGCGTTCTGGGGTTTCACACCGAGGAAGTCGTCATCCGCGATCACCTGCAGGTGCCCATGTCGGTCCACCCGCTCGATTCGGTGAGCTTGAAGGATCCGCGGATCGGACTGTATTCGCGGCTCAATGACGTGATCGAGCGGCACGGGATTGCCAAAGGTCGCATTCGCCTGGCCCTCGCCGCGGGGGAGGATCACGCCGCCCTGACGATCAACGAAAACGAAACCCTGTTGATGCGCCACGACCTGGTCGAAGTGCTGCGCGACCCATTTCGCTTCATGGCCGAGAAAGGGCGCAACATGATCGCCGACCCATGGGCCATTCCGGCGAAGGCCATCGACTACGCCAAGTACGATTTCGTCCGGCTGTTCAATCAGGTCTGTGACGTGTTTCCCTTCGGCAACACGCGTCTTCAGCATCTGGTTGCCTGTCTGGTCGGCCTGCAGATCCGCCGTTTCCTCCGCATGAAGCGCTCGGTCAACCTGCTCGTGTCCGACCTCGAAAGCCCGGGACACGGGAGGATCGCCGAAGGCACGTACCAGTGCCCGATTCTCATTCAATGGAGAAAGGCTCAGGCAAACCACCGGATGATCGGCATCACGGTGACGAGACTCCGCTGAGGGCCGACGGTCAGCGCCGTCGCCGCCTGGCGTGGTGTTCTTCCCAGTTTCGTCGAGCTGCCTGAACCTCGGGCTGCTCCGAGACCTCGGCGACAGGCACGTCCCACCAGGACTCGTACGCCGGCACGCCTTTCCTGGCATCGACGCGCGCGTAGATCACCGCGGTGCGATCGGCCGCACGTGCGGAGCGCAACGCCGCATCGAACTCGGCGCGATTCTGGGCTCGATACACGACCGCGCCGAGCGATTCGGCGTTCGCGGCGAGATCCACCGGCACCTTGTAATCGAACTCGGTTCCGAACCCTCCCGACCCGATCGATCGCGACAAGCCGCCGATGCTGGCATATCCGTGACTGTCGAGCAGGACGATGATGAGCTTGCAGCCTTCCTGCACCGACGTGACGATCTCTTGCGCCATCATCAGGTAGGAGCCGTCACCGACCATCACGAACACGTCACGTGAAGGGTCGGCCATCTTCACGCCCAACCCGCCCGCGATCTCGTAGCCCATGCACGAATAGCCGTACTCGAGGTGATACGTATTGGGCTCCCGCGCGCGCCACAGCTTGTGCAGATCGCCGGGCAAACTCCCCGCCGCACAAACGACGACGTCCTGAGGCCGTACGAACGCGTTGACGGCGCCGATGATCTCACTTTGCGCCAAGTCCGCCTTCGCGTTTCGCGTTTCGTCGAGACCCGCTGAAACGGCGCCTTCGCCTCGGCTCGGTTCCGCACGGTCACTGCTGACGAGACGATCGACTTCTGTTTGCCAATGACGGCGTGCCGTATCGACCGTGTGTCGATAGTCGGCACTCGTCGTGAAGCCTTTGACCGATGACGCGATTTCATCGATCGCGACACGCGCATCGGCGACAACCGGAATCGCTCGTCGCTTGAACGCATCCATCTCGCACACGTTGATGCCGATGAACTGCACCTCGGGATTCTCGAACAGACTGTTCGACATCGTCGTGAAATCGGCGAGCCGGGTGCCGATGGCGATCACGAGGTCGGCCTGTCTGGCGAGCCGGTTTGCGGCGAGCGTGCCGGTCACGCCAATTGCGCCGACCGAAAGTGGATGGTCCCAGGCGATTGCGCTTTTGCCGGCCTGGGTCTCGGCCACCGCAATCCCGGTGGCCTCGGCGAAGCGGCGCAACGACTCTGATGCCTCGCTGTACAGGACGCCGCCACCGGCGACGATCAACGGGGTGCGGCTCGATCGCAACGCTCCAGCGGCGCGCGCGATTGCGGCCGAGTCACCTCGCGGCCGAGCGATCGTCCAGACCCGCGGCTCCAGGAACGATTCCGGAAAGTCGAACGCTTCGGTCTGTACGTCCTGGGGCAGCGCGAGCGTTACGGCGCCGGTATCGGCGGGCGAGGTCAGCACACGCATGGCCTCCGGCAACGCGGTCAGGAGCTGTTCGGCGCGAGAGATCCGGTCCCAATACCGTGAGACCGGTCGAAAGCAATCGTTGACCGAAATGTCCTGCGTTCCAGTCGACTCGAGTTGCTGCAGCACCGGCGCAGGCGCGCGATTGGCGAAGACATCGCCAGGCAGCAGCAGTACCGGCAGCCGGTTGATCGTGGCGCCGGCCGCCCCGGTGACCATGTTCGTGGCCCCGGGCCCGATCGACGTCGTGCACGCGAGCGTCCGCAAGCGATTAGACATTTTGGCGAACGCCGCCGCGGTGTGGACCATCGCTTGCTCGTTGCGGCATTGGTAGTAGCGCATTCCACCCGTCTGATCGAGCGCCTGGCCAATGCCGGCGACGTTGCCGTGGCCGAAGATGCCAAACATGCCGCCGAAGAACCGCTGCTGCCGCCCGTCGCGCTCGCTGAACTGGACGCTCAGGAAGCGCACGAGGGCCTGGGCCATGGTGAGCCGCATCATTTCGCGTCGGGGTTGGGAAGCATGACGTCGCGCACGAACTGCCTGAGGTCGTCGCACGCGCCCAGGAACTGGCGC
>JBOGIV010000177.1:0-28163 GCA_050747925.1 Vicinamibacterales bacterium
CCTCGCCACCATCGGCCTTCGTGACCTGAATCGTCTTCGCGTCGACGAGCGACGCGCGGCCCTGGAGATAGGTCACCTTCCGCAGTTTGCCCACCTGCCCAGTGCCGCTCGTGAGTTTCTCGACGACCGAGTTCTTGTACGCACGCAGCTTGTCGACATCGACCTTTGCCTCGCCAAACTCGACGCCCCAGTGCGCGGCGTGACGCGATTGGTCAATCACTTTGGCGACGTGCAGGAGGGCCTTGGACGGAATGCACCCGCGATAGAGACACACGCCCCCGGGGTTCTTCTCTTCGTCGATGAGCGTGACCTGCATCCCGAGGTCGGCCGCGTAGAACGCGGCGGTGTATCCGCCGGGACCGGCGCCGATAACTGCGACTGTGGTGGACATAGACAGAGACAGTGAGATTATCTGGTGAGCTGACGATCTGATGAGCTGGCGGTCGATTTCATGATCGGATGATCTCGTGGTCTTGTGATCGTCGATCTCATGAACTGGATGATCTCAAACGCCAAGGCCGGCGGCCGCCGACAGTGGCGATCAACAGATCACATCACCAGATCAACCGCTCACCAGATCAACAGATTCAGGAATCTTTCTTTATCCTCGAAGAGCCAGCGTGAACGGCTGCTCGAGGGCTTCGACGACCCAGCGCAGGAAGCGGATGGCGTCGGCGCCGTCGACCAGGCGGTGATCGTAGCTCAGCGAGAGCGGCAGCATCTGCCGCGGTTCGAAGGCGGTGCCGTTCCACACCGGCTCGAAGCTCCCGCGCGAGATGCCCAGAATCGCCACCTCGGGCCAGTTGACAATCGGCGTGAACGACGTCCCGCCAATGCCGCCGAGATTGCTGATCGACATCGACCCGCCGGACATTTCGTCGAGCGTGAGCTTGCGGGCCCTCGCCTTCTCGGCCAACTGCTGAATCTCGACCGAGAGCTCGATCAGATTCTTGCGATCGGCATGGCGAATCACCGGGACGAGCAACCCGTTCTCGGTGTCGACGGCGATCCCGACGTTGACGTATTTCTTATAGACGATCGTCTCGGCCGCCATGTCGATCGAGGCGTTGAACTGCGGAAAGACCTTCAACGCGCTGGCGATGACCTTGGCGGCAATGGCGGTCACAGTGAGATTGCCGCCGGCCTTTTCGACCTCGGGGCGATACTTCTTGCGCACCTGTTCGAGCACCGTGATGTCGGCCGTGTCGAACTGTGTGACGTGCGCAACCGCGGACCACGCGTGGCTCAAGTGCTCGGCCGTCTTCCGGCGGATGCCGGTCATCGGCTTGCGCTCGACTTCGCCCCACTTCGCAAAATCCGGCAACGCGGGACCGACGCCGGCCGGACGCGGAGCGGCCGCCGCGGTTTGGCCGCCCGAGCCAAGGCTGTGCATCACGCGCTTGGCGAACTCCTTGACGTCTTCTTGCGTCACCCGGCCACCGGGCCCGGTCGCGGGCACCTGGGCAATATCGACGCCGATCTCACGCGCCAGTCTCCTCACCGACGGAGCAGCCGGGGGCGTCACCTTGCCCGACGACGGCGGCGCCGGCGGCGGTTGAGTCCGCGCCGCAAATTCGACGACAGACGCCCGGGGACGGTCGGCTGGTTCTGGCTCGGCCAGCGGGGCAGGTTGGCTCGACGGAGCGAGTCCGCCAGAGCTTGCTGCGGACTCCGAGCGAGCGGAAGCGGGTTCGGCAAGCGGTTGAGGCGCCGAGGATTCCTGGCGAGCGGAGGCGGAGGTACTCGCCGCCGCCGATCCACTGGCGTCCGCCTGCGCTCGCCGTGAATCAGGCGAGCTACGAGATTCCGCCGAAGCGGCATCCGGCCGCGAAGACGAGCCGTTCTCCATGACGAGCACAGCCTGCCCTGGCTTCACCTTGTCGCCGGCCTTCACGCGTACTTCTTTGACCTTACCGGCCACGGTAGACGGCACTTCGATCGTGGCTTTGTCGGTCTCGAGCTCCAGGACTGGCTGATCGACGGCGAGCGAGTCGCCGACTTTGACGAGGACCTTCAGGACATCTCCCTGGGCAACGCCGTCACCCAGATTGGGAAGAATGAATTCGCTCATTCGCTAGCCGACCGCAGGATTGGGTTTCTCGGTATCGATGCCCAGGTCGGCGATGGCCTGCTCGACGGCCTGAGACTCCAGCTGCCCTTCGTACATCAGCGCGTGCAAAGTGGCGAGCACGATGAATCGCGAATCGACTTCGAAGAAGTTGCGCAGGGCCGCGCGTGAGTCGCTGCGACCGAACCCGTCGGTGCCAAGCGCGTGCATTCGTCGGGGCAACCACCGATCGATCGAATCCGGCAGCACCTTGAGGTAGTCCGATGCGGCCACGAACACACCGGGCGCATCCTTGGTGGCCTGGGTCACATACGGCACTCGCGTCGGCTGCCCCGGGTGCAGGCGATTCCACCGCTCGCATGCGTGGCCGTCCCGGTGGAGGTTCACGTAGCTGGTGACGCTCCAGACATCGGCGCCGACTGCGTACTTCTCCTCGAGGATCTGCTGTGCCTTGAGCGCCTCGGTGAGGATCGTGCCGCTCCCAAAGATCTGCGCGCGCCTGGCCGCGTTGGGCTGGCTGGTCGGCTTACAGATGTACATCCCTTTCAGAATGCCATCTCGGGCGCCATCGGGCATCGGTGGATGCACATACTGCTCGTTCATCACGGTCAGGTAGTAGAAGATGTCTTCCCGATCGTGATACATGCGCGTGATGCCGTCTTCGATGATCACGGCCAGCTCGTACGCAAACGCCGGATCGTACGGTTGACAGTTGGGCACGGGCAGCGCGAGCACATGACTCTGACCATCCTCGTGCTGCAAACCTTCGCCATTGAGCGTCGTCCGCCCTGACGTTCCACCGAGGACGAAACCCTTCATCCGCATGTCGGCGCCGGCCCAGATGAGATCGCCGACACGCTGGAAGCCAAACATCGAATAGAAGATGTAGAACGGAATGGCGTTGATACCGTGCGTGGCGTAGGCCGAGCCCGCCGCGATGAACGACGACATCGATCCGGCTTCGTTGATGCCCTCTTCGAGAATCTGGCCGTCCGACGCCTCCTTGTAGTACAGCAGCGTGTCGCGGTCCACCGGCTCGTACAGCTGGCCGCTGTGGGAGTAAATACCGACCTGCCGAAACAGGGCCTCCATGCCGAACGTCCGCGCTTCATCGGGAACGATCGGCACGACGAGCTTGCCGATCTGGTCGTCGCGGAGCAGCTTCGACAACATCCTCACGAAGACCATGGTCGTGGACGCCTTGCGGTCTTGAGTCCCTTTGTGAAACTCCTCGAAGACGTCCTGCAAATCCGCGTTCAACGGCTCCTGACGGACCTGACGCTTCGGGACCGGACCATTCAGCGCCGCCCGCCGCTCGCGCAGATACTTCATCTCGGCCGTGTCTTCAGCGGGCTTGTAGAACGGCGCCTTGGCTACCTCGTCATCCGAAATCGGAATGCCGAATCGCGTGCGGAACGCCGACACTTCCTCGTTGTTGAGCTTCTTCTGCTGGTGAGTGATGTTCTTGCCCTCACCGGACTCGCCGACGCCGTAGCCCTTGATCGTTCGCGCGAGGATGAGCGTCGGGACGCCTTTCGTATCGATGGCCCGCTTATAGGCGTTGAAGACCTTGATGGGATCGTGCCCGCCAAGCGACAGCTTCTTGAGCTGCTCATCCGACAGGTGCTCAACCATTTCGAGGAGCCGAGGATCGGCGCCCCAGAAGTGCTGGCGAACGTAGGCGCCCGACTCGACGGCGTACTTCTGGTATTCGCCATCGACGACCTCGCCCATCCGCTTCACGAGTAGACCCTCGTGATCCCTTTCGAGCAGGTCGTCCCACTCCGAGCCCCAGATCACCTTGACGACGTTCCAGCCGGCGCCGCGGAAGATGGCTTCCAGCTCCTGGATGATCTGTCCATTGCCCCGAACGGGACCATCGAGCCGCTGCAGGTTACAGTTGACGACGAAGATCAGGTTGTCGAGTTTTTCGCGCGACGCGAGCGTGATCGCGCCCAGGGATTCGGGCTCGTCGGTCTCGCCGTCACCCAGAAACGCCCATACCTTGGCGTCGGTCTTCGGCTTGAGCCCCCGGTCTTCCAGATAGCGGTTAAAGCGGGCCTGATAGATCGCCATGATGGGCCCAAGGCCCATCGAGACGGTTGGAAACTCCCAAAAGTCTGGCATCAGCCAGGGGTGCGGATACGACGACAACCCGCCACCCTTGTTGAACTCACGCCTGAAGTTTTCGAGCTGAGTACTGGTCAGGCGGCCTTCAAGAAACGCACGGGAATAGATGCCCGGCGACCCGTGCCCCTGGAAGTAGATCAGGTCGCCCTCGTTGCCGTTGTCTCGTCCGCGGAAGAAGTGGTTGTAGCCCACTTCGTAGAGCGTCGCTGCGGACGCAAAGGTCGAAATATGGCCGCCAATGCCATCCTCGACCCGGTTGGCGCGGACCACCATCGCCATCGCGTTCCACCGAACGAGGCTCTTGATGCGCCGTTCGATTTCGCGACTTCCCGGATACGGCGCCTGTTCTTCCGCGTTGATCGTGTTGATGTACGGAGTGTTCGCGGAAAACGGCAGCTTGACGCCGGCCTGCAGCGCGTGGATGCCGAGCTCACGAAGGAGTCGGCCGACTCGGGCGGGCCCTCCGTGCCGAAGCACGTCGTCGAGGGAATCGAGCCACTCTCGAGTTTCGAGCGCCTCGAGTTGGGCCTCGTCCGTGGGAGCTGTATTTCGCATGACCGCTTACGACCTTCCTGACCGAATGAGAATCGAACTATCTTAGCGAACTCACCCGTGGAAATGGAAGCAGGCGACCGGCTGGATCGAGCCGTAACGTGTTGAATGCGAACCACATGACCCGCGTGAAGCCACATGCGACGACGACGCTGGTCGCTGCGCTCGCGTTCTTCAGCTACTCGGTCTTGGTCCGGACAGACGGCATCACGACTTCCTTCTTGCTGCTTGGCGAGCAGACGCGCGATTGGACCTTGGCTCTCGGCAATTGGTGGGACCTGCCGTTGACCGGCGCGCCCAGCACCGCTGGAGGGCGCGGGTTGGGTCCGGCCTACTACTGGGTGCTGTGGCTTGGCCGCCAACTGGTCGGCCCCTTTTCGAGCAATCTTCCTCACGGCGGCGGAATCTCGATCGCTCTCCTGCAGGCCATCGCGGACACGTGCCTCCTGGTTGCGCTCATGCGCTGGCTTCCGCTGGCCCTCGCGCTCGCCGCGATGCTGACAATCGCGACGCAACCCTTCGAGGTTGGGCTGTCAGCGGCCATCTGGAACCCTCCGGTCGCGACGGCGTTTGCGAAACTGGCGATGGCGCTGATGCTTGGACTCGAATCGTCCTCGCCGCGATGGCGCGTCGCAGCGACGGCGGCCGTGGCGTGGCTTGGAGTGCAGGCGCATGCGTCCGGGGTCTTCGTGGCGGCGCCGATTCTGGCCGCGATCATCCTCGAACCCCTGCTCAGGCGGCAATGGACGCGTTCCAGCGAACTGCTTGTGGGGGTGGTGACGGTGCTCTTCGTCCTCCAGATCCCTTACGGTGTCGCCATGCTCCGCAGTCCAGCAGACGTTGGGGGCCCAACCGTCGCTCTGGCGAGTTTTTCCGACGTTTCGGCGCTCGATCCGGGGAACAGCTTCACTCGGGTGACCTCCGTAGCCGGTTGGTTGATCAGCGACGACAACGACTCGTGGTCGTTCGGGTGGGTGATGCTCGCGGCCCTCGGTCTGGTTGTCTGGCGCTGGCCGAAGGAGGCGCGCGTGCTCGCCGTTACCGCTGGTCCAATCGCGACAGCGACTCTGCTCTT
The DNA here is from genome assembly GCA_050747925.1 of Vicinamibacterales bacterium. GTDB lineage: Bacteria > Acidobacteriota > Vicinamibacteria > Vicinamibacterales > UBA2999 > 12-FULL-67-14b. The sequence continues at coordinate 5,826 of JBOGIV010000177.1, forward strand.
TGCGGCCTGGACGCGCCCCTACGAAAGCTACTGGTTCATGACGCTGGCAACACCAGCCGTCATCACCTGTGGCTTTGCGGTGGCCGCCTTGCCCTGGGCTCTTGCGAGAACCGCGATCGCCGTCGCCCTCCTGGCGTTGGTTCTCCTCTGGCAGCCATCTCGAGTGGCGGACTCAAAGAACTTCTTCAGGTATCCGCAGTATCGTGCGTTGCTGGAGGGATCGAAGGCGGCGGCACGGGCGGCGCCAACTCTTCGCCGGTTGCAGGCGGGATTTGAAGTGCACGAGACAACGGATGTGAGCTACATGTACAGGATTCTCGGAGGACGCATCACGCCCGACGGTCCTCGCGACGCCACCATTCAACCTGATGGCACCGTCACGTTCACGCTAGCGGCGCAGCCCTGATTTGCCGGCCCTCCCCCAACCCGTACTGACGCTCGTCATCCCCGCCTACAACGAAGCCGGGCGCATCGGCGAGACCGTCACGCGCGTGACCGATTACCTCGATCGGCAGCCCTACACCTGGGAGCTGATCGTCGTGATCGACGGTGGCACGGCTGAGGCAGCTGTTGAGGCCAGACGGGCGGCTGAATCGCGAACCAACGTGCGCGTTCTCGAAAACGAGGTGAATCGCGGCAAAGGGTACTCGGTCCGCCGGGGCTTCTCGGAAGCGCGCGGAAACCGGCTGGTCTTCATCGACGCCGATTTGTCCCTCCCAATTGAGGGTCTGGCGCCGATGATGGCCCGCTTCGACGCGGGAGCAGACGTGGTCATCGGTTCGAGGGCCGTGCCCGGCGCGAGCGAGCTCGGGACGCCGCCCGCGCTTCGCCTCAAGATGAGCAGAATGTTCAACCGACTCGTGCAGCTGGTGGCCTTGCCGGGCCTGAACGACACACAGTGTGGGTTCAAGGGCTTTGCCGCGACAGCAGCTAAGACGATCTTCGCGTCCCAGACCATCGATCGGTTCGGGTTCGACGTCGAGGCGCTGTTCCTTGCCCGCAAGCACGGCTTTCGCATCGACGAGCTCCCGGTAACGTGCACCTATCATCGCGGGAGCTCTGTGCGCCGCATGCGTGACGTGGTCAACATGTTGTCTGACATCTCCCGCGTCAGATGGCGGCATCGATGACGGCGGAGCTCGACGCATGACCCGGCAGGCACGGCCGTCCCTTGCCTCTGTTCGAACCGCGATCGTGCAGTGCGAACGGTGTCCTCGCCTTCGTTCGTACTGCATCGACGTTGGACGAACGAAGAAGGCGTCGTATCGAGACCAGACCTACTGGGCCAAACCTGTTCCAGGTTTTGGTGACCCGCAAGCTCAGCTGCTCATCCTCGGTCTGGCGCCGGCGGCTCATGGCGCCAACCGCACCGGACGCGTCTTCACTGGAGATGGAGTCGGCGGCTCAGGCGACTTCCTGATGGCGACGCTCAATCGCGCCGGCTTCGCGAACATCCCGACGTCGCACTCGCCAGACGACGGGTTGGAGTTGAGCAACGCCTACATTGCAGCGGCTGTTCGATGTGCACCGCCGTCAAACAAACCGTCACCTGAGGAGATCGACACGTGCCTCGACCACCTCGCGACTGAAGTGCGAGCGCTCCCGCGCCTCCGTGCGGTCGTCGCGCTTGGCCAGATCGCGTGGGACGCGTGGCTCAAGCTGTTGATGCGCGAGGGGGTCGCACTGCCGCGACCCCGCCCCGCATTCGCTCACGGCATCGTCTGCACCTTTGGCACCCCTGGCACCTTTGGCACCTTTGGCACCCCTGGCACCCCTGGCACCCCTGGCACCCTTGGCACCCTTGGCACCCTTGGCGCCCTTGGCGCCTTAGCTCTGATCGGGTGCTATCACCCCAGCCGGCAGAACACGAACACCGGCAAGGTGACGCCAGCGATGTACGACGCGATCTTTGGAAAACTCGTCCGCGACGCGATTGGTTAGCTCGCCGCCCACGTCTATTTCTTGATGAGCGGATTCACGTAGTCCTTCGGCAGCACGCGATCCGGATCTGGACGCACGGTCAAGTAGTCCACGTGATCGGTGATGTCGGTCCACCCGTGCGGCACGCCGGCAGGAATGATGATGATGTCACCGGTTTTGACGACCTTCTTCACCACGTCGGCCCCGACGATCGCCCCGCTGCACGACGGCCCGTTGAGGATTTTGGTGACTGCGCTCTCGGGCGCCGACTTCCGGCCATTGACGATCTGACCACCGGTGACCAGCGTGCCTCCGCCAGACACGATGATGTAGGTCTCGGTCTGATGATCGTGTGAAATGCCGCTCGCCGTGCCTGCCGGTGGCGGCGTCGCCGAACGCTCACCACACGGCTCCGGCGGCGGTCCGGCTGGCGCGGCAGCCGCGGGTGCTCCGCCACGACCTGCCGCAGGTGCATTGGTCGGCCCTCGATGAACGATGCCGACCGCTTCATTCAGTTTGCCAATGTCGACGCTGACAATCTGACGGTCGACGCCCGGGCTCGCGTTGATCAGCTTCACCTGCTCATCGGTGATGTACGTGGCTGCCTTCGGCGATTGCGCCACTGCGGCCATCGGCAACGCGACGAGCGCAGCGGCGCAGAGCATCCAAAGTGACTTCGTCATAAGCTGCCCCCAAAGCTGAGAGTTGTTCGAGGGCGCCACTATACCGCCAGACGTGACGCCTTCATGAGAATTTCAGGGCGCGGCCGACGCGCCTCACGCCCAGGACGAGCCCGATCACGCTCAGCATGAGGCCACCGGCCAACAGCAGGATCACGCTTGCGTCCCAGAGTGGTCTCGTACCGTACCAGAACGAAAAGTCGAGGCTGTGCAGACCGTGATACAGCCAGCGCTCAACCCTGTCGCGGCGATTGACGACCGATACCAGTCGCGCGGTCTTGGGATCGACATACACCCACGTGCGTGCCGGATCGCCGAGAACGATCTTGAGGATTGGAACGACGGCGTTTCGTCCGTAGTAATACGAGTCGGTCTCGGTCAGCAGTTGTGCGCCGCTCACCGCCGAGTTTTGCAGAGCCCGGTCAACAGCCGAAACGATCGCCTCAGTCGCAAACGGCTCTCTCTGCTCCTTATTCGTTCCGCCGTCTACCAGGAGAGCGCGGCCGGCCCCTCGGACGATGGAGAAGGGTGAATCGAGAATCCGGGTCCATTCGATCTCCTTCACCGAGACGACGAGACGCGAGAGTTGAGCAAGGCCTGCACGATCGGTAACTGGCAGCACCGGGGTGGGCCCGGAGAGCTGCCTGGCAATGGCTCCATTTAGCGCGGAGTCGGCCGAAGCCCATGCGGCTGGCTCCATCGAGAGCCACCCACTGAAGACCCACGTCAGGGCGAACACACCAAACGCAAGACCGGTCGTGTGATGCCACCGCAACCAGTCAACGTAACGCGCACGGGCTTGGCGAATGCCGACGACGAGACCCAGTAAGGTGAGCAAGGAACCGAACGCCGACGACCACAGCACGACCTGCCGCCACACATCGTCACGCCGCCGAAGGGGAGCGAAGTATAGCCAATGTGGAATCGGACCGAGCCACGCGGCCGTTCGACTTCGACGGGTCGTCAGCATCACGACTTCCGCGAGCGGCTCCGAGACATACAGCTGAGTGCCGGCGTCGTCGACGACGACGAACTTTCGGAGCGGCATCTGGCGGCGTTGCCCGAGAGTCCACTGATCGGGAACGGTGAGCCGCTCAGTGAACGTCAGTCGACCTGGATCCTGGGAGACGAACGCCGCCGCGAGTCTCAGTGCGGTGTCGTCGTCTGCGGGTGGAACGCGCTCGCCATTGTCTGCGAAGACGGTGATGGTGTTCGATCCAGTGAAGCGGTAGACCGGGCGATCGAGAATCATGAAGAGCCGCTGGCGATTGCCGCCATCCTCCAGTCGAGATCGCTGGACAGCTTCTGCAGGAGTGAGAGCCACGCGCTCGAACGCAAGCGGCGGGAGACGCTCGAGCCGCTGCTCCGCCGTCACGCTGGGCATTTCGCGGACGTAGATCATGGCGATGCCCGATGCGAACCACACGACGAACAGGGCGCCGAGCGCGATGCCGAGATAGCGGTGGCCGAGAGTCAGCCACCGCAGAATGCGGGTCGAGTTACGGCCGCGCGTCAGCGTCTTGCCGTTGGCGCGCCGCCGTATGACACGCGCCAGATTTTCTTGCCGCCATCGTCTGACACGAGCAGCGAGCCGTCTGGCATCTGGAGGAGGCCGACGGGCCGCCCCCACACTTCCTTCTTGTCTGGCGCCAGCATCCAGCCGGTCAGGAAGTCTTCGGGGCCCGCAACGGCCTTGCGATCTTTAAACGGTATGAAGGCAATCTTGTAACCCTGCCGCATCGCTCGATTCCACGATCCGTGGAGCGCCACGAACATCCCACCGCGATACTTCGCCGGGAATTGATCGCCGGTGTAGAAGACGATGTCGAGCGGACCCACGTGTCCACCGAGAAGCACATCCGGATAGAGGGTGGTTTGCACCTTGGTCGGGTTCACACCCTTATGGCGTGGATCCTCGTGTGGACCGATGTAGGCGAGCGGCCATCCGTAGAAGCCGCCTTCCTTCACGCGCGTCACGTAATCAGGCGCCAGGTCGTCGCCGAGCGCATCGCGCTCATGAACCGAGACCCACAGATCATCGGTGCCTGGATAGAATCTCAACCCAACGGCGTTGCGCAGTCCGGTCGCGACGGTTTCGTGGCCCGTGCCATCGGGATTGAAGCGGTGAACGGCGGCGCGCATCGGCGGCTCGTCCAGATCGACATTGGATCGCGATCCGACCGACAGGTACAGCTTGGCGCCCGAGCGATTGAACGCGACCGTCCGCGTCGTGTGGCCCGTGCCCATGCCTTCGAGCGAGATGATCTCCTCCCCCGCCGTCGTCACGCGCAGCGTCGCGGCGTCGTAACGGTAGCGCTTCACTGAGGTGGGTTCGGCGACGTAAAGCCAGCCCTGGTTCAAGGCGAGGCCATACGGCCGATCGAGCTTCTCGATGATTGCGGTCTTGGTTCCGTCCTTGAGCACATAGACCGCGCCGTTCTGAACGGTGTCCGAAATCAGGATCTCGCGGCCGGGCCCCAGAAGCATGAAGCGAGGGCGCGCAAAACCGCTCATGAACTCTTCAACGACGAAGCCAGACGGCGCTGTCAGCTTTGCGCCTTCGGGTTGCGCGATGACGGTGGCGCTGTTGCGAGCCGACGGCGTTGCAAATGGCTCGGGGAGCTCCTTCCAATTGACGGGCCGTGGGTTCGACTGCGCGACGAGTCCAGCGGCGCAGACCACAGCGAACACAACGACGGCCGGAAAGATAGGTCTGGTCATGATGCCCTTCGTGTCGCGAGTTACCAGCCAGCACTGATGACGCCGATGACACAGATAGCGCCGGTGGTGTGTGCTCGGCTGGCTGTGTCCACCTGCGTCATCTGCGTCACCAGGTTCGAAAGATGACGATCCACGGACCGATTGCCGCGGCCACATAGACGAGCGTCAGTCCCGCCAGGATGCGGTGCACGCCATAGAAGTACAGAAGCAACCCGCCAGCCGCCGCGATGAGCTTGGCGGCGATCAACGTCGGCAGCGGGCCAATCAATCCCATCCACGTGCCCAACACGAGGTTGCCTTCGGCCGCGACACCATGCGCCTGGACGGCCACATATGTGAAGATGCCGTCGCACCCCTGAGCGATCAGGAACACCATCAGGATCAGACGTGACTGGCGAACGGCCGACGACACCGCGTCAAATGTAGCGGACAGTACGCATTAATTCAAACTCCCCCGCTCCATTGAGTATTTTCTGCAACTTCATCCGATCGATGTTCCCGCCCGACATGATCGCGACGACACGCTGCCCTCCTAGCTGGTCGCGTAGTTTGACAGCCGCGGCGAGCGCCGCGGCGCCCGCTCCCTCGGCGAGATTGTGGGTCGCGCGTAGCGCCAGCCGCACGCCGTCAGCCAGTTCATCCTCGGTAAGCAGCACGAAATCGTCCAGGTAGCGCTTGAGCAGATCGAACGTGAGGTCGAAGGTGACGCGGGTGGCGATACCTTCGGCAAAGGTATTCGCCGTCTCGCCAACGATGCGCTCGGTTCCGCGCCACGATCGCGCCACGGCATCGGCGTTGACCGCGCCGACACCGATGATGCGCGCTTTCGAGCCGAGCGCGTTTCGCACCGTGATGAGACCGCATGCGCCACTTCCCCCGCCGACGGGAACGAGGATGGTCTCAGCAAGCGGCTGCGCCTCGAACACTTCGAGAGCATACGTTGCGACGCCGGCGATCAAGAGCGGCTCGTTGGCGGAATGGACGTAGCGAGCCCCCGTCCGAGCGGCGCGATCTTCACAGCGCTCGCGCGCCTCGTCAAAATCTGACCCGCCCTCCTCGAGGGCCGCACCATACGCGCGCATCGCCGCGTTCTTCTCGGGATTGTTTCCGTCGGGGACGAACACCGTGCACTGCACGCCATGAAGACGGCACGCGAGACTGATCGACTGGCCATGATTGCCCGTGCTCGCCGTCACGACGCCGCGCGCGCATTCGTCGGGGGTCAGCGACCCAATCAGATTCAAGCCGCCGCGAATCTTGAAGGCGCACGTCGGATTGTGATTCTCGTGCTTCACCCAGATCTGCAAGCCGGTCTCGGCCTCGAGCAGCGGGTGCCGCATCAATGGAGACGGTGTCACATGCCTCGCGATGCGGTCGCGCGCGGCATACACGTCTTGAAAGGTCGGCGGGGTCATCGCGCCAGCTCCCAGATCTGAGTGTTCCGAACCTGCCCGAACGGATACATGCGCACGTGCCTGAGCGGTGCCGCGAATCGGGTGCTGAATCGCTCCTGCTCGGCGCCCTCGAGCACGACGTACAGCGGATGGCCGCGCTCAGCCAGAGCGCCCATCAGTGGCTCGAGGTCCTCGGACCGCAGCACATCCCATCTGAGCGTCAGCCGATCGCCGTAGTGTCGAATCGACCCGCTATGTTGTGCGGCCAGCACGATGGCGCTCGCCGGCGTTCGATCTTTGAGGTGCGCAGCCACCAGCGGGTAGCGCGATTCCGCCTCCATCAACTGTGGCACACCCTCCCTCCGTAGAAAGCGCTCGCTTTGAGCGGCCGGCAGCACCGCGACGATGACGAGAACCGCCGCGGCGATCCACGCGTTGCCCAGCCGCGCGGTCGTCGACGCGAGTCCCCCGGCCGCGGCAATCGTGAGCAAGACAATCGCCGGCAACAGGAATCGTAGCGTCTCCCAATGGGCGAATTCGAGGTACAGCACGTAAGGCACGGCGCTGATCGTGAGCGCGGCGATCGCCACAATCGCCGGCGTAGGTGAACGGACCAGGCAGGCGGCCACAAGACCGGCGAACCACACGGCTGAGTGGGTCGTCCAGAGACCCTCGAGATAGATGCGGAGGTTGCTCCACACAGTCCCGCCTGCAAAGAGCTGCGTCATCGATCCGTAGCCGCTCGTGAGCGGACTTCCGAAAAGCCGCCATTGCAGAAGCGCCTGCGCCACAACAAACGGCACAAGGCCGACGAGAAAGCGCGTGATGCCTCGGCGGCGAGAGTCTCGAGGCCAGGCCGCAACGATTGCCAGCACGGCAATCATGCCGATGCCACCCGGCCGTGTGAGGAACGACGCCCCCGCGGCCAATCCCGCAGACAGCGGAAGAGGCGAGGGCCTCACGAGCCACCACATCGACAGCACTGCGAACATGGCGGCGGGCACATCGCTCATCGGTTGCTTCGCGTACGTCACGACCACGGCGTCCCACCCCACGAGCGCTGCGGCAAGCCACCCGGCCTGCGGTCCGTACCATGTCGATGCGAGTCGTGACGAGACCAGCAACAAGACGATGCCGCAGAGAAGTGGCACCAGGTACGGTCCCAACGGTCCGAAGGCGATTTGTGCGATCGCCATCAATACGGGCAGTCCCAGCGGATACGACGGCGCAATCCCTGTGAGATCGACGGCAGCCACATAGCCCGCGGGCGTGGCGACATCGAGGGGATTGACGACCGGAAGCCATGCCGCGATCGGCTGGGGCTCGATGAGGCGGCCGCGGCTGATCAGCTCGCTCGCGCTCACATAGCCGTAGCTGTCCGACCCTCCGCAAATGGTCGTGAGAAACACCACCCAGTAGCCGATCGCACTAAGCGACACAGCCAGCAGGGCGACTTCGGCGACGCGCCACGCGTGGGCATCCGATGTCGCCTCGGTGCGCGGTCTCGATCGGGACCACAGCCACAGTCGGATGGCGACAAGGCCGGCCGTCGCGGCCGAGGGTCGCATCCAGTCGTGGAGCCGAATGGAAAACGCCCCGACATCGAGCGTGAATCCGTTGGAGACGGCGAGAACGGCCGCAAGCGCGAGGCCACAGGCAATGGCGACGTCGAGAATAGCCGCGGCGCGCTTCACCTCAGCGATTCACTTGCGTTGCTCGACCTCGCCGATGAAGTCTCTCGCTTCCTTGATGACCTCGGCGGTAATCCCCATGTGGCCGCGATCCGTGTAATGGACAAAGCGGTGGTGAACACCAGCTCCCTTCAACCGCTCCACCATGTCCACGGCTTGTCCAATCGGCACCGACTTGTCATCGTCGGAATGAATGACGAGGATTGGCTTCGTGGAAGCGCTGACGTGCGCGATTGGAGACGCCAGCGTTCGTGTCTCTTCCGCCGTTCCCGCAACCGGCGTCCAGAGATTGCCCCACGAGAGAGTATTCAGCTCGTAGGGGCCAGCCACGCTGATGACCGCGCGAACCTCGCTCGCCGCCTTGTCCCAGCCCCCAGTTCGCGGATACGGCCCGTTGCCAAGCGTCGCCACGAGCGAGACCAGTTGGCCACCGGCGGACTGCCCAATCAGATAGACGCGACTGGGATCGATCCGGTATTCGTCTGCGTGCGCGTGCACCCACCGAATCGCACACAGGGTGTCGAGGTAGGCGGCTGGTGCGGGCGAGCCACCCACCAAGCGATAGTCGATCGACAGGGCCACGAACCCGAATTCGGCCCACTGCTCAACCTTGAGGCTGCTGCCGTCGGTGCGATTGCCGGCTCGCCATCGCCCGCCATGCACCGAGATGATGGCCGGTCGACGTCCAGCCGTTTCAGGAACGGCGAGATCAGCAAGAAGGGCGGACCCTTCCACACGGCCGTAGATCAGATCCTTCTGAACGACGACCTTGGGGACCGGTTGAGCGCCGGTCGACGCCGGCAAGAGGCACGCGATGGTGAGGGCGATGAGCGTGGCGCGCATGAGAGTCCTCGGTGCAAGCAGAGCGGTCCGCAGAATCCGTGTCATCTGCGTCATCTGTGTTTCACTGCCGCGGACATTGTATCGCCGCGCTCGGTCACCCATGCGTTTCGCACGCCGACGGTGATGTCTGGCCGATCGCTGATGAGGCCGTCCACGCCCCATGCGAGCAGACGCCGGGCGTCCTGTTCGAGATCGACGACCCAGACCTGCACCACGCGGCCCTCGCGGTGGACCTGGCGGATGAACCGCGGCGTGACGACCCGGAGGCGGCCCGCGCGCTCGGGCACCTGGAACGCGACGAACCCCCGGCGGCCCCGGAAAGGCCACCGGACCCACGATCGATGCAGGGTCCACCGCGCCTCGGGAAGCGACGCGCTCGTCGTGATCTCAGGCGACTCGCGGCGGAGCGTGTCGAGCAATCGATGCGCAAACGATCCCACGCACACGCGATCGACGGCGCCAGTCTCCCGAATGACCCGAGCGACGGCCTGTGGCAACTCGGGCTGCGCGCCCTTCATCTCGATGATCACGCGAGTCAACGGAAAACGGCGTAACGCCGCTCGGAGCGTCGGCACGCCGATACCCTGCCCACGGAAGGGATGGGTGTCGCCGTTCGAAAAGCGATAGCCGGCATCAACGCGGGCCAGTTCCTCGGCAGACAGACTCGACACTGGGCCCACGCGATCGGTGGTGCGGTCCAGCGCAGCGTCGTGAATCACCATCGGCACGCCGTCGCCAGAGAGCTGCACGTCCATCTCCATCCCGTCGGCGCCGAGGGCGATGCCGTTGTCAAACGCGGCCATCGTGTTTTCGGGCGCGAGCTTCGCGCCGCCTCGGTGTGCAAAAACGAGAGGACGCGATGACTGGAACACCGGAGGGAGCGCACGCGTCACGACGAAATCTTCGCACGACACGCTTTTCGCGACGCGAGCCTGCCTCGCCATCGCTTTGCACTGGTCAGCGCACGCGGGCCTGCCGCGGAGAAGCTCGCTTTGAGGTTGGCGAGCGAAGCCGGGCCTGGCGCGCCGTAGCTCGCGGTTGGAGGCGAGCGAAGGCGGAGCTGGCCGCGCCGAAGCTCGGTTTGACGTTGGTGCCGAGCGAAGGCGGGCACTAGAATCGGATCATGTCGCCTCCTCCTCGAATTGAGACCCTTGGACAACTGAAGGTGGCCGTGGAGCGCGGCCACGTGCGCCGACGCCCCATTCGAGACGAGGTTCGCGACAATCTCGCCGAGCGACTCCGTTGCAAGACTCCCCTGTTTCCGGGGGTGATTGGGTACGACGAGACCGTCATTCCCCAAATCGTGAATGCCGTGCTGGCCCGGCACCATTTCATCCTGCTTGGCCTGCGTGGACAGGCCAAGACGCGGATTCTCCGCGCGCTGACTACGCTCCTGGACGAGTGGCAGCCGGTCATCCGCGACAGCGAGATCAATGACGATCCCCTGGCGCCGTTGTCAGCCTTCGGCCAGGCACGCGTGGACGCCGAAGGCGACGCGATGCCGATACGGTGGCGCCCGCGCGATGAGCGCTATATCGAGAAGCTGGCGACGCCCGACGTGACGATCGCCGACATGATTGGCGATATCGATCCCATCAAGGCCGCAAAAGGCGGCCTGCAGCTGGGAAGCGCCCTGGCCATGCATTTCGGATTGCTGCCACGTGCGAACCGCGGCATCTTTGCGATCAACGAGCTGGCTGATCTGGCCGGCAAGATTCAGGTCGGCCTCTTCAACATCCTTCAGGAAGGGGACGTCCAGATCAAAGGCTATCCGGTACGCCTCGCGCTGGACGTGATGATCGTCTTTACCGCAAATCCGGAGGACTACACGGCACGCGGCAAGATCATCACACCCCTCAAGGACCGGATCGGCGCCGAGATTCGCACGCATTACATGGCCAATCGATCCGACGCCCTTCAAATCACAGAACAAGAAGCTTGGGTAGAACGCGGCCAGCCGATTCGAGTGCCACGCTTCGTCCGCGAGGTCGTCGAAGAGCTCGCCTTTCAGGCGCGCAAAGAACGCAAGATCGACAAGCGATCCGGTGTGAGCCAGCGTCTGCCCATCAGCGTCCTCGAAACCGTGGTGTCGAACGCCGAGCGCCGCGGGCTCGCGGCCAGCGAGTCGCCGCTCGTGCCTCGCGTCACCGACGCGTATGCGGCGCTGCCGTCCATGACCGGCAAGTTCGAGCTCGAGTACGAGGGCGAGCTCAAGGGCGGCGATCAGGTGGCGCGAGAGTTGATTCGCGCCGCGGTCTCGACGGTCTTCGACAGCGTCTTTCCGGACGCCGACTTCAAGCCGATTGTCGAATGGTTCGACCTGGGCGGCGCCATCAACCTCACCGATACGACGCCGGCGGCGGCGTTGATCGATCAAGCGCGCCGAGTCCAAGGGCTGGTCGACATCGCGTCTCGAGCAGGCATCGCGCCTGATGCGTCCTTGCCCGAGCTGGCCTCGGCCGTCGACTTCGTGCTCGAAGGGCTCTACGCACAGAAGAAGATCAGCCGCAGCGACGATCGCGGTTATCACGGCGCCGAGACCATCCGCCGGCCGCAAGCGCCTCAGAGCCGCGGCCCACTGCTCACGCCGGACGATGATGAAGAGGACGGCGACAGCAGTGTGAGGAAGCGGAAGAAGTACTACAACTAAACCGGAACTCAGTTGAGTTGATGCGAGTTCCGGTGGGCTGGTGGGCCAGGTAGGCCTGGTAGGGCGGGTGGAAAAGCCGGGAGAGATCATCAACCCAAGTGTGCTTGGGATTAGGACCGGCAGACGGCAGACGGCAGACGGCAGACGGCAGACGGCAGACGAATGAAGTATCGCTACTCCAAGTACGTTCCCAATCTCTTCGATGAGCTCGACATGGACGAGCTCATGTCGAAGCTGTCCGACCTGTTTCTGTCGAGCGGGTTTGGGAATCCGTGGGGCGATCCGAACGATGGCCAGGATCGAACGATGCAGGCGCTGCATGACGCGATCCTGGAAGCGCTGTTCAGTGGAGGTGTGCTGCCACCCGATCTCGTCGAGCAGTTGTTTGGCGATCGGGCCGAAGGCCAGGAGGAGGCGATCCAGCAGCAACTGCAGGAGCTCATCGCACAGATCGTCGAACGCATGAAGGAGTCGGGCTATATCACCGGCGCGCCGGATCTGTCCGATGAACAGGCGCGGCGCGCCAGAGGTGGCGGCGGAACCGAGGGCGAGCCAAACCAAGTCCGCTTCGAAGTCACCGACAAGGCGCTCGATTTTCTCGGCTATCGCGCGCTGCGCGATCTGCTCGGATCGGCCGGCCACAGCAGCGCTGGCCGTCACGACACGCGCGACATGTCCACTGGTATCGAAGCCAGCGGCGCGCCCAAGCCTTACGAGTTTGGCGACACCCTCAACCTGGATGTGACGGCGACGATCATGAATGCCGTGCAGCGTCAGGTGACGGGCGACGGCGGGCCTGCAGACAGGCCGCTACAAGGCGACGTAGAGGCCGGTCAGACCCGCCTTCGGATCGACCTCGAGTATCAGGACCTGATGGTCGCCCAAGGCGAATACCAAAGCTCCTGCGCCACCGTACTGATGCTCGACTGCAGCCACAGCATGATTCTGTACGGGGAAGACCGCTTCACCCCAGCCAAACGCGTCGCGATGGCGCTGTCGCATTTGCTGCGCACGCAGTATCCCGGTGACACGCTCCACGCCGTGCTGTTTCACGACAGCGCCGAGGAGATTCCGCTGCGCGAGCTCGGTCGCGTGCGCGTCGGCCCGTACTACACGAACACTCGTGAGGGCCTGCGGGTTGCGCGCCGCATCCTCGAGCGGCAGCGCAAAGACATGCGGCAGATCGTGATGATCACCGACGGCAAGCCGTCCGCGCTGACCCAACCCGATGGCCGCATCTACAAGAACGCCTTCGGTCTCGACCCCTTCGTGATCGCCGAAACGCTCGCCGAGGTCTCGGCGTGCGCAAAGGCGGGGATCATGATCAATACCTTCATGCTGGCTCGCGACTACGACCTGGTCGCCTTTGTCAGGCGAGTCGCCGCCATGTGCCGCGGCAAAGCGTATTTCACGACGCCCTACACGCTTGGCGAGTACGTGCTCATGGACTACATGGAGAAGAAGACACGCACAGTGCACTGACAGATCGATTCGATCATCACTTCACGAGATCACAAGGTCACGAGATTCCCTATCTATCTGTCGAGCGGCCCAGCTTCGAGTCGATGTCCACGCCTCAGTCCATTCCAATCTTCCCGTTGCCGACGGTCGTGCTCTTCCCGCACGTGTTCCTGCCGCTGCACATCTTCGAGCCGCGGTACCGGCAGATGGTCGCCGATGCCCTTTCCGGCGATCGACTCATCGGGATGGCGCTGCTCCGGCCTGGCTACGAGTCCGACTACGAGGGTCGGCCGCCAATCTACAACACAGGCTGCACCGGCCTCATCACCCACTTCGAGCGGCTGGACGATGGCCGCTTCAATCTGATTCTCCGAGGGCTGGACAAGTTCAGCGTGCTTGGTGAAGAGGATCCCACCGACGCCAGGATCTATCGACGCGCGCTCGTCAGCCTGATCGACGAATCCCTCCACGACCACGATCGAGACGTCCTCCGCACCGAGCGCCGTCGTCTCGAGGCCGCGCTGGGTCCGTTTTTCGATCGCACGGTCGGCGAGCAGCAGTTGCCCTCAGCCATGCCGGACGAAGACTTCGTCAACGCGCTGGCGCAGTACCTGGAGTTCGATCCCATCGAGAAGCAAGCGCTCCTCGAGCGCGACGGCGCCATCGCCCGATGCCGATCGATGGTCGAGTTGTTGGAGATGAAGGCGATGCTCCGAAAGACCTCGGGCGACAACGGGCACGTCCATTGAATCTCGGAACGAACACGTACGTGGCCACAGAGACGCAGAGTCACAGAGAACACATTTTGGCTCTGGGTCTCGGTGTCTCGGTGGCTACGTACGTAAACGTGTTTCTTGAATTCAGTGAGACATCGCGTAGACGACGGTATTGAGCCCCACCGCGTAGCCATTCGGCGAGAAGCTGAAGAAAAACCGCGGGTCCTCGCCCTCACGCTCCCAGGCGTCCGAGATGTCGGTGTTGTGCGTCATCAGCACCATGATGCGGCCGTGGGCGTCGATGATGGCGCGCAAGTGAGGCTCGGCGCTGTCTTCGCCGCGCTCTGATGTTCCGCCGCCGCTCTGTCGCCAGAAGGCGATCGACGGAATCTGCGGCAGCTCCTCGACCTCGAAGAGCGTCCGGTTGATCGGATGCTCCTGCGCGAGATCGCGAATCGGAAACTGCGCCGACGGCAGCACGCGGCTGATCTGATCCACCCACGTCTCCCACGCGTACGGTCCCCAGAAGTCGTCCACCCACAGGAAGCCGCCCTTGTCGAGATAGGCGCGCAGATTCTCGGCTTCCGCGTCGCTCATGAGAATGGTGCCGACGTCGGTGGCGCTGAGAAACGGGCACTGAAACAGAAACGGGTCCGTGAGCCGGACGACCAGGTGATTAGGGTCACCGGTGGATTGCTTGCTGATGTGGGTCTTGGTGAGCTCGGAGAGCCGGATCGAAAAGTTGATATCGGCGTCGGGATAGTCGGTGGTCCACCCCGATCCGCCGGCCTCGCGGCGCTGACTCTGATACATCAGCCGGCAGAAGTTGAAGCGGCCATCGAAACTGGTTGCGGTCGGAAAGCGAGGCGGCATCCCGCGCCGCCCATAGCCGTAGTACCGCTGCCGCCCGTAAAAATCCTGCGCCGTGGCCACGGTGGCCGCAAGCAAGACGGCGATGGTGACGGCACGAATCAGGCGAGCGGTCTTCATTTAGTGGGTCATCGCGTAGAGCACCGAGTTCAACGCCACTGCGTAGCCGTTGGGCGAGAAGCTGAAGAAGAACCGTGGATCCTCGCCTTCGCGCTCCCAGGAATCCGAGATGTCCGTATTGTGGGTCATGAGGACCATCACTCGGCCGTGCTTGTCGGCGATCGCGGCCATGTGCGCCCGCGCACTGTACTCGCCCATCTCGGAGGTCTCGCCGCCGCTCTGACGCCAGAACTGGATCGAAGGCACCTGCGGAATCTCGTTTACGGTGAAGAGCATGTGATAGATCGGGTGCTCGGGCGTCAGTTCGCGAATCGGATACTCCGAGGGCGGCAGCGCTTTGGCAATCTCATCGGCGAACGCCTGCCACGCCCACGGGCCCCAGAAATCGTCCACCCAGAGAAAGCCGCCTTTGAGAAGGTACTCGCGCAGGCCCGCAGCATCGGCCGCAGAGAATCCCGCGCTTCCCGGATCGGAGGCCAGCACAAACGGACACTGAAAGAGCGCTTCGTCGGTCGGGCGCACCACCAGGTGATTGGGCTCGGCGCCCGACCATCCGACCTTGGTCTTGGTCAGCTCGCTGAGACGAATCGAGAAGTTGATGTCAGCGTACGGATAGTCGGTGCCCCAGCCCAGACCGCGCTCCTGACGACGGACCTGCGTGTACATGAGACGGCAGAAGTGGAACGTACCGTCGAAGTCGGTGGCGCCTGGGAACCGCGGCGGCATGCCGGTCTCTCCGCCCCATCCGCCGCGAAAGCCTCCACGAAATCCTCCCTGACCCTGAGCCGCTGCGAGCGTGGCAGCCAGCAGGAACGCCACGACAAGGGCGCGGGAAAATCGACTCATTTCGGCTTCTGTCGCGACAGCGACCGGTAGTACTCCTCGACGAGCGCGCGGAACTCGGGTGGCACATCGTCGGTGCCGTTGACCAGCGCTCGATCGGCCTCGTCGCCCACCTTGCGGCGCAGGGAGTACTCGAATCGCTTCAGGCCTTCGGCCACGAATGACTGCAGACGCTCGAGCTCGGCCACGTCCTGATACACACGCTCGTCATCCAGCTGGCGAAGCCGGCGCAAGATCTCCTCGAGCTCCTTCGGATCGAGGTTCTGCTCGCGAAGCATGTTGCGAAGCTCAACCGTGTCGTTCGTCCACCGTCGCACTTCGCCGCGGAACTGGCGGATGTCCTCGGGCGTGAACCACTGACCGGGACGCCGATCGCCGAGGCCCCAACCTCCATTGCGCCACGGACCGGTCGTCGCTCCGTCGGCGTACTGGCCATCGGCATTGCCGCGACCGTCGGCGTTGCCACCTTGCGAGTTCTGACCACCTGCCTGGCCCGACTGTCCCTGCTGACCAGATTGGCCTTGCTGACCGCTCTGTCCCTGCTGGCCCTCCTGACCCTGCTGACCGCGTTGGCCCTGCTGACCTTCCTGGCCTTGCTGACCCTGTTGGCCGGCTCGCTGGTTCGCGCGCTCCTGCATGCGCTGACCGAGCGAGTCCATCCCGCGCGCGACCTCGCGCGCCTTGTCGAGTGTTTGAGTGGATCGATCGCGTCCCTGCTGACCGGCGCTGCTTGCCGCCTCGTTCAGCTTCTTCCGGAGCGAATCGATGTTGGCGCCAATCTCGTCCTCGAAGTTGCGCGCGTACTCTTCCGGAGCGCCCGAGCCCAGCAAGCTCTTCGAGTAGCGGATCTTCTCCTTGAGCTTGTTGTCGCGGATCCCGCTTGCGGCTTCCTGAAGCTTGCGCGCCATGTCCTTTGCGTCGCGCGTGGTCTCGCCTACCATGCGATCCAACTGCTTCTCGAGGCTTTCGACCTTGGCTTCGAGCGCGTCTTTGCGTTGGCCCAGCATCTGCGCCCTGGCGGGCCGGTCAGCGCCCGCCTTCGGCAGCCCCTTGGCCCCGTCGGCGATCTCCTGCTGGTCCTGCGCGATTTCCTCGGCTTGTCGCTGTGCGTCCTTGACGTCGCGCTCGCCACGGGCTTGCTGTGTTCGCTCGAGCTGGCGTTGCGCCTGGCGCAGACGCTCCGCAGCCGCAGCGGCCTGACCGGCCGCCGATGGATCGTTCTTCGCGGCCGCCCGTCGCATCGCGTCGGCAGCGCTTCGCAGCTGCCGGGCCGTCTCGGCGAGGTCCTGACGGTTCTGATCGCGCGACAGCCGCTCGAGCTGCCTCGCCGCCTCTTCAGCCTGGTCGGCCAGCGCGCGCTGGAGATCGTTGCTGTTGCGACCCACCGACTGGCCTGCCGCCTGACGCCGTTGCCGCTCGAGCTCCTGTTCCTGCCGACGTGCCAGCTCCTTCAGCTTCTCGGCAAGCGCGTCAAGCTGTTGATCGGATTGCATGGACGAGGCCTGCGAGCTGGTCTCGTACTGGTTCGCCATCTTGTCGAGCTC
The DNA here is from genome assembly GCA_050747925.1 of Vicinamibacterales bacterium. GTDB lineage: Bacteria > Acidobacteriota > Vicinamibacteria > Vicinamibacterales > UBA2999 > 12-FULL-67-14b. The sequence goes on from JBOGIV010000177.1 coordinate 23,279, forward strand.
GAGCTTGAACAGATCCGCGAGGTCGTTGGCGATCGATCCGGCGCCGCCGCCACCGCCGCCACCCGCGTTCCGGTTCATCTGCACCTGCAGCTCGAACTCTTCTTCGGCCTGCTGCAGGAACTGCAGCGCGAGATTCTCAGGGGGCAGTGCGCCGTCTGGCTTTTGCGCCTGGAGCTGTTTCTCGGCGCTCTGCATGGCCTCCGCCGCCTTGGGCAGCAGCTCGGCGATCTTCTTGAATGCGGGATCGGGAGAAACCAGGCGGCTGTTCATTCGCTCGACCAGGCCTGACACCTGATCGCGAAGCTTGCCCTGCGCCAGCGTGAGCACCACCATGCTCTCGCGGAACTTGTCGGCCTTGAGCGTCTTGCGATCCCGCTTCACGTTGAACGTGCCGGCGATGATCTGCCGCTGCTGCTGCGACAACGCGCCCACTTCTCCGCCGGCGCCACCGCCGCCTCCCCCGCCACCCGCCATCGAGGTTGCCGGCTTGAAGTCCTTGCCAAACGGTCGAATGCGCAGGAAATAGATGTCGCTGGTCGCCTGCTTCGTACCTTCGACGGCGTCGTTGTCCGAGGCCCGGGCGTAGTAGGACACCGAATCGCCGGCCTGCACGCCCAGCTCCTCGAGATAGAACGTATGCCCCGCGGTGACCTCGGAGGTTGGCCTGGCACCGTCGAAGAGCTTCACGGTCTTCTCGGCGCCGCCATTCACCGAGTAGACGAGCTGGAGATCCCTGACCGCGTAGTCGTCTTCGGCTCTGGCCTCGACGAAGAATTCCTGCACCGGCGTCGCGTCGGTATCCCGTCCGGGCTTGGACAGCGAAACGGTCGGCGCGTGATCCGACAGCAGATCGATGGTGTATTGAGGTGAGGCGGTGACGCGCTCGCCGGCAGGCCCATCCAGCTCTACACGATAGAAGCCGTCGCGTTCGGCTTTGAATGTCGCCGTCAATGTGCCATCGGCGTTGGCCGATACCGGCACGCTCTCGTTCTCTCCCAGGACGAGTCGGCCGCCCTTCGAGGCCATGGTTGGCGTGATCGTCACCTTGACCTCTGTGCCGCGCAGCACCGCAATGTCGCCGCCGTCTTCAATGGTTCGCGCTTCCAGGCGGGTATAGGACGGGAAGCGATATTCGAGGTCGAGCTTCTTGACGTACGGCAGCTCGACCACTTTCAGCGTGAACACCGGCGAACGCACGCCTGCGGCTTCGACGACGTAATCCATCGACTCCGCCAAATCGAAGAGCATCCCCTCATAGCCGCCGCTCTCCGCTTTCACCATCGGCACGCGCTCAAAGGCCGCTGAGGAAGCCTTGCGCGTGAGGATGGCGGCGTCGGCGGCATCGAAGCCATGCAGCGTCGCCGCAACGGTCTGGTCCGCGCCCTTCGGCACCGTGGCGTGGCCCGGTGTCACGTCGATGCGATATGGGGCGGCGGCTTCGACATCGCGGGAGATCACGAACAGGGCCGACAGCGCGTGCCGAAAGTACGCCGGACCAAATGTGAAAACGGCAATCGCCGCCAGTGCGGCAAGGCCCAGGCCCCACGTGTAGTTGCGCATCGAGTCGCGCTCGATGCGTTCTCCATCCTGAATGCTCTGCACGCGTTCGATCGCGTTCTCGACCAGCCGCTCGATCAACGCCGGTGACGCGTCGCTGGGCCGTTCGGTCGCTTCCATCGCGCTCACGATGGCGGCGTCGAGCGACGGCTCGTGCTCCTCGAGATACAGCGCGACCTGCTCGTCGGACACCCTTCGAGTGAGCGGACGCGCGAAGAACCAGGCGGCGGCGCCAACAAGCGCCAGGCCGGTGATGATGCGGAACCAGAAGATGGCAGAGGGAGTGAACTTGAGCGCCTCGAGGGCGTAGGCGATCGCCAGGATCGAGGTGACGCCGGCAAGCAGGAATCCCACGGCGCCGCGAAGCGCTAGCTTGACGCGCCACCGCCGGCGAACCTGCCGAACCACTTCAAGCAGTTGCGCGCGGGGGGTGCCCACGGTCATGCGGTCGGATATCACCGGCAACTCCTCTCAGCTATCTGCCGACGATTGTCAGCTCTCTGCTTCCAGCTATCGGCTCTCGACCATCGGCTGTCACTTCTCGCCAGGAATCGCGACTTCACCTCATGGCACGTGAGGCACGATCGGCGAAAACCGTTTCGGCGATCAAGAGCAGAATACCCGCGAATAGCAGATACCACCAGACCCGCTGCGCCAGCTCCTGCGCCTCGTCTGGTAGGACGTCCTGGCCCGCTGTCGAGCCGGCCGTCCCCGAGGTCGAAACCGCCGCGACGAGCTCTTTGGGATCGATGCGGTCCAGGTTCGATTCGTTGAGATCGACGTTCGCCGCGGTGACGATCACCGGACCCGCTTCACGACCTGCGCCTCGAATCTCGTAGAAGCCCTGCTCTGAAAGCTCGAAAGCCGTAGCTGCCACCGAGGACGCAGAGGCGGCAGCCGGGGTGGACCCGGCCGCCGGCGACGCGGGCGCCGCTGACGTTGGGACCAGATCCCGGCGCTGCCCCGACGGGCTGAGCACCGTCCGAGGCGCCGCTGACGTGGCCGTGGTGGACAACCCGGCGGCTGCCTCCGCGCCGGCGACATCGAGCACCTGGCCCACAGTCAGCCACGGCGGTTGTTCACGATAGTTCGACAGGCGGCGTGACACTTGATGCACGAACGGGAGAAACACCGGCTTGAGCGCGAGGTCGTTCCAGCTGAGATCCAATGTGGAGGCGAACACGACGACGCGCCCGCGGCCCGGCGCTCGCTCGACCAGCGCCGGCTCACCGGTGTCGAATCGCGCGAGCACGGTCGCGTCCTTGGCGGCGCTGAGCGCTCGATAGCTGTAGAACCGCGCACTGGCAAAGTCGCCGCTTCGGGGTGCCCGGAACGGCTCGAAGATCTGGTGCCCGTAATCGATCGCGCTGAGCTTGGCTGCCGGCCCGCGCGTGCGATCGACGGCAGTGCCGAGTGCCACCGGCAGCCACGTCTCCCTCGCCGAGGGCCACACGGCGCGCGATCCGAGCGTCATCCACAGCCCTCCTCCACCTTCGACAAACGCGATCAGCCGCGTCGCCATCGCCTCTGACACGGCGACGTCGTTGAGGATCAGCACACGCGATCGCGCGAGGGTGTCGCCGACGAGCGCATCGGGCGACTGCATCGTCATGTCGAACTTCGGCGCCGTGCCGATTGAGAGCGCCCGGGTGAGATACAGGCTCGCCTCGTCGCGGCCGCCTTGACCCACAACCATGACCGGCAGCGGCGCGGCAGGTGACAGGACGAAATAGAACGTGTTGTCACGAGCGAGCGCATCCGGACTCGGCGCCCCGCCCTCGCCCAAGCGGACTGAGGCGCGTGTGTTCGGCGCGGTCACCGCGAGCGGGGTGAAGGTCGTGGCCACCGACGCGTGGGGCGCTACGGCTACCCGCATCGTCTGCGCGATACGGCCATCCATCTCCAATTGAACCGCCACGTCGGTCACGGCATCGTCGCCGCGGTTCAGCACACCCGCCGTGACCGCAACGCGGACCTGCCCTTCAAACGGCACCCGCTGCATCGAGACAGGAGTCAGCGCCAGGTTGACACCGTCGCCACCGTCTACTGGAATCGGCGTGAGCGTCGCGCCGCCAGGCAGGCGCAGTGACGAGTCCGCTTGCCAACCCGCGCGCTGGAAATCGGAGACGAGAAACACTTCCTTCCTCGGCAGGAGCGATTCGGCCAACATGCTGCCGGCCAGCTTGAGCGCCGGGCCGTACTTCGTCGCGCCTGGTCCAGGGCTGGCCGCATTGATCTCGGCGATCGCGCGCGAACGATCGGGCGTCGATCGCACCGCGACTTCGGGCGCGTCGGCGAAGACGACCACCGACAGGCGGTCGGAGGGAGTCGTGTCGCCAATCGCCTGCGCCGCCGCCTGCTGCGCGCGCGCCCAGGTTCCCGCGAATCCCATGCTGTAGGAGCGATCGAGCAGCACGATCACTTCGCGCGCACCATTGGGCGCCGCCACCAGCTCCTGGTTGCGCAGGAACGGGCGCGCAAACGCCATCACCACGGCCGCGAGCGCCGCGAGGCGAAGCATCAACAACAGCCAGTCTCGAATCCGCCGTCGCTGTACCGATTCGTACGGGATTTTTTTCAAGAACATCAGCGACGGGAATTCAACGACGGTCTTGCGCTCGCGCTGAGTCAGGTGGATGAACACCGGCACCAGCAGCGCCGTGAGACCGAGAACAAACAGCGGTGCGAGAAACGACATGGATTACCGATGACGGGTCGCGCGCTGGCGAAGCGACAGGAAACGGAAGAGCGCAAAGTCCAGCGGCATCTCCGTGTTGAGCAGCATGTAGTCCACACGCTGCTCCGACGCCTTCTTGGTCAGCGTCTCGATATGCTCCGCGATGAGCGCGCGGTACTGCTCAGCCAGCGCCTGCGGCACGATCGGGATCTGATCGCCGCTCTCGAGGTCCTCGAAGCTCGACGGTTCCGCAAAGTTGAAATTGATTTCGGCTGGATCGAGGACATGAAAGAGCGCGACATCATTGCCTCGCGATCGAAGGAGGCCGACGGCGTCGAGAATCACGTCGGGTTCGTCGTAGAAATCCGAGAGGACGACGATGATGCCGCGGCGTCCGAAGTGCTCGGCCAACCTCCGAAGCGGCGGTCCCAGCCGGCCGGGACGTGTCGCCTGGGCTCGATCCAGGGTGTGGAGGACGACGTCCAGATGCTTCGCCGACGCAGGCACGTGATCGACGATCGCCGCATCGAAGGTGACCAGGCCAATCCGATCACGCTGCTTGTGCACGAGGTAGCTCAGACAGCCGGCCAACGTCTTCGCGTAATCGAGCTTGGAGATCTTGGCGCCGAAGGACATCGACTTCGACACGTC
>JBOGIV010000178.1:0-17121 GCA_050747925.1 Vicinamibacterales bacterium
GACTTGAACCGATGACCTGTCGATTACGAATCGACTGCTCTACCAACTGAGCTACGCCGGCAGAAGAGAACCGTAATTGTACCATGACCGCACATCGCCGCTCGACGCGCGCGGGCTCAGAAACGCAGCCCCGCGACGACCGCGGCGCGCGCGATGAGAAATGGAGGCTCCGGCGTCCGCCCGCCGGTGGTGCGCTCACCACTCGGGAGCGTGACCCAGACTTCAGGCCGGATGAACGCATTTCGGCCCGCCTCGAATTCGAGGCCGAGGCCAGTCTCGTACACGAAGCCACTGAATGAGTAGTGGAAGCGGTCGACGATGGGCGCCGCCGAGAGAGCAGGGAAGATCGTTTCGCTGATGATGCCGGAGTAGGAATAGTGGCCGGCACCGATGCCGGCAATGAAACGTGTGGTCGATCCAGGGCCACCCGACCGGTACGCGACCCGGCCAACGTAGCTGGTGATGTCGCCTTCCCAGCTGATGGCGAGCGAGCGTTGGTGATGCATGCGGGTGACGCTGAATTCCACTTGGACCGCATCGACGATCACACCGCCAATGGCCGCGCCAAGGGCAAGACCCTTGCCGAGCGTGCCCTCGTCGTCCTCCATCGCGCCGTAGCCGAAATCCCCGTGGAAGTAGATGCGACGGTCGCTCTGAGCAAATGCGGACGGCGCGTGCCAGCACACGAGCATACCCACGAGCGCCATGATTCGACCCAATCGCATCCACCAAGGTATCGGCCGCTTGCCTGGTTCCGTCACGTGCCAAGCTGAGCAATCGTACGCAGGGTCTGTGCTCGCTGCGAGGAGGCCGCGATCATGGGGGTCGGTTAGGCGACGCATTGTCCTCTGGGTAATTACTCAGGGAAAAAGGCCGAGTCTGGCCCGTTCGCTGGATAACAAAGACGGCGTGACGCATGACCGTCAGACTCATGTGAGATCGACTACTATCTCTGCCAGCGCCTGAGCCAAGGAGACTCCGTATGTCGCTACGCCGAGCGGTTGTGCTGTCGTTCCTGGTCGGTCTTGCAGCGTGCTCGCGTACTCCCGAGCGTGCGACGGGGATGACTCCCACCGCACCCAGCGTGATGAACAGCGCGCCTGGGTCACTCTTGACGGCCCCGGTGCCGGCCGCGGGAAAGTTCGACGCGGTGTTTCCCCCTCGCAATGCGACGTTCGACTTTGCCGGCCGTCTCCTGGGCATCTATCGGGATGTGTTGGGACGCTCGGGTGTCCCTGTGTTTGTGGATCTTGAAGGCCAGGTGGTCTGGATCCAGGAGTTCGCGCGCTATATCGCCAACGGCTGCGATTTCGGGACGTCCCTGCAGCGAGTGATGGCGCAGATCGATGGCCAAGCCCCAGGTCCTCTCTGCGCGCCGCCGCCGTCGACGGCCATCATTGAGTTTCCCGCGCGCGACGTCGTCCTGGCGTTCATGCTGTTGCTCGACCAGAAATATCAGCAGCTGGGCCGTCCTGCGATCCTCTCTTTCATCGATCGAGAGGGGATTGTCATATGGCTTCTCGAGTACCTGCGCTACAGCGTGAATGGGTGCGATCACGAAACGTCGAGCGCGAACGTGATCACACAGATCGTCAACCGCGCCGCACCGCCCCCGATCTGTCGCAAGCCGAACTGTAACTACACGGCCTCAGAGAATCCGGTGAGGGTCTCTGGCGCCGGCGGGACGTTCACGGTGCTGATGTTCCGACGCGAGGGCGATTGTGACTGGACCGCCACGAGCAAGTCATCGTTCATCAAGCTGGTGACGACATCTGGCAGTTTCTCCGGTCCGTTGACCTTCACGGTCGACCCCGGGGGCACGAGGACCGGTACGATTCTGGTCGAATGGACCGGGGGGTCCACGGAGGTTCTGGTCAATCAGAGCGGGCCCCAATTCAATCTCTTCATCGAGCTCTTCGACTTCAACAAGCAATCCGGCACGACGACCGAATGCGATGTCGTTCTCGCATCGCATCAGTGCACGTTCAGGGCCCAATCCTTCCTGCCCGAAGGGATCAAGGACTTCAGCTGGAGGGCTGAGTACTCATATGGCTCTACGAAGGTTGTGACCAGCGGAAGCAGCACGTTTGTGGTCACGGAATCGTGCGGCGGGCCTGGATCGAGTTCCGAAGGCGGTGTCGCCGAAATTGTTGTCTCCCTCACGGTCGTCGACCTGGCCGGCAATACTGCCACCGTCGTCAGCGGGCAGGGAGGACACCCGTCATTCTTCATGCGCTTCCGAACCTGTTGACGGCCCTTTAAACCTCAGCGTCGGGGAGCGTTCTAAGCCGTAGAGGTTCCCCGAGGAGGACACCGTGCGACGCTCGCTGCTGCTGTTGGGAATGACCCTGGCCGCGTCGGTTATCAGTCTCTCAGCCTCGACACCGCTGAGTGCCTTCGAAGGGCGTCCGCTCTTTCGAGAGGGCTTCGACCGAGGCTACTTCGTCTGGCGCGAGGGTGACGAGTGGCACGTTCGCTGGACCACCCAAGGCAATCTTCTTTTGTTCACCGGCCAAGTCATCGCTGACGGTGGGGACATCCGCGATCTCGATCGCGTCGATCTGGAGCGGGAGAGTCGTCTCGTCCGAACCGGCTCCCGTCCCGTGCTCGTGCGGGGCCCGCGCGGTCGCGTGCGCACGGCACGTCGCCCGACGACGGCGGTGGGGACGAGAGAGCAGGACAGAGTCGAAAAGGATGGTGATCGCACGATTCGATTCCGGGCGAGGACCGACGCCGACATCGATGGCTTCCACTTCAAGCTCGATCGCCGTGTCACACAGATTCGTTTTGTCCTCGAGATCAATGGTGTGTCGCGTGCGGTGGCAGTTGAAGTCGGCCGCAACAACGTCAAACCTGACGACAATCCCTTCTCGGTCTCGCTTCATTAGGTTGAACGCCTAGCGCGGTCGAGAGTAATATCGAGGGTTACGGGCGCGGACGAACCCGCGCCTGTGGACCCTCCATATGCCGCCGCCCGCATCCGTTCCAGCGCTCGTCATTCGCGGCGCTCGCACGCACAATCTCAAGAACATCGATCTGACGTTGCCCGGCGGGCAGCTGATCGTCTTCACCGGGGTGAGCGGCTCGGGCAAATCGTCGCTCGCCTTCGACACGATTTACGCCGAGGGCCAGCGGCGCTACGTCGAGTCACTGTCTGCCTACGCACGCCAGTTCTTGGAGCGGATGGAGAAGCCGGACGTCGATCGGATCGATGGGATTTGCCCGTCGATTGCCATCCGTCAAAAGAACAGCATTCGAAATCCCCGATCGACGGTCGGCACGGTCACCGAAATCCACGATTACATGCGGTTGCTCTATGCGCGGGTCGGCCGAACCATCTGCCGCAACTGCGGCCAGGAGGTGGTGAGGGAAACGGCCGAAGTCGTCGCAACACGCCTGCTGGCGCTTCCAGCCGACACGCGTCTGCTGCTCGGCTTCGATCTGCCGGTGATGGCGATGGACGCCCGCGCAGATTCCTCAACCGACGAGCAAGGTCCCGAGAGCGCGGAGCCGCTGGAGCATGAGGCGACGCCGATGCTCGAGGGCCTTGGCGCCCCAGCCACTGCGGCAGCGCTCATCGACACGCTGCGTCGCAAGGGTTTTGGTCGGCTGCTGATCGGCGAGCAGGCGGTAACCTTCGACGATGTGGACGAAGCGGCACTGGCGCGGTGCAGCCTGCTGCGCGTCATCGTCGATCGCATTCGCCTCAGCGCCGACATCTGCACGCGATTAACCGACTCGATCGAGACGGCCTACACCCAAGGCGGCGGGGCGGCATGGGCCGTCGAGCTGCCTGGCGAGACCTCGTCGCCGGCCAAACCGGTGTGGCACGCGTTTTCGGAGCGGTTCGAGTGCCGCCACTGCGGGATCGCCTACGAGGATCCGCAGCCTCGACTGTTCTCATTCAACAACCCGTTCGGCGCGTGCCCGACGTGCCACGGCTTCGGCAACGTCATCGAGCTCGATCTGGATCTCGTCGTTCCGGACGCTTCGAAATCGATCAATCAAGGCGCCATCGAGCCGTGGACCAAGCCGCACTACCGGGCGCAAATTGCCGAGCTCAAGCGAGCCGCGAAGACCCGGGGCGTGCGACTCGATGTGCCCTGGCGCGATCTGACGGCCGAGGAGGTCGCCTTCGTCGTCGATGGAGATGGCGAGGACTTCGAAGGCATTCGCGGATTCTTCCGCTGGCTCGAGCGCAAGAAGTACAAGGTGCACGTCCGCGTATTCCTCAGCCGCTATCGCGGCTATCTGACTTGCCCCGACTGCGGCGGCGCGCGCCTGCGACGCGAAGCACGCGACGTACAGGTCGGCGGGGTGACGATCGATCGCGCATCAGCGTTGACGGTCCGGGAAGCGGAGCAGTTTGTCGCCAACCTCAAGCTGACCGACAAGGAATTGGCGATCGCCGACAAAGTCTTGCGGGAGATTCGTCGCAGGCTCGGCTTCCTGAGAGACGTCGGCCTGGACTACCTGACGCTGGATCGCTTGTCCTCGACCCTCTCTGGCGGCGAAGCGCAGCGAATCAACCTCGCCACGTCGCTGGGTGCGTCGCTGGTCGGGACTCTGTACGTGCTCGACGAGCCTTCGATCGGATTGCACACGCGAGACAGCCAGCGGCTCATCGACATCCTGCGCCAGCTGCGCGATCAAGGGAACACGGTCCTCGTCGTCGAGCACGACGCCGACATGATCGGCGTGGCCGACTATCTGGTCGACATGGGGCTGGGCGCCGGCGAACATGGCGGGCGCGTCGTGTACGCCGGGACGCTTCAGGGACTGCTGCAAGAGCCCCGTTCACTCACGGCCAAGTACCTGCGAGGTGAGCTGAGTATTCCCGTGCCGCCGACCAGAAGGCGCGGAACGCCGCAACGGATTCGCCTTTTCGGCGCGCGCGAGCACAATCTCAAAGGGGTCGATGTCGAGATCCCGTTGAACGCGCTGACGTGCGTCACTGGCGTCAGCGGGTCCGGCAAGTCCACGCTCGTCCATGACGTCCTGTACGCGGCGTTGAAGCGCGCGAAGGGCGATTGGGATCGCAAGGTGGGCGCGCATCAGCGGCTCGAAGGCCACGAGTTCATTACCGACGTCGTGCTGGTCGATCAGACGCCGATTGGACGCACGCCGCGATCGAACCCCGTGACCTACCTCAAGGCGTTCGATCCGATTCGCGAGCTCTTCGCCGAGTCCAAGGACGCCAAGTCGCGCGGCCTGTCACCGAGTCACTTCTCGTTCAACGTTCCGGGTGGCCGGTGCGAGGCCTGTCAGGGTGAGGGCGAAGTGCGGGTCGAGATGCAGTTTCTCGCCGATGTCTTCGTGCCCTGCGAGCAATGCGACGGGAAGCGATTCAAGTCGCAAGTCCTCGAGGTTCGATATCGCGGCAAGAACATCACGCAAGTCCTCGACATGACGGTCCGTGAAGCGATCGGCTTTTTCGGGGGCACGCCAAAGGTCTTGCGACGCTTGCAGGTGCTCGACGAAATCGGGCTCGGCTATCTGCGATTGGGTCAACCCGCGACGACGCTGTCGGGCGGCGAAGCGCAGCGGATCAAGATCGCGGCCCACCTGTCCGCAAATACCGGCGAGCGGCTGCTCTACATCCTTGACGAGCCTACGACGGGCTTGCATTTTGACGACATCGCCAAGCTCCTCGTCGCGTGTCGCAAGCTCCTCGAGGCAGGCCATACTCTGATCGTGATCGAGCACAACCTCGACGTCATCAAAACCGGGGACTGGGTGATCGATCTCGGTCCTGAGGGTGGGGAAGACGGCGGCCGGCTGCTCGCCATGGGCACTCCTGAGCAAGTGGCGTATGTGCCCGAGTCTCACACCGGCCGATACCTGAGAGAGATTCTCTCTTCCGGGAGACTGCTGCAAACTGTAGCGCGATGACCGCTCTGAACCATTCGAGATCTCGTCGCGCGCCGCCCCTGGCGCTCGCTCTCGTGTTCGCCGCGATCACGGGAAGGACCGCGTCTGGCCAGGACATTCTGATGGACGTCCTCATGCGCCACGGCGTACCCGAGTCGCCCCGTGGGCCCGAAGGCGCGTTCGACGAAGGCTCGCTGCCGACCATCCCGATCCAGTCCGGCGCATTTGCCGCGCCGCTGGCCGTCCTGCTCAGTGAGAAGGGCTCGGGCCGAATCAAGGCAGCGTACACGTTCGGAATCCTGGCGGGTCGATATGGACGCAGCGTTCCCGCGGCCGAGCTGACCGCTGCCGGCGAGAGCTTTGTTCAAATGATCGTCGCCGACAACCGCAAGGCGCGGATTGCCGGAGCGCGAGTGGCTGGGCGCGTGTTCGCGACGCCCCTGACGGTGGCGGCGCCCCTGTCGCCACGACCCTCAGGGCTCGTCGACGCGCTGTTTGCGCTCTTGAACAGCTCAGACACCAACGAGCAGCTCGCGGCAATGGACGCGCTGGGCCTTTTGCGCGAACGCGGATCGGTGCCAGCGTTGACCGAGCGATACCATTTCTACCGAAGCGCGAAGAAGCGCGCGCTGGCTGGAGGCGCGCTGGAGGCGCTCGCCCGAATCGGCGATCCGTCGTCCATCGACATTGCGAAGGTGCTCGTGAACGACCACTGGGCAGAGGGCAAAGACGCCACGGCCCTGGCGGTGGCCTTCGCGCGCGAGCGGCTGTTGAAGGACGGATCGTCGGCGATCCTGCAACAGGCGCTGGGCGACAAGAATCGCCGCATGCAGGCGCGCTGGTACCTTTCAGAGCTCGGCGCCCAGGTTCAGTGATTCTCGGTCCCGACTTCTACGCGCGTCCCACGCTGGACGTTGCGCGGGATCTGATCGGCAAGGTTCTCGTTCGACGCTCCAAGCACTCCACCACAGCCGGCATCATCGTCGAGGTCGAGGCCTACATCGGCGAGGATGATCCGGCGTGCCACGCGGCGGTCGGTCCAACGACCAGGAATGCGCCCCTCTACGGCCCTCCAGGGCGTGCCTACGTCTACTTGAATTACGGGTTGCACTACCTCACCAACGCGGTGACAGAGTCTGACGGGTTTCCTGCGGCGGTCTTGATTCGCGCGCTCGAGCCACTCGAGGGACTGTCGGCCATGCGACGGCGTCGGGCGACGTCGCCGTGGCGTCGAGGCAAGCCCTCTGTGCCCGACCACCAGCTCTGCCGCGGTCCTGGCAATCTCTCGCGCGCGCTCGGCATCACGCTCGCCGACAATCTGTGCCGGCTCTCGTACGGCCCGCTGACGATCCAGGATCGCGGAGTGCGTCCAGGCAAACTGGTGTGGGGGACGCGAATCGGCCTTCGCGCCGGCACCGAGCATCCCTGGCGCGTGTCAGTCGAAGGTCACCGCTCGGTGTCTGGCAACTGACGGTTTCTTGCTTCCTCACGTTCGTCGCGAAGCGTGACTTCCATCTTCGGTGAAGGCATCCGAATGCCTCGAACATCAAACGCCTTTTTGATTCGGCGCCGCAGCTCCCGTCCGACCTCCCACTGCTTCAACGGAAGGGTCTTGATGCGGAATTGGATCGTCACTTGGGACGCCTGAAAATCGTCCACGCCCATGACGTCCACCGGCTCGAGAATGCTCGGTGCGAAAGCGGGATCCTTCATCAGCGCGTCGCCGGTTTCGCGGATCGTTGTCACGATCTCGTCGGTGTCGTCCTCGTACTCGATGCCCAGGGTGATGACGTAATACGAGAAGTCCTTCGTCCGATTGGCCAGCGATCGAATCTCACCGTTCGCAATCGTATAGACGATGCCTTCGCTGTCACGCAGCACGATCGTCCGAAGATTGATCTCTTCGACAAAGCCGCCGACGCCGTTGACGACGGCGAAGTCGCCGACGCGCACTTGATCTTCCGCGATGATGAAAGCGCCCGAGATGACGTCCTTCACCAGCGTCTGTGCGCCAAAGCCGATGGCGAGCCCCAGAATGCCGGCGCCAGTGAGGACGGGAGTGATGTCCACATCCATCTCCCGCAGCATCATCAGGACCGCCGTCGTCCACACCAACGCCGAGAGGAATCGTCGGAACGTGCCGCCGAGGGTCTGCGCGCGCCTGAGCCGTTCGGCCGCGTGAACGCCGCCGCCGTGGGCCATCTCGAGCTCGGCCCGGCTGACGACCGACGCGGCGAGGCGAGTCGCCGCGAAGGCAACGACGCCGATGAGCGCCACTCGAAGGCCGGCGTTCGAGATCCAGCGCGCCAGGTCTTGCCCATGCAGCCCGACTTCAAGGTTGAGGCCGGCGAGATCCAGAGCCGGGAACATCAGAACCAGCGTGACCAGCGCGAACACCATGCGCCGCACAATTCTTGCGGTGGCTCGAACGAACGGCTCACTTTGGAAGCGATTGCCGTGAATGTTGGCGAGCAATCGCCGGGTCAGGCTTCCGGCAGTCAGTGCCGCCGCCGTTGCGGCGGTCAACACCAATGCCAGGGCCAGCACGAGTTCGAGGCTATTGGGTGGCAGCTTGAACGGGTCTGCCGCGCTCTGCATCGTCTAGTCGGTTGAGTGGCGGGGGCCTCAGCGACGCGGCCGCCGGTTGGCTTGCGCTTCGATGGGAACGCGAAGTGTGCGGCGCTGGCCGTCTCTCAAGACTTCGATTCGGGCGGTCGAGCCGATCGGGCTATCCGAGATCAGCCGAACGAACTGGGATGGGTCGGCCACAGGCTGGTCGTTGATCGACAGGATCACATCTCCGGGCTCGAGGCCGGCGCGGTACGCCGAGGACGATCGGGCCAGTTGGTTGACGAAAACCCCGTCGGCCTTCGGTGCCCGGAGCTCATCGGCCAACCGTGAGGTGAGCGGAGCGACTTCGACGTAACCGACCGAGCCGCGGCGCACTTGCCCGTACTTCGTCAAATCGTCGATGACGCGTCGGACGAGGTTGCTTGGCACGGCGAAGCCGATGCCCTGATAGCCGCCGCTCTGCGAAAAAATCGCCGTGTTGATGCCCACGAGTTCGCCCCGACTGTTGATGAGCGCCCCGCCGGAATTGCCCGGGTTGATGGCGGCATCCGTCTGAATGAAGTCCTCGTATGCCGCGATGCCCATGTTGCTGCGCCCAAGCGCGCTGACGACGCCGAGCGTCACCGTCTGGCTCAGCGAAAACGGCGTCCCAACCGCCATCACCCATTCAGCGACTCTCAGCTTTGACGAATCGCCCCACGGAATTACCGCCAGATTCGCCGCGTCTACCTTCAGCAGCGCCAGATCGGTGGATGGATCCTTGCCGATGATCGTCGCCGACAGCTCCCGACGATCGATCGAGACGGTGACCTCGGCCATGCCTTCGCCGATGACATGGTTGTTGGTGACGACCAGGCCTGATGGAGAAATGACAACGCCAGATCCAAGGCTCGATTCATAGCGATTGCGCCCGAACATGTCGGCCTGGTCGCCGAAGAAGTACTGGAAGAACGGATCGTTGGCGAAGGGCGAATACTGCTGAGGCCTTCGTTGCAGGGAGGCGATGTTGGTGACGGCTTTGACCGTTTGCGCCGCAACTCGAGTGAAGTCGGGAGCTCCAGCGGGAGGCGCGGCACTTGGCGGCGGAGAGGACTGCTCGGCGACCGACGGCGCCCTCAACGCGAGCACGTCGTTGCGAACGGCGCCGCGTCCCGAGAGCACCAGCCCCGCAATCAAGCCGCTCGCGAAGAGCAGACTGATGAGAGAGAACCGTTTGATCATGGAAGAACGGGCAGCGATCGAGGGGTCGCGATCATGTCACCGAAACGCGTCGAGGACCCGGCGCCGGCGTCTTGGGGACGGTGATTGTCAACACCCCGTCGCCCAGGTCGGCGACGATGCCCTCGACGTCAACCGGTTGAGGCAACAGAAAACTTCGATGGAATTCACCGTGTCCTCGCTCCACCTGGTGATAGCGCTCGCAGGGAATCCTGGCGTCCCGGCGCCCGTGCACAGTGAGGCGGCCGTCGAAGACTTCAATCTTGATCTGTTCGCGCGTGAGGCCCGGAAGCTCAGCCGTGAGAATAAAGGACGTCGAGGTCTCGCACAGGTCGACGGCGGGCGCCCAGCCCTGTGGACCGCTACTGGACAGCCGCTCGAGCCGGATGAGATCGCGGTACGGGTCCCAGCGCGCAAACGCCACAACGAAGTCATCGTAGCACGACTAGTTTGGCTTGACCCCGTGTGCTAAACTCGACAGGTTCTACTAATTGATTTCAAAGGCTTTATGGCAGATACGCTTCTCGCAACGCAGCTCCGGAAGGGCATGATCGTCAAGATCGACAACGAGCTCTATCGGATTTTCGATCGCCAGCACGTCACGCCGGGCAACCTCCGCGGTTTCGTTCGTGTCAAGATGCGCAACCTTAGGACGCAGGCTCAGTCCGAGCAGAAGCTTCGCTCAGAAGACCTGGTCGAGCGGGCGACGCTGGACGAGAAGGAAATGCAGTACCTGTACAACGACGGCGACGGCTACCATTTCATGGATACCGAGTCGTTTGAGCAGGTCCAAATCTCGACAGACGACCTCGGCGAGTTGGTTGGCTTCCTCAAGCCCGAAATGAACATTCGCGTAGAGTTCTACGGCGAACGGCCGGTCGGGATCGAGCTGCCGATGACGGTCGACTTGAAGGTGGTCGAGACCATGCCGGCCATCAAGGGCGCGACGGCGACTAATCAGATGAAACCAGCGACTCTCGAGACGGGGGTTGTCGTCCAGGTGCCTCCCTTCGTCGGCGAAGGAGACGTCATTCGCGTCAACACTGAGACCGGAGAGTACCTGGCCCGAGCGTAGGCTGATGGATGTCGTTCGCACGCCGGCGACGGGCTGGATCGAAGTCATCGTCGGCAGCATGTTCAGTGGCAAGACCGAGGAGCTGATTCGGCGGCTGCGCCGCGCGCAGATTGCCCGCCAGCAGGTCCAGATCTTCAAGCCCGCCGTCGACACGCGGTATTCCGACGACCATATCGTGTCGCACAGCGAGCTCCGGATTCCCTCGGAGGCGGCCGCCACGTCGCGAGTGCTGCTCTCGAAAGTTCGGCCCGAAACCGAAGTGATAGGCATCGACGAGGGGCAGTTTTTCGATGCCGAGCTGCCGGCTGTGGCAACCTCGCTCGCGGCTCGGGGATTGCGGGTCGTCGTCGCCGGCCTCGACCAGGACTACCTCGGCAAGCCATTCGAGCCGATGCCACAGCTGCTCGCCATCGCTGAGTACATCACCAAGACGCGCGCCATCTGTATGGTGTGTGGGAATCCGGCGAATCACACGCAACGGCTGGTTCACAGCAGGGACCGCGTGCTGTTGGGGGCACAAGGTACCTACGAGGCGAGATGCCGGCGATGCTTTGATCCGACGATATGAATGGCCAGCAGCTGACGGACCTGTTGCATTACGCGCTGATGGGGCTCGGACTGCTCTTCGTCGTTGTCAACACGCGCGTCGCGTTCGAGTTGATCCATTGGGCTCGGCGTCGCCGTCTGGCCGTCCTGGTGTGGCCGTCTCCCAAGCCGCCTTATTACTCGGTGAGCCTGGCGATTGGAGTGATGCTAGGCGTCCTGCTCTTCGTCACGGTGTTCGTCGTGCCCAGACCCGGGACCTCGCTGTTCGGCGTCTCGATGATGTTTGGCTATTACGGCTATCTGCTTCCGCTCTCGACCCGAATTGGCCGCGGCCTGTATGAGGACGGCATCTGGACCGACAGCGGGTTCATGCCGTATGTCGAGATCGGCGGATTGTCCTGGAAGACTGCCGAAGTTCAGACGTTGATCCTGGTGTCCCGAACCAGCCCACTGGCCCAGCGACTGCTCGTTCCGGGGGCTTATTTGGGCGAAGTTCGCCGGCTGTTGCGGCAGAAGATCGAGTCCCACGCCATCGAAATCGGCGATGGTCCTGGCCTGCATCTGGGCGGACGCGACGCCCGGGAGTCGGTCTAATTGCGGCCCGCCTGCGCTCGCGCCGATATCCCAGCGAGCTTCGGCGACGTCTCGCGTTGCGGCCTTCCGCCTACGCCAAGGCTTCGGCGGACGGACGGCGACGGAAATCCGCTATCGTTGAGTTGAAACCTGACCGATAGCGAGGGGGCGTCAATGGCAGCACGGCCGACGTGGAAGGGTTACATCAAAGTCAGTCTCGTCAACATCCCGGTCCGGGTCTATCCGGCTACCGAGTCGGCAGCTGCGTTGTCGTTCAACCAGCTGCACAGCGAATGTCAGACCAAGATTCAGCAGAAGAAGTGGTGTCCCAAGTGCGAGCGTGAGATTACGTCCGCCGAGGTGGTGAAGGGGTACGAGTTCGAAAAGGGCCGGTGGGTTGTCGTCAGCGACGAAGACATCGCCAAGGTGAAGACCGAATCCACCAAGGTGATCAATCTGATGCAATTCACCAAGTCAGATGCGATCGATCCGATGTATGTCGACAAGACCTACTACCTCGCGCCCGAGGGCGCGATGGCGGCCGATGCGTACGCCGTGATGCGAGAGGGCATGCAGGGAAAGGCTGGCATCGGCAAGTGCGCGATTCATGGCCGCGAGTACCTGGTCGCAGTCAAGCCGCACAAGCAGGGCATGGTGATGTACACGCTGCATCACGCTGCCGAGATTCGCACGATCGATCAGATTGATGAGCTTCGCGACGTACGAGGCAAGGTCAATCCCGCGGAGATGAAGCTTGCCCGTCAGGTGATCGAGAGCATCGAGGGCGAGCTCGATCTGAAGGACTACAAGGACGAGTACAAGGAAGGCCTGCGCGCGATCATCGACGCGAAGGTCGCCGGGGAGGAGATCGTGGCGCCCGAGGAAGTGGCGCCACCAAAGGTCGTCGACTTGATGGAGGCCTTGCGCAGGAGCCTCGACCAGGTCAGCTCGGGCCGGAAGAAGACTGCGAAAGTCCCCGAGGCCGCCCCCGCGCGCAAGGCGACGAACCTGAAGGCAGTCGGGAAGACGGCGGTAGCCAAGAAGCGGAAAGCGTCATGAAGTGAAACGACGGTGAGATGGGCCGAAAAGCAGTGTGGGGCGGTTTCAAACCGAAACGAGTCGCAAGGAAGGCCGCCTGATGGCGGCCTTCGGCGTCAAGGCCTAGCCGCCGAGCAGCGCGACGAGCCCCATGCCCTGCGCGGTCGGATCGTTCAACCAATCTGGCGGAGTCAGCCAGACAAACGCCAGGATCGCCACCACCCAGAGATCGTAGGGCAGCGTCGCTCGCTCATCCCGCCAGAAGAAGAAGCGCCAGAGCGTTCCGCCGGCTCCAGCCGTAGACGGCATCGGCAGGCGGTTGAGCGCGAGGTAGGTGTAGTAGATCCGGTTGGCGACCGTGACGATTGAGAGCGTGAGGATCACCCAGAGCACACCGGCCATCCGGTCGGTGAACGCCCCGATCATGAAGAGCACGATGCGTTCAGGCCGCTCCATGAAACCGACCTTGCACTTGTCGACCAGCGACTCCGCCCGCGCGCGCGCGTAGCTTGTCATGATGGAGAAGATGAGCGTCAGCGTGGCGATGAGCACGTAGCCTTCACGGCCCAGTTTTGAGTACAACCAAATCAGACCCGTGAAGAGCGCGAGATCGGAAAACCGATCGAGGGTCGAATCCCAGAAGGCGCCAAAGGCCGATTGCTTGCCGGTCAAATGCGCCACCTTGCCATCGATGAAGTCGAAGATGTTGGCGACGATCATGATGCCGCCCGCCAGGACGAATCGATCCTGTGCGAGGGCCCAGGCGGCGACGACGTTGACCAGGACACCGATGAGCGTGAGCGTATTGGGGTGAATTCCGAGAGCCACCGATGCGCTGATGATCGCGCGCAGCGGAAACATACAGACGGCACCGATGGCGCCTGTGACGGTCATAATGAAAGTGGGCCTAAGAGTAGCTGATGCCTATCTCTGATCTCAAGGAACAGATCCAGCGACTGCCCGAACAACCAGGCGTGTATCTGTATCTGAACGACGCGGGCGACACGATCTACGTCGGCAAAGCCCGCGCGCTGAGGGATCGTGTGCGCAGCTACTTGGGCCTCTACGGATCGGATCCCAAACGAGATGCACTCCTGGATGAGATCGCTCGACTCCAGGTCATCGTCACCGATTCGGTCGTCGAAGCCCTGGCGCTCGAAAACAACCTCATCAAGCAGCGTCAACCCAAGTTCAACATCCTGCTGCGCGATGACAAGAACTATCCGTATCTGCAGCTGACGACCACCGAGGCGTTTCCGCGGGTTCTGGTGACGCGGTCGGTCGAGCGCGACGGCAACGTCTACGCCGGTCCGTTGCTGCCGGCGAAGTTCGCGCGCCGGACCATGAGCCTGACCCACAAGCTGTTCGGGATGCGATCGTGCAACGAGGTGATCACCGGGCAGCGTGCGCGGCCGTGTCTCGAGTACGACATCAAGCGCTGCCAGTCGCCGTGCGTCGCGAGCATCTGCAGCGCAGAGCAGTACGCGATCGCCGTCGCCGACACCAAGCTGTTCCTCGAGGGGCGCAATCAGGAGCTGGCCGACCAGCTACACGCGCGCATGGTCGAGGCGGCGGCTGAAGAGCGCTTCGAGCAGGCGGCGCAGCTCCGCGATGCGATGCGAACGGTTCAGGCCGTCCGCGAGCGACAGCAGAAGATGGCGTCGAACGAGTTGGGCGATCGGGATGTTTTCGGGTTGAAGCTAGGCACCCAAGGATCCGTCGTGCACGTCTTCCTGGTCCGGAGCGGCCGCGTCGTCGAACGTGTGGAGTTTGTCTCCGACGCTCAGGAGAACGCGGCGAGCGAACTCGAGGTCCTCGAAGCGGCGGTTCAGCAGTTCTACGTCGAGCAGTCTCCGCCGCCCGAGATTCATGTGCCGCTGGCGCTGGCCGAACGCGACCTGCTGGAGTCCTGGTTGACGACCCGGGCCGGCCGAAAGGTCCGCCTGATGGTGCCGCAACGCGGCGATAAGAAGGGGCTGATCGATCTCGTTCGCCGGAATGCCGCCCTGTCGTATCGCACGAAATTCGATGGCCATGCGACGGCCAACTACGAGGCGCTCGAGAGCCTGCAGTCGTCGCTCCGCTTGCCTTCGCTCCCACGTCGTATCGAGTGCTTCGACATTTCGACCATTCAGGGGAGCGAGACGGTGGCGGCGATGGTCGTGTGCGTCGATGGACGGATGCGGCCGAGCGAATATCGGAAGTTCAAGGTCCGGGCCTCTGACCTCGACGTCCGCCGGACGGGAACCCCGGCGAACCGTGAGTGGCGCACCGCGAATGCCGAGGCTGGGCTCGAGGATGGCCGCTTCCTCGACGACTTCGCCGCGATGGAGCAGGTGGTGCGGCGCCGCTACTCTCGCGTGCTCGAGCAGGGCGGGCCGTTTCCAGACCTCATCGTGATTGATGGGGGCAAGGGGCAGTTGAACGCCGCGTACACCGCGCTCGAGGCCGTTGGCCTGTCGAATCTCGTGGCGATTGGTCTCGCAAAAAAGGAAGAGCTCGTCTTCACGCGCGATCGGTCGGCGCCGATCGCGTTCGCCTCGCATGGCACGGCGCTCAGGCTGCTGCAGCGCATTCGCGATGAGGCTCACCGTTTTGCGCTCACGTTCCACCGCCAATCGCGAGCCCGACGTGACCTTCGGTCTGAGCTCGACGATGTGCCTGGCATCGGCTTGCGGCGCCGCAAAACGCTGTTGACGGCGTTTGGCAGCCTCGCAGGCGTCCGACGCGCGACTCGAGAGGAACTGAGCGCCGTGGTCGGCGCCAAAGCGGCCGACGCGGTGATTGCGTACTTTTCGGCGAATCCTGCCAACCCACCGGCGCGCCCGCAGGCGAACCTGTAGCCCGCCATCGTGATACTTTTAGAAGTCCTTGACCGGCCTTGATCTCATTCAGATTCTGATCGGTATGGCGGTGCTGATCGCGTCGCTCTCGTTCCACGAAGCGGCGCATGCATGGGCTGCCGATCGACTGGGCGATCCCACGGCGCGGCTGCTCGGGCGACTCTCACTGAATCCCGCGGTGCACGTCGATCCGATCGGGACGCTGCTGTTCCCGCTGATTGCGATCTCAACGGGCCTTCCGCTGATTGGCTGGGCGAAGCCGGTTCCCGTCAATTCCCGGCGCCTGCGCTCACCAAAGCGTGACTTTGCGCTGATCGCCGCCGCCGGCCCAATCAGCAATCTCGTGCTCGCGGTGCTGGCGGCTATCCTCTTGTCGGTTGTGCCAACCGAAGGTCTCATCCGGAACACGCTGGGTTTCTTCGTACTGCTCAACGTGCTGCTCGCGGTTTTCAACATGGTGCCGGTGCCGCCGCTCGATGGGGGCAACGTGCTGATTGGTGTGCTGCCACACACTGCCGGCTATGCCATCGAACGCCTGCGTCCGTACGGGTTTCTGTTGCTTTACGCCCTCATGTTGAGCGGCGTGCTCACCTGGATGACGAGGCCGGTGCAGAGCGCCATCCTGAGGTGGCTGCTCTGATGCGACAGCGCGTGATGTCGGGGATGCGCCCGACAGGCAAGCTTCATCTGGGTCACCTGGTCGGCGCGCTTCAGAACTGGGTGAAGCTGCAGGCCCAATACGACTGCTTCTATTGCGTCGTCGATTGGCACGCGCTGACGACCAACTACGCCGACACTGCTGACATTGTCGACACTGCCTTCGACAACGTGGCCGATTGGATCGGCGTCGGCCTGGACCCGGAGCGGAGCACGTTTTTTGTCCAGTCGATGGTCCCCGAGCACGCGGAGCTCTATTTGCTGCTCCAGATGGTGACGCCGATTCCGTGGCTCGAGCGCGTGCCGACCTACAAAGAGCAGAAAGAACAGTTGAACGACCGCGATCTGTCGAGCATTGGCTTCCTGGGCTATCCCCTGTTGCAGACGGCGGACGTCGTGGTCTACAACGCGCATTGGGTGCCCGTTGGTGAAGATCAAGTGGCGCACCTCGAGCTGGCTCGAGAGGTCGTTCGCCGCTTCAACAACTTCTACGGCGACGTGTTCGTCGAGCCGCAGACGCTGCTGACGCCCACGCCCCGGCTGCCCGGACTCGACAACCGCAAGATGAGCAAGAGCTACAACAACACCATCGATCTGGCCGATGATGCGAAGACCGTGCAGCAGAAGGTGAGACAGATGTACACGGATCCCAAGCGGATTCGCGCCGACATCCCTGGAACCGTCGAAGGCAACCCGGTATTCCTGTATCACGATGCCTTCAACCCGAAC
>JBOGIV010000179.1:0-8402 GCA_050747925.1 Vicinamibacterales bacterium
AAGGCGCGACGACTGAGAATACTGGGGGTATTTGAAGGAGGAGCAACGCCGCCCGCCGGGATGCAGCGCGAGCCGAATGCAACAAGACTTCGGAGACGAGACACTAGCAGCGAGAAGCTTCTGCGCCGACTTCAAGTGGAACTGAACCATTAAACTGAAACCGCAACTGAACTTCAACTTTCAACTGAAACTTTCAACTTTCAACTCTGAACTTTCAACTTTCATTCGTATCTCAGCGCCGTCAACGGATCGACGCGCATCGCTCGTCGAGCAGGGACGATCGCCGCGATCGTGCCGATCGCGATCAGCAGAATCGGCACCATGGCGAATGTTGTGGGATCAATCGGCCCGACGCCGAATAGCTGACTCGCCATGAGCGGTGTGAGGACCGCCGCTGCCAGAATCCCGATAACGGCTCCCGACCCTGCGAGTGTGAGTGCCTGACGCAGGATCATGCGCAAGACTTCTGCCGGATTCGCGCCTAGTGCCAGTCGCACGCCGACCTCGCGGGTGCGTTCGCTCACCACCAGCGACATGACGCCGTAGACGCCGATGGCCGCAAGGCCGAGCGCCAAGGCGCCGAACGCCGCCACCAGAACAAGAATGAACCGTCGCTGAGCCAGCACTTCGGAGCGCATTGTGGCCATCGTGCGGATATCGATGAGCGGAAGGTCCTTGTCGATGTTTCGCGCTTCGGCTTTCACGGTCTCGACCAGCCCGGCAGGATCGCCGGTCGCGCGAATGACGATGAATGGTGAGACCGGGGGATTCTGCAGATAGGTGATGTACATCTCAGGCTGGGGTTCTTCTTCCAACCCTCCATGCCGTACGTCGCCGATCACCCCGACGATTGTGGACCACGGCCCCGACGTTCCCGAGCCCATCCTGACACGTTGGCCAACGGGGTCCTCGCCGGCGAACAAACGACGAGCCATCGTCTGATTAATGACGACGATTGGCGGCGCCGTCGGCCCGTCGTCGAGATTGAAGCCGCGTCCCTTGACGACAGGAATACCCATTGCGCTGAAGTAGTTGTGCATCGCGCGCCGGAACTGCACTTCGGGCAGTTCCGCGGAGGGCACGGGCTTGCCGTCGATCTGCACGGTGGTGGTGACCGACGTACTGCCGAGCGGAATTCGCGTCGTGCCGCCAACCTGAGCGACGCCTGGGAGCGCTTCCATTCGAGCGAAGAAGTCGCGATAGAAGGCCAGTCGCTCCTCTGGTGATCGCAGTCGATCCGGGACGTTCATCTGCCACGTGAGCAAATGTTCGGTTTCGAATCCGGGATTCACATTCAAGACGCTCACAAAGCTTCGGATCAGAAGACCGGCTCCCGTCGTCAATGCCACGGCCAGCGCCACCTCAGCGACGACGAGTGCGGCGCGGGCGCGTCGCCGAATGGATCCGCCAACGGTGCCGCGGTTGTGGTCCTGCAGCGTCGACTGCGGGCTGATGCCGGCTGAGCTCATGGCCGGCAGGAGACCCACAAGGATGCCCGTGAGCATCGTCGTGAGCGCCGTCACGAGCACGACGCGAATGTCCACCGAAACTTCGTGCAAGCGGGGAAGGTCGGCTGGCGCCACGGCGACAAGACCTTGAACGCCCCAGCGCATGATGAGCAGACCAACGACTCCGCCGGCGACCGCGAACAGAACGCTCTCGGTCAGCAGCTGACGAGCCAGGCGGGACCGCCCGGCGCCGAGAGCCGCCCGCGTCGCCAGCTCCTTTTCACGCGCGATGCTGCGCGCGAGCAGAAGGTTCGCGACGTTGACCGAGGCCATGAGCAGCACGCACCCGATGCCGGCCATGAGGATGAACAACGCTCCTCGGATGCTGCCGACCGCTTGCTCCATCGTCGGCACCACCGTCGCGCCCCATCCCTTGTTCGTCTCGGGATAGGTCTGCTCGAGTTGAGCCGCGATCGTCTTCATGTCTGCTTCGGCCGCCTCGACGGTGACGCCTGGTTTCAGCCTGCCGATCGCCCCGAGCCAATGAGTGTTGCGGGTCAGCTGGTTCGAAGAGGTCAGCATGCGGTGTGACTGCGCCTGCGGTCCGGAAAACACCATGGGCGTCCACATGTCCACTTGGGTAACTCGAGTAAAACCGCTGGGGCCGAGCATGCCGGGATACGGAAAGACGAAATCCGACGGCATCACGCCGACGATCTGGACCGGAGTCGGAACGAGGTTCAACATCTTCCCCACGATGGTCGGGTCCGCGCCAAACCGTCGTCTCCAGAACCCATCGCTCAAGACCGCCACACCCGCCACGTCCTGCGAACCGAGCGCGCGTCCCAGAGCCGCGCTGCGGCCCAGCACATTGAACAGATTCGGCGTGACCACGACGGAAATCGCGACCTCAGCGCCGTTGTCCGACGCAATCTTCTGGGGCGTCACGAACGTGTAATAAGCAGCCACGGCGTCGACGGTCTCGTTCATCTGCTCGAAGTCGAGGAAGTTCGCTGGCGAGATCGGATTCCTCGAACGCTTCTCGAGCGTGGCGTCGCTCCACACGTTCACGAGACGGTCCGTATCCTGATAGGGCAGCGATCGAAGCAGCACGCCATTGACGACGGCGAAGATGGCGCTGGTTGCGCCGATGCCGAGCGCGAGCGCCAGGATGGTGAGCGCGGTGAAAAGCGGCGCTTTAGCAGCCATCCGCAGGGTGTGGCGGATATCGGAGCGAAGCGTATCCCAGAACATTGCGTGCCTCCCGGCGGGTTCGTACAGATGGGGCGTGTGGTTGGGATAGAAGGACCAACGAACGAGGGCCGACCAGCGTTCGCGCAGACCCTCGACGACCAAGGCGCCAAAAGTGCCAAAGGTGCCAGAGGTGCCAGAGGTGCCAAAGGTGCCAGATGTGCCAAAGGTGCCAAGGGTGCCAAAGGTGCTGGAGGTGCCAGGGGTGCGAAGGCGGGTGCGGCGAAAGTCGTCTCGCATCTCGTCGCCGAAGCGCCGTCGAAACGCTCGCGGGTAGGCCAGCAGCAAGAGGCTGAACAGCGACTCGGCGATCCACGAACGGCGTGGCGGCTTCACGCTCGGACGCCCTTTAGAAGACGCCGTGATCGAGCGGCCGAGAGTTGGCCCTCGAGCCGTATGACTTCGGCTTTCGCGACGGCGATGCCACGCGTGGTGAGCCGGTAGTAGCGGCGCCGCTCGTCGCCGCTCGTCGGATCGGGCGACTCGTTGAGCTCATCGATGAGGGCGCTTTCAAGCAGCCGCGCCAGCGCCCGGTAGAGCGTACCCGCGTGAAGGGACACGGCGCCGCCCGAGCGCGACTCGACTTCTTGCAGGATGCTGTAGCCGTGCCGCTCGCCGTCGGCCAGCGCCAGCAGGATTTCGAAGGCGACGGGCGTCAGCGGCAGAAAGGTTTCTGGTCTGAACTTGTCCATAGGTGCCTTGAGACTATACGCTCAAAGCACATAGACGGGCCAACCTCCGATTTGGTTGCATGGGATAGGAGGCGGGACCGGCAACCGGCAGCGGCGGGAGACTCAGGCAACCCTAAACGGTTGCCTCTACGTTACGTCTCTTATGCCTCTACGTACGTCTCTTATGCAGAGGCGACCCTTTAGGGTCCGTTCTCTTATGTAGAGGCGACCCTTTAGGGTCGCCTGCGTTCACTCGATGCAGTACAGATATCGATACCCGCGCATGAAGATCTGGTTGTCGACGAGGGCCGGCGAGGCGTCGAAGCCGTCGTCCAAGGTGTTTTCGGCGACGATCTCAAACGCCGGGCCGTGCTTGAGTACAAGCGTGACGCCCTCTCGGCCGGTGATGTAGACCCTGCCGTCGGCGCCGACCGGCGAGGAGAAAATCTCGGGCGCCTTGGTGAGCCGCTGGACCTGATAGAACGGCTTGCCCGTCGTCGCCTCGAACGCAGACAGCAATCCGTTGTTGGTTTTCAGGAAGTAGAGCACGTTGTCGTACAGGAGGGGAGAAGGTACGTACGGAGTGTCGCGATCGAGTTGCCAGGCGATGGCGCCGCTCTGGCTGATGTCGCCCTTGGCATCGGCGAGCCGAATGGCCTTGAGGTTGTTGCCGCGGAAGCCACTCATGACGAAGACCATGCCGTGCCCGGACACCGGTGACGGAATCACGTTCATCGTCGTGCCAGGACCCTCCCACAGGACCGCGCCGGTCCGGAGATCGTAGCTCTTGATTTTCGTCATGGCGTTGACGATGACCTGCTGCCGGCCCTGGTGCTCGACGACCAGTGGAGTGGCCCACGTGTCCATCTCGTCGCCGCGACTGGTTCGCCACAATTCCTTTCCCGTGCGCTTGTCGAGCGTCACGATAAACGACGGTCCGTTGATCTGATCCCACACGACGACGACAGAGTTGCCGTAGAGCGCCGGCGTCGAACCCTCTCCGAACTGATTGCGCATGCGCTTGTCACCGAAGTCGGTCTGCCACAGCAGCGTGCCGTTCGTGTCGTAGGCGTAGAGGCCGCGGGATTCGAAATACGCGATGATGTGCGTGCCGTCGGTAATCGCCGAGCTCGACGCCCACGTGCCGTTCTCGCCGTGGGACGCCTCGTGCGGCTCTTCTTCGCGCGCCGTTTTCTCCCACACGGTCTTACCAGTCGCCCGATCGAGGGCAAACACTTTGTATTGGTGAACGCCTCGTGGCGAGAGGCTGCCACGGGGCTGATGCTGCGCGGCGCCGTCAACACCTTTCGGAATCGCCGAGAGCAGGTAAATCCGATCGCCCCACACCACCGGCGACGACGATCCGCGGCCTGGGATTTCGACCTTCCACTTGACGTTCTGACTCTCACCCCAGGTCGCCGGCGGACGCGCAGTCTTGGAGACACCCGTCATATAGGGCCCGCGCCACTGCGCCCAATACTTCTCAGCGTCGTCAGCCCTCAGGTGGGCGACTGCAAGGGCTAGTAATACTGTCAGAAGCACGAGTGAGCGTCGCATGTTGCCAGATGATACCGACCTTCGCTGGCCCGCGTTTACCGCGAGCCTTTGGCGAGGCAGGCTGCGCTGTTTGCGCTTCAGCTCTCAGGCACGTCTGGCACGCACCCTTTGGCACCCTTGGCACCCCTGGCACCTTAGGCACCTTCGGATTGATTGACAGCGTCAGGGGAGTCCATTATCATTCCATCCATCCGGATATACGGATGAATATCGCTGCCGCCCCAATCCTGGACCACATGGCCGCCTTGGCCGACCCCATCCGCTGCCGGATGCTTCTGCCACTGGAACGGCACGAGCTCACGGTCGGCGAGATCTGCTCGGTCCTTCAACTGCCGCAATCAACGGTCAGCCGCCATCTGAAAACCCTGGCCGACGATGGGTGGGTCGTCTCGAGGCGGGACGGCACGAGCCGGTTCTACGGAATGGTATCGGACGACCTGGATGGCCCGGCCAGGCGGCTTTGGTCGGTGATTCGCGAACAGGTGTCAGGCACCAACGGCGCTGAGCAGGATGAGCGGCGGCTCAAGTCTGTGCTGGCTCGCCGTCGATCGAAATCGGAAGAATTCTTCGCCTCGGCCTCAGGGCAGTGGGAAGTGGTCCGAAACGATCTGTTCGGAGAACGATTTGATTTGCACGCGTTGCTCGCGTTGCTCGATTCGAATCTCGTCGTCGGAGACCTGGGATGCGGCACAGGACACGTGAGCGGTCTGGTTGCGCCATTCGTGGCGCGCGTGATCGCGGTGGACGCGTCGCCCGACATGGTGCAAGCGGCCCGGCGGCGGCTGAAAGGCGTCGCGAACGTCGAGATTCGGCGAGGGGACCTCGAAGCGCTGCCGATTGACGACGGTCAGCTCGACATCGCGATTGTCGCGCTCGTGTTGCATCACGCTCCCGATCCGGCGCGCACGCTCGCTGAGGTACGACGAGTACTGAAGCCAGGCGGACGCGTGTTGGTCGTGGACATGCTGCCGCATGACCGGAGCGAATACCAGCAGCAGATGGGCCACGTCTGGCTTGGCTTTTCAGAGAAAGCGATGAAAAGGTATTTCGAAGGAGCAGGCTTCAATCGCGCCAACGTGAGACCGCTCCCTGTTGAGACAGAAGTCAAAGGCCCGGGATTGTTTGCCGCCACGGCGGTGAAAGTTGAAAGTTGAAGAGTTCAAGAGTTGACAGTTGAAGTTCAAAGTTTCAGTTCAAAGTGCAAAGTTTCAGTTCAGGAGATCCCGATGAGTAGCGCAGTGAAAGAGGCCCATCCATTCGAGCTGGCCACGAAGGCCGGCCGCGAGCCGTTCAAGGTGAGAGACCTGAGCCTCGCCGAGTTCGGGCGGAAAGAGATCCGACTCGCCGAACACGAGATGCCCGGGCTCATGGCGCTGCGCGCACGCTACGCCGGCAAGCATCCGCTTACGGGCGCCAGAATCATGGGCTCGCTGCACATGACCGTGCAGACGGCCGTTCTGATCGAGACGCTGACCGACCTTGGCGCCGACGTGCGATGGGTCAGCTGCAACATCTTCTCGACGCAGGACCACGCTGCCGCGGCCGTTGTCGTGGGCCGGCCCGAAACGGGTGGGACCCCTGAGCACCCCAGGGGCACACCTGTGTTTGCGTGGAAAGGCGAGACGCTTCCGGAGTACTGGTGGTGCACGGTCGAGGCGCTCGTGTGGCCCGACGGCAGCGGCCCGACGCAAATCGTCGACGATGGTGGCGACGCCACGCTTTTTGTCCACAAAGCCTACGAGTATGAGCAGGCTAGCAAGATTCCCGCCTTCGACGCCGAGGTCGAACCCGAAGAATGGGGCGTGATTCTGCAGTCATTGCAGAAAGAGCTGGCCGCCCATCCAGGTCGCTGGAGCGCGCTCGCACAAGGCATCAAAGGCGTGAGCGAGGAAACCACCACGGGGGTCAAGCGGCTCTATGAAATGACGTCGGCCAACACCCTCCTGTTTCCCGCGATCAACGTCAACGACTCCGCGACCAAGAGCAAGTTCGACAACCTCTACGGCTGCCGTCACTCGCTCATCGACGGCCTGAACCGTGCCAGTGACGTGATGCTCTCAGCCAAGGTTGCCGTGATCTGCGGCTACGGCGACGTCGGCAAGGGCTGCGCACAATCACTCAAAGGACAGGGCTGCCGGGTGATCGTCACCGAGATCGATCCCATTTGCGCGCTGCAGGCGGCGATGGAAGGGTATCAGGTGACGACGCTAGAGGACGTCATCGGGAGCGCTGACATCTTCATTACGGCGACGGGCAACAGAAACATCATCACGGCCGACCACATGCGCCGCATGAAGGACAAAGCGATAGTCGGCAACATCGGCCACTTCGACAACGAAGTCGATATGGCGGGCCTGGCGCGGAGCGGGGCCAAGCGCATCAACGTGAAGCCGCAGTACGACGAATGGGTGTTCCCGGCAGACGCCAAGCGCGGCGAGCACAGCGTGCTCATCCTTGCCGAGGGGCGCCTGCTCAACCTGGGCTGCGCGACCGGCCATCCGTCATTCGTGATGTCGTCTTCCTTCACGAATCAGGTGCTGGCTCAGCTCGACTTACACTTCGGCACCATGGGTCACCCGACGCTCTCGGGCAGTAACTACGACACCAAACGCGTCTACATCTTGCCGAAGAAGTTGGACGAAGAGGTCGCTCGCCTGCATCTCGAAAAGCTCGGCGTCAAGCTGACGACGTTGACCAAGGAGCAGGCCGACTACATCGGCGTCTCGGTCGACGGGCCGTACAAATCGGCGCACTATCGGTACTGATTAACACCTAGACATCTTCTAAGGCCTGCATGGCGACAGTTGAAGCAAGTTTCTGGCAGGCCGCGGAAGATGTCCGCCCCGCGGAGCGGGGCAAGAAGACACTGCCCTCTAGCGAAGCGGAGCCGACGTGTCTTTCTGGGCGGTTTGAGGCGAAGCTTCGCTAGGGTACCGGAGGTGTTTAGGATCCTCAGGTGCCCTGGGTGGCGCCCCAAACTCAACACCGGCAGCTGACCAGGTCCGCTGCTGCTGTGCGCCTCGCTGCCTGCTCCGATCCGGAGTTCATGGTTGATTCAGTGTCTGGCCGGCCGCGCGCACTTCTTCTTCCGTGAACGCGGCCGCGATGTATGGCTGCGTCTCGAGGAAGCTCGCGACGTCCTTGAGTGAGATGCCTAGCGCCCCCAGCCGGGTCGCGTCGATGTAGATCTGCTGGTTGGCGGGGTCGGCGTAGTACTGGACGAGCTTGCCTTCGGGGTCGAAACGCTGGTGAATCGCTCGGACGACTTCGTCGTCGTAATGCCGGCGTCCGGCCTGCGGCTCCGAGGGCATTCCGTGGTCGGCAGTGATCGCGATGACGGTTTGATGCAGT
The DNA here is from genome assembly GCA_050747925.1 of Vicinamibacterales bacterium. Classification (GTDB taxonomy): domain Bacteria; phylum Acidobacteriota; class Vicinamibacteria; order Vicinamibacterales; family UBA2999; genus 12-FULL-67-14b. Next base: position 8,279 of record JBOGIV010000179.1, read on the forward strand.
CCCGCCTTGCGATCCAGAGCGGCGATGACCTTCGTCAATTGACGGTCGAGCTCGCTCAGCGTCTCTCTGATCTCCGGTGAATCGGGCCCGTAGGCGTGAGCGGTGTAATCAGGCCCCTTCATGT
>JBOGIV010000180.1:0-3638 GCA_050747925.1 Vicinamibacterales bacterium
GAGCAGGGCAGTGTGCCGCAGGAGGAAGAGGCGGAAGTCCATCGGTGACGGACGTGTCACGAGGTAGACGAAGACATGCGGCTCGATTGAGGGCGACACCCCAATCGGCAGCTTGTCCGGGAAGTCGCGGACCGCCCTCGTGGGTCCATCGCCAAACAGCAGGTGCGGGTAATCCTGCCTCTCAAGCCGATCCCCGAGATGCCGCACGAAGTAACGGCGCTTGTCAGCGGACGGGCCCAGCCATGTGAACTCTGGGGCATCGAGGACCGCATCGAGGAGCATGACGCGCTCGATCATCCGTCCCTGAGCAGTCGGTTTCCGGAACCGGTTGTCTGGCTCGCCGATGGCCGCCCATAGAGGCTTGTAGTGGACGTGGAACATTCGCCCGCGATGGAGCTTTCCGGTGGTGATCGGCGTCGCGAATCGCCGCTCGACGAGCGTTTTGATGAAGTCGGTGCTCTTCTGGCCGTGGACGATGCCGGCGAAGCTGCAGTACTGGCGCTCGATGAAGACGCCCGAGTGCAGCAGCACGTTCAGCAGGAATCGCGCCTGGCGCTCGGTGAAGCCGAAGGCGGCAATGGCGTCCATGCGCTCCGCGTTCGCAAGCTCTATCGTCCAACGGTCAGCGGCAGTGTCATCGAATCAACTCCTCCGCGATTCGCGGATGCGCCGTCCGTCGACCGCCGCCACCGCGCCCGCCGACCATCCCGCCGATCACGACATAGCAGGTGAACCCTGACTTGGCCGCGCTCCCGGCGTGGGCGCCGCGATAGTGCCCGGTGACGACCTCGACGTCCTCATGCCGCGAGCGACCGTCCCGGTCCTCGTACTCGATGCGGGCGTCCGGGAAGCGGACGTGGCCATCGTCGCACGGCAGCTCGTGTTCCCGCGCCCAGCGGTCGATCTCTTCTGGCTCACGATCCGGCCGGCCGTCGCAGTCCTTCTTGCCGCGATTGCGCTCGTGAAGAAACTGTTGATACTCGCGCTTCAGCTCGTAGTCGAGGACGACTCGCCGGACCTGGCCGCCTCCGTTGCGCACGCGCTCCTCAGCGCGCTGGTAGGCGCGATAGACCGTGGTGTCATGCGTCAGCTCGCGCGGCTTCCTGAGCCCGGCGTAGAAGGTCTGTCCGGATTCGTGCGCGCGGTCCTGGCGTTCGTATCGGTTGGCTTCGAGGAGGTCTCGCCCGCGCTCAGTGAGGACGACGGCTCGGTCCTCCGAGCTGAGCGGACTCGTTCGTATCAGTCCCTCTTCTTCGAGATGCCGGGCGCTTCGACGCCCCTCGCGAGAATCGTCCACCAGATCGTGAAGGTCGCTCTCGGAAAGGACCCGAAACGCGCCGATCGTCCCCAGCATTCGGCTTTCGCTGCCATTGATCTCGTAGACGCGATCGCGCTCGCGAACAGGCCGGCGCTCACGTCTGCGCGGCAGGTCGACGTCCTTAGTGAACACGTCGCGTGGGTCGCGTTCCTCGTTTCGGTCGCGCTCACTCGAACCGGATCGGCTGCCGTGATCCCGATCCCACGAACCGGGCTGGTCGCGTCCGATCTGGGGTCGTACCTGTCCCCACATGGCCCCTCCCCGGGATCACGTAGGCCGGCGGTAGCCAGGAGCCATCAGTCAAGAGTTCGTGACAGCCGCGAGCGAGAGTTCGCGTTGGCTCGGCCGAGGACGTGCGCCGTCGGCTTCATGCGCGCCGGCCGTGGCGGCGCGCAATCACTGATCCATGCGTTGAGTATGAGTGGCGGATGCAGGTCTGGCAATTCGTCGTTGGGGGACGTTCGTTCTTCTCGGGTGGTGTCGGTTCCCTTTGGACCCGCGTTGAAGACCGTAGTACGGTCTGGCGCGTGGACCACCGTTCAAGCAGCGATTTCCGAGAAGAGCTATACGAGCTGGTCTGGTCGTTGCCGGTCCAGCGTGCGGCGGCGCAGTTTGGTGTATCGGATGTCGCGCTGGCCAAGGCTTGTCGACGACAGCAAGTGCCACTCCCACCGCGCGGCTACTGGGCTCGTAAAGCGGCTGGGCAGGCAGTGTCGCCAACACCACTACCGGATTACGTCCCGCCTCCGCCCCCACGACCACGTCCATCTCCACAGTTCCTGGCATGCGAATCATCCATCGAACCCTCCCCGCCCCTACCGTAATTTCCCGAGGAAGGTTGTCTCACAGATTATTGGCACGGGGGGCCCGATCGATCGCGGAGCGTTTCGCCGATCTCCCTCTGGTGTGCTTCGCTGACGATCTGGCGAAGGCCATCGGGATTTCGAGACAGCGACTCGACGCACTGCTCCGCGAAGGCGCATCTCCGATTCCCGAGCTGCCCTACTTCGGGTTGCTCCAGCGAGCGCGGGTGCAGAGATACCGCAACCAAACTCACGAGGCGCGCCCGTGTTGGTCGAAAAAACGTGTGCTCGAATTTGTTCTGAAGAGTGACTGGGAGCGTGCGACCTGCTTGGAGCTACCGTCGGAGCGCATTGCCCGAACGTGCACACACTGTCCGGTTCATTGTCCGGCCCATCACGAACACTCGTATTCGCGACGTTGGAAAAAATCGTGGTGGAGACACCAATGATTCACAAGAACCCCATGACAAGCCGTGATGGAATCCCCACGATATGCTTCGTCGAGGATCTGTCCCGGATCTTTAGGGTGCCGGTGTCGCGGTTGAAACAGCAGGAGAAGTATCGATATATCGCGTTCCCAGCATTGCCCAGACTGGACCGACGGCATCGATATAGCGGCGCGTTTGTAAAATGGTTCCTCGATATCGACGACTACTCGTTCCGACGGTTCAAAGATGCGCTCGAGGGCGAGCGGAAGGCTCGAAGGCAGTGGAAGAAGAGCTGGTATGAATACGCGCCACCGCACACGATCCCATATGCCGGGGCACCCCGAAAGGGCGAGGAGTCCGCGTTGCCTCTGCGCCTTGTCGCAGAGCTACTTCGAATCTCGCCATCTGCGCTCCGCAAAGTTGCGCGTCGGTCAGACTCCCCGCTGCCTGCAGCGAGGGCGAAGCCATTGACATGGACAGAAGGGCAGCTCGCACGTTTCCTGGCACCTCCTGACATGACGCACCTCCTTCGGGAGTTGACGCGGCGGGCGAATGAGCGCGAGCGGACAAAGCCAAGCAAATCGACACCGGCTCAAGTTCCGTAGGTCGAGCCGCATCGGCCCGTAGCGAGAGAGAGCACGATTCTGCCTTACGATAGCCGAGCTCAGACGATTTCAGCGGCGGCACATTTTTGGAGATCCGGTGGAGCGATACAGAGTCGTCCGACGCGGCGCAATCGTTGAGCGGATCCAGGACGCTCTCAAGAGGAGTGGCGCGAATGTTCTCCAGAGCGCCGATCCAAGAACCGCTCCTTTCGAGTTCGTCATCAGAACGCCGACTGGTGAAACCCTCGATCTGGTGTGCTACGCCTTCACGGCAAATGAATACCGACAAGGTGGGCGGCCACCGGACGAGCACCGCTTCCAAATCAAATACGGCAGCGACTTCGATCGGTACCACAACATCTTCATCGATCCAGAGGGGCACAAGGTCACACTCATGTTCGGCGTGCATGTCGAGCGGGGACTGTTCATCGCCGTCGATCCCCGTATGCACACGCCGACCTGGTTCTCGAGCTCCGTTGAGTTC
>JBOGIV010000181.1:0-11083 GCA_050747925.1 Vicinamibacterales bacterium
GATGCCCAGGTGATCCATCAGGCCGAGATGGTCATCCGTGTATGCATCCCACGGCCGGTCGATCTCGAGCGGGCCGGAGGACTGGCCACTGTTGGCGTTGCGGAGATCTGACGCGATGCAGCGGTACTCTGCCTTGAACTCCTCGATCGCGTTAAAGGGATTGGTCAGACTCGAGATCGTCGAGTTCAGTCCCCCGCCGGCGATGAGCAACAACGGGAAGCCGGAGCCGGCCTCCTCATAGTGGATGCGAACGGGGCCTTTTTCGTAAAAGGACATGGCAGCTCCCTCTTGCCCAGCCTGGTGCGCAAGTACGCGCGGCGCTGCGGCGATCACCGTTGCCGCGGCCCCCGTTTTCAGCATTTTGCGCCTGATCGGATCCATCTTCGGCGTCCTCCATTAGCCCTGCTGCTTCTTACCCGACCCACGTTTGATCGTCTGACTGAGCGCAAGCATCTGGGCCATGTTCATCGTGTCGCCCTCCAGCGTGAGTGACATCACCACCCAGATTGGCTGACCATTTTCGAGTCGCCTGGTGGTCAGCACGAGCAGGTCGCCGTCCTTGACGATGCCCGTCACGTCTGACGGAGGAAATCTGCCGAGCTGAACGCTGGCTACGATGATGCCATCCTTGTCGACGATTCTCACCGTCTCTTGCGCACCCGGCGGATTCGTCATGGTGATCACCCAGGTTCCCAAGAAGGCGCTCACCTCGGAGGACTTGAGTCGAGCACTCTGCCCCCGCGGCGCGGCGCCAGCCACCAGAAGCACCACCACCATCGTTGGCCACAGTTTCTGTGCCATGACATCCACCCCTCGGGCTCCGGCAGCAGCCGAAGACATCGTCATCAGAGCCCTCGCCCTTAGACGGCTCCAGTGCGCTGCTAAGCGCCACGCCGGTACGCTCCAATGTTAGGCAAGAAGCGCCCGGTTCGCTTCATGTACCTCCGATAGTTGTCCCCAAAGCGGGCCACCAGGTTCTCTTCTTCGGTCCGCGTTCGAATGATGAGCAGGCAAAGCAGCACCACGCCGGTCACAAAGAAGAACCAGTTCGCCGCGATCAGAGAAATCGCCATCGTCAGCAACGCGGCAGAGTCGTAGAGTGGATGCCGGATCCAGCGATAGGGGCCGTGTAAAACCAGCGAGTGTTCTTGCCGTGTGACAACCGTATCCGTCAGATTCTTCCCGAGGGACCGGAAGGTCCATACCAGCAGCCCGCAACCGATAGCGATCACGCCGACTCCTGTCCACCGCACCCAGACCGGAAGCGACACGGAGGACCAGCCCATCCAGCCCGGATCGACCATCCACGCGATCACCCCGAGCCAGAACGCCGCGCCGATAGGCCGTAACGTCGCCAACATGAACAGGCCCTCCTGCCGCCGATCGAGTTTCTCGCGCGTCGCTTGTGACTTGAGCCTGTGGTAGATGCCGATAGGAAGGAGCACAGCAAAGACAACAGTCAGTACGGTCCGGAACGTTTGATCGTGGCTCATGCCTGATAGACTTTTCCCGCGGTCGTGTTTGTGGCGACGCGTCGTGGACGCCCATCGTGCCTGTTTATTTCAGTCCCAGTACCTTACCAGCGGTCAGCAGGCGAATCGCCTCCTTCAGACGCCTCGCTTTCGTTTCCTCGTGCTTGGCGGACTCAATCCAGCCGAGGTACCGCCGCCGGTGTGAGGGTGCCAGCGCTTCGAAGTGGCGCAATGCTGCCGGATGCGTTCTCAATGCTGTCTGTATGTACGGTGGAAGCTTTGCGGGCATCTCGAGCCGTGGTGGTCGCGGACCATAGCTGCGATCGGTCGGGGCTCGAGCGATCCCAGCCGGCGTCAATCTCCCACTGGCTTTGAGTGCCGCGTAGCGCTTCCGGTTCGTGGCCGACCATCGGCTGTCCGCTCTCCGTGGCGTAAACTTGCGCGCGAAGCATCGGTCATCCAGGCGCTTGACCAGACTGTCCACCCAACCAAAGCACAGGGCTTCGTCGAGCGCATCCTTGTAATCGATCGAAGCGACTCCGGTGTGCAGCTTATGGAAGATGAGCCATACCTCCGACTCCACGGCATGGTGCTCGGCGAGCCAGTCGCGCCATTGGCCCACGGTCCTTGCAAGAAACGTCTTCATGGTCTCGTTTGCGCCAACACGTCATGCGGGACCAGCCATTGAGAGCGCTCCCAATGTGACGTCGAAGTCGGGTCCGCGAGCCTCAGGTCAGGCCCAGCCGCTGTCAGGCCTCAGGCCAGTTCGGATTCGCCGCGAAACCAAGCATGAGCTACTTGGCGGCAATTTTCAGATTGGAAAAGTAGCCCTCGGTGCCAGGTCCGACCCACAAGGCCACGCCGCCATCTCTCGGCTCGAGCTTCAGATCGTTGACGATGAGGCACGGTTGCTCCGCTCCGTGCACGTAGAGCCGCGCTCTGCGGCCCTCCACTTCAATCTTGTACCGGGTCCAAATACCAGGCTGCAAATCCACGTAGGACTCGTATTTTTCAGGAGCCTCCTGCCGCGATCGAGCGAAGTCGAAATCCGGGTGCGAACTGTATTGGGTGGAGTGATTCCGCCTGACCTGATCGTCAGCTCGGCCGTTGGTGGGTCTGAGATAGATGTACTCGTAACTTCCATCGCCTTGCAACCGAAAGGCGATGCCAATGAATCCGCGCGCGCCGCCTCCGGCGCCCGCGGCCGGCTGGCCGGCGACATCCACCTCGATCGTACCGTCACGAAACAACACGTCCTTGACGACGGCATACGAAGCGGCATTTGGGGCCTCTGGGGCGGCCACGACTTGGACCGCGCTCTGGCCCTTATAGTTGGTCTGCGCGATCGACACGTTCTTCCCTGCCAGTCGATCGGCGCTTTGCGCCGCAAGCGGAACGGCAACGAGCACCGATACGGACGCGCCTGTTACCGTGATAGCTGCAAGGAAGAGCGTGTTCATGTCGTGCCTCCCGGGATGAAGAGATCCGGCGTATTCGCCTCGCCCGATGCGCCGCGCGTTGGAGCGTTCTAGACGATGTCGATGCTGAAGATGTAACCGGTGTGCGGACTTTCCTTGCCCTTCCAGCCCGGGTGAATGCCGGCGTCGCAGCTGATGAGGTGTCCGTCGTGCCACACCAGCCCGTGCGGGTCGCACGATCCCTGCTGAAACTCCACCGTCATGAGGAGTTGACCGGTCGTGCCGTCATATTTGTTCAGCCCGGCTTTCCCTTCGGCATAGCTGGTGCTGTTGTTGCCGGTCACGACCCAGATGTGACCCTCGCTGTCGAACGCGGCGTCGTGGAGGCGAGGCTTCTCATTCGAGCTGACGCGGATCAAGACCTCGGGCACCCACGTCGTCGGGTCGACACGCAGGATGCCGCCCAGCCGCAAGGCGGCAATCCAAAGCTTGCCGTTGTGCCACTTCACGCCGTGGCAACCACCACCTTTGCCGTCGATACTGAGCGGAATCTGACGGTGACTGATTTGCTCAGAGTTCATATCGACTTGAAAGATGCCATATGGGTCGGCGTTCGCGCCCATCCACACGCAGCCGTTCCCGTACGCCATCCCCGACGTATTGCGTGAATGGGTATTCACCGTCTTGAGCAGTTTGCCGTTCCAGTCGACGAGCCACGCCACCTCATCGCGATTCGGGTCCAGGGGCAGGTTATACGTCGGCGCATTCTGCGGAGTGACCTTCTGCTGCCCGATCCACAAGCCTCCTGGTGGGTCGGTCATCACCGCGAGCGCGTTGGGATACATGTCCGGCGATTTGAACATCCTGGTCGTCTTCGCCAACCGAGTCGGCACGTCGCCGCGTCCTCTGCCGCTACTGGCAACCCCGGCGGGAGCGCCCTGACCTGCGCGATCTGGAGTCGCGGCGCCTTGCTCTGCCAGCGCAATCGCCGCCGAACTGACATTCAGGGCAAGACCGGCCGCCAGAAACTCTCTGCGTTTCATTCTCATTGCTCATCTCTCAGGGATATTGACGAGATTCCGCGCGAATGTTCTGCTGACCTCGAGGACTTATAGCACACAACTCGGCGCCAGGATGTGGGCTTCCCGCGAACTCGGTCGTCGCTCCAGGCCGTGATCCGTCCAGCGGGCTAGAATCGCCGCAGCCTCGCTCGGACCGTCGAATGTCGGCATAACGCGACGAATGAGCCGCGCGGCTGCGGCGACAGGATTGTACAGGTGGGTGGGCGCGTCGGCTCATTCGCATGTTGGAGCTGTTTCCGTGGACTTGACGGCGGCTCAATTTAGACTACAATGAAGGACATATGGCGCTGGCCTTCAACCTCGGCGAATTCGAGCAACTAATTCTCCTGGCGATTCTGCGACTCGGCGACGATGCGTACGGAGTGACGATCCGCGCCGAGATCTCGGAACACGCGGGACGCGACGTCGCTCCCGGCGCGTTGTATACGACGTTGGATCGACTCGAGGCCAAAGGCCTCATCAAGTCGCGAATGGGCGAGCCCACTCCGCAACGAGGAGGGCGCGCGAAAAGACACTTAACGGTGACCGCATCGGGAATTCGGGCGGTCAGGCGCGCCCAACGGGCGTATCAACGGCTACTCGAGGGCCTTGACGTTCTTGGAGGTTCCCATGCGTGACGTCTCTCGCGCGGAGGCTTTGCTCTCCTTGTTCACCTCATCTGACCGCGCGGAAGCGATCGCTGGTGACCTGAGCGAAGAACGGTCTCTGCGTGGCTCGACTTGGTATTGGTTACATCTCTTCGCAACCACGTTCGCGCTGTTTGGGAGGGCGGTCGCGAGCAATCCGTTGCCGGTGTTGGCCCTTGCCGTTCTGGGATGCGCGTTGGTTGCCATACCCGCCTTCGCTGGCGTCGCTGCGATCAGCGTATTCCCCGGTTTGGTTGGTTCACCGGTCAGCTGGCTCGTTCTGTCTCTTTTCTGGTGGGGCGGCGCTCTGTGGACTGGCGTCTCGTTGGTCAGCCTGGCGCCCAAGTGCGGAATGACAGCGTGCCTGACTCTTGTCGTCGCTGGTGAAGCGTTACTGATTGCCTCCTGGTTGTCTGGCCTTTGGTACGAGGGGGCGAACGCGTGGTCCGCACTCGTCTTTGCGAGCGCGATGTTTGCCTCGGCACCACTGCTCGCGGGCGGGGCGATCATCCGTCGCCGGATGACAACGTAAGCCGGCTATCAAAGCCCGTCGCTCATAGTTTTCGGCCACACGAGGAAGTAGAACCATGACCGGTCGCCTCACGATGATCGTCTTGCTCCTGGTGGCCCTGGCCAAGCCCGCCTGGGCACAGCCGCCAGTCGATTGGAAGGACCCGTCGCCGCACAAGGCAACGTTCGTCGCCCTCGAGGACGGTGTTGAGTTGGAGGTACTGGACTGGGGTGGTTCCGGTCGCAGCATCGTCTTACTGGCCGGACTTGGAGACACGGCGCACGTCTTCGACGACTTCGCGCCCATGCTGGCCAGGCAGTACCGCGTCGTCGGTATCACAAGGCGGGGACATGGCCGATCCTCCGCGCCGGGGTCCGGCTATGAGTTCGCGCGCCTGGCCGAGGATGTCGCGCGCGTGATCGATGCAGTCGGCTTGAAGAGGCCGGTGATCGCCGGGCACTCACTCGCTGGAGAAGAACTCCACATTCTCGGCGCACGCGATCCCGCGCAGATCGGTGGCCTCGTTTACATCGATGCGGCGTTCAATCGTGCTGACGGTTCCGAGGATTACGACGCAGTAGCGCGGACGCTGCCGCCCAGACCTGGTCCACAGCCGAGTGATTTGGCGAGCTTCGCTGCGCTCGCTGCCTTTCTAAAAAGCACCCAAAGCGCCATCCCCCCCGAGGCACACTTGCGAGCCCGATATGTAGCGCAGGCCGACGGAAGCGTCGGTGACGCGTGGATGCCGGCCCTGCCGGTGCGACAGGGCTTCATGAACGAGATGAAACGGAGTTTCCAGTCGTACACGCCCGCGCGCATTGGCGTGCCGGCACTCGCGATTTACGCGGTGCCGACATCGGCGACCGACCTGATGCGGCCCTGGTACAAGGCGGATGACAGCAAGAATGTGGAAAGGCTCTACGTGTTGGCCCGCGAGCGCTTTCGGCGGCATGCACAGTGGTTTGAGGCGTTTGCCGAACGGGGCCGCGTCTCGGAAATATCAGGCGAGCATCATTTGTTTCTCAGCCATGCGCGCGCAGTTCTCCAACAGATTCAGGATTTCATGTCGTCGCTCTCTGAAAGGCCTTGATGACTGCGGCCGAATCCTTGCCTTGGCAAACCGGGCGCAAACGTACTCGATCGCACACGCTGCCAAGTGGACCTCTTCCGAGCGTGTTCGAAGCGGTGCCTCTCGACCTCGCTCGCCAGGTTTTGATCGGCGAGGCTGGGACTTTTGTACTCTGGGTTGTCGCCATTACCGTCCGTCATCGCCCTCAGTCCGTCTAACGTTTGGTTTGCTGTGATTGGACACTACCGGTTCGACGATGAGTGAGCAACTCGCGCATGCCCGACGTCAGAGAGGAGGCAATCTCGTCTTTGACACGCCAGAGGCGCTTTCGCCCGATTTTGAGAAAGGCGCGCTGGAAGAGAAGCACGAAGAACGCGGCGGAGTTCGCCTGAGCGAGACATGAGACGCGGCCCGTTTTCACGACACACGGTCCAATAGTGCAGGCTGCCGCGAGATCCGAACTGACCGAGACTGGAATGCCCGGCAAGTACGCACCGGCCATACGCGCGGTGAAGGTCGCGCGATCGGTCGTGTACTCTGCGTAGGCGTGAAGCGACACGTCCACCGAGAGCGTCAGCGAGATCTCGGGAGCCTTGGCCCAATACAGATTCCCCGCGGTGAGGAGGAATGCGATTCCGCCAATCGGACCCGCGCCCGTCAGCGTACCGTGCCACTGCAAGTCCACGACGTCGGCGAACGGACCAGATCCCTTGCTGAGCTGAGCTTCGGACTTGTACGTTCGACGTGAAGGCTTTGACCACTCGCCGACGAAATCGACCGGGTCCCCTGGAACGCGGTCCCGAAGGGCTGTGTCGAGCTGGTCCAGCAGAGGATGGTTCGCCACTAACGTTTCGAGGCCATGACCACCATATCAACGACCGCAACTCTGCTGCGGCGCTCGCCCACTCCGAAGACGCAGCGCCGTCAGCAGCAATTGCTCGTCAGGGCGCGGGGCACACAGGTCTTCGGTCATTGAATTCTTGCAGGAACCTGCGCTCCTGAGTCCGTATCAGCGCGCAGAAATCTACCTGGAGGATCACGGAATCTCGATTGAAGAACAAATAGCGACCATCAGGGGGCACCGTCGGAGACAGTTCCCATCCGGGCCCGTTCACCTCTTCGAGAAGTCGAGGTGCGCGCCAGTCACCGGCCGCGCCGAATGCGATCCAGAACTCGACGGTCCGGGTCGCTTCGACCGACCGGTGAAAGATGACATAGCGTTCCTCGGGATCGACAAAGATGTCGCTGTCGCTGTGCTCTGAGTTGAGCGCTGTCACGTTCACCGGCTCACCATACCGGCCGTCTGCCGTGGTATCAGCGACCCAGATGTCGACGGCGCCTCTACCGCCTGGGCGGTCAGAGACGAAGTAGAGCCGTCCTCGCCGGGTCGGCACCGCGTAGCCATCCCAGCCTGGCGTGGCAAGGTTCTCAACGATCTGTGGTGGGCCCCACATGCCTCCGGTACCATCCACATACCAGATGTTCTGCCTCGTCTCGGTGTCGGTTCCAGGAAGCGGCCGCGTCGAGGTGAAGAACAGGCGGGATCCATCGGGGCTCAGCACCGGTTGATAGTCTGTGAACTCTCGCGAGAACGATACGGGCTCAGCTGCCGACCATTGGCCGTCGACAAAGTGGTGCGCGAAGATGCGCGTCCGCCGCCTGCCTCGATAGTCGAGGCCGTCTACCCACCGGCTTACGTAGAGTGTTCGCCCACCCGGCGCGAATGCGATGCCGTTGACGGTGGTGAGAACACTTTCCGCATACGGTCGCGGGCTGGAGATGATCGTGTCAGTCCCGTACGGGGGCGCGGGAACTTGTCCCTCAACGACGGGTTCCACAATGCCGCAGAGCACGAGGCACAGGAAGGCAAATCTGGATATCCCGCGATCCATTCGGTTCAAGCGATTCCTCCGACTCCGCGCCCGTTCGCGCTGAGCCGCACGCCGCGGCGACACGCTATCACGGACAGCAGGCGCACCGGCTCCAATTGGAGTTAGACGGCATTGTCCGAAGCTCGCGCCTTGCCCAGATATCCTTCGAAGGCAACGGCCGCAACTTCGCGTGACGAGCTTCAGGTCGCACGCCCGCGGAGCAGCGACAGAGCGTTATCGGCCGCGCTTGCACGTAATGGAGATTCCTTGGCCACTGGAAGTGTCGATCGTCGTTTCGCCATCCGTCAGTGTCTTCAAATGCGCGAGAAAGTCGCCAATGCCGCCTCCCATGCCGGGAATCCAATCGAGCAGACGAGTGATTCCGGACACGTTGTGCGCCGTGAAGCAGCCGCCCAACACGACCTTCGGCCATACGGCGACGAAATAGTTCTTGTACCAATCCTTGTCCGCGTCGGAGAACACGAAATCAAACGGGCCCGGAAGCGCGGGCACAATTTCGTGCGCATCCCCGAGCCGGGCATCGATGTAAGTTGCCAGGCCGGCTTCCTTGAAGTTCGCAAGTGCGGTCTGATGGCGGTGAGGATCGATCTCGACAGTGATCAATTTGCCGCCGGTCTGTGCCAGGGCCCAGGCAATCCACACGCCGGAGTGCCCGGTGGACGTTCCGATCTCGAGCGCGCGCGTGTAGTTGTGCTTGAGAACCAGGTTGTGGAGTACGCGGCCATCGCTTTCCGGAACATTGAGGTCTCGCCAGGTCCCGCGGTGGCGCTCCAGGAATGCCCGAACCTTTTTGTCCAACTCAGCGCCGTGGTTCTGCGCCGGCGATCGGCCGGACCCAGCCGTCGGCACTGCGACAATCATTGCGATCAGGACGAGCGTTCGCATGAACGTGGCGTTTCCTTGCCGACAGTTCAGACAGCAGCGCGCGTTGTCATCGTCGAATGGGAATGCATCGCAGGTGAGATTAAATGAGCCCCAACGTTTAATGTCCGTCAACGTGCCGCTTCAGCCGCGGCGGTTCATGGTTGTGGCGGCCGCCGTCGGCTGCATGCGGTTGCTGGACGGTAGGCTTGTCGCACGATCAGGGCTTCGGCAGTGTCGGATTCGTCGGGCAATCATTGACAATCGCGACGTCATCTTCAAGCCGCCTCATGGCGGGGTTCCCGACCGTCAGGTCCACGCCCATCTCTACGAGCTTGACGAAAGGCCGCCATCCCATCGGAAATGCCTCCGGCTGATCGGACCAGGTCCACAGCGTCGGCCACCAGCTCCGAAATTTGGCCGTCAGCTCCGGCGTAGACGCTTCGGGGATGTGAGCCAGGTAGACCGCACGCAGCTCACGGAAGAGGTTGGGGTCGAAGAAGCCTTCGATTGTCGGAAGCCCAAGCTGAACGGCGACATTCACATATTGGGGCTGCTCTCGCGCTTCGGGCGGCATGCGGGTAGCGAGGGACCAGACGTCTAAACCTGCTTCGACCGCGAGTTGCCTTACCGCGATGTTCACCAAGCGGTGTTGCGCGTGCCCATACTCGCCCCAATTGTTGTGGGTGACGACACGTCTGATCGGAGGGGCCAAGAAGGGACGGAGGTGCGCCTTCACGGTCGCCAACGTAATGATCGGCGCTCTCTTGCACCGATCCGTAAAGACCTCCGCCCAAATGTCGTTGTCGACTGAGTTCCAGATTGCTTTCCATCGCGCGCGGTACTTCAGACGCGGCGGGAAGCTCTTGACGAGCTCCTCGAACATTGGCGCCGCCGGGTAGGCTGCGAGAAGAAACGTATCGGCTACCGGCCAGAACGGTAGCATCCAGAGCAGATCGTCGTCCTGGTGTGCGAAGACGACAAGCGTCCGCCCGTCGGACAATTCTGCAACCGATGGCTGGCCGCCGCCCGCTGAACGGAGTGTGCTCCGATCGGCTTGCCCAAGAAGAGCCGGATTGAAGAGCACTAGCGCGAGCCCGGCTCCGCACAAAGCGAACCTCACGCTTCTACCTCCTCTGAATGCCAGCCAAGTCGGCTGCAGCGGCTTGTCAGGCCGTCCCTCGCCGGGTTGCTGAGCCAACGACTTCGCACACAATACTCGCTATGAACAGTGTCACTCCTGCAAACGCGGGAGCGAGGTGAATCGGATTTACATAGCCTTCGACGAAATGAGTAGCAATCGCGCAACTGAACCCTGCCAGACCGGCGATTGCCACAGCTTCGTGAAAGGAACGACTCGGACGCGCATACGCTGCAGAGATTGTGAGTAGGACACCGATCGTTGCCAGGCCTCCGCCGAAACCTGCCCTATCGTGCGCGATAAGCGGCACGAGGCGCGGGTTGACCACATCGAGCATCTGACGGTTGAGTCCCATGAAGCCGAGATCTTCAGCGACGAATACCTCCGTCGAACCGAGATACAGAATCACAACTCCGGCCAACGCAATACCCAGACCGGTGGCCAATAGTCCCCAACGGCCAAGTCGTGAATGCCATTTGGCGGCCTGCATTTCCGTGCTGAGGATCCAGGGCTTCTGTCGGCTGATAGCCAGCGGTCTAGAAACCCAGAGTCCAGCCGCAAACGTCGGTAGCAGGGCCAACGTTGCGGCCCCATGCCACACGTCCAGATATCCGTAGCCGCGATACGCAAGAAAACTCGCGAAGCCAAGCGTTCCATTGGCGACAAAGGCCCACCAAGCCCATGCGGCTCCCTCGCGCAACGGAAACGCCGCGAGCCAAAGGTACAGAACCGCGATTGAGATTAGTGTGCCGCCAAAGGCCACGCGATCGTGAAACATGAAGCTCACCACCCGACAGTCCGCAACCCGGCACAATTCGTCGGCCGACATGCCCAGGTACGCCACGTCGTGCGGAAGAAATTCGCGCCTGTACGAGAGAAAGATAGCGAACAACCCGGACAGCAACAGGGCGACAGCCGTTAACGATAGTGCCGGGCGTCCGTCGCCGATGAGCGTGCGCAGCAGTCCTCGATCTTCGGGCATTATTGTTTTTCTGATCGGCCCAACGGAAT
>JBOGIV010000182.1:0-26486 GCA_050747925.1 Vicinamibacterales bacterium
ATGTACACCGCCTCACGCGTTCGCTCGCACCCCAGGACGAAGCCGTTCTTCATGAACGGGGGCGCCGCGGCCTCGTGCATCAGCATCAAGGTAGGATACCGAAGATGATCGTCGTCGGCGTCGATGACCTGATGTTTTCGTCGCGCATCTCGAGCGCCGCGAAGGCCGCTGGCGTCGAGATCCGGTTCGCGCGATCGCCGCAGGCGATCGTGGATGCGGTGCGCAAGACCGCCGCCCGGCTGGTCATCCTCGACCTCAACAGCCAACGTGTCGCGCCCTTGGATGCGGTAGTGGCCCTCAAGGGCGACGCCGCGCTCGCGCAGACCGCAATCGTCGGCTTCGTGTCGCATGTCCAGGCCGATCTCATTGCGCAAGCGCGCGAGGCAGGCGTCGATCGCGTGATGGCCCGCTCGGCTTTCGTGGTCGAGCTGCCACAACTGTTGAGAAGCCCATGAGGCTTCCGACGACGCTCGATGTCTACGCGGCGCGGGGCCGCCTGCGCGCGCGACTGGCGCCCACTCCGCTTCGCTCCTCCCCGTGGCTGTCGGACCGAACCGGAGCGAGCGTGTTTCTCAAACACGAAGCGCTCAACCTCACGGGCTCGTTCAAGATTCGGGGCGCGTTCAATGCGCTCCTGGCGCTCGTGGAATCGGCGCCCGGAGGACGGCCGCTCGTGGTGACGGCGTCGGCGGGCAATCACGGCCGCGCAATCGCCTTGGCGGCTGACGAGCTCGGCCTCCGCGCGGTTGTGTTTACGCCGAATGATGCGCCCGAGACCAAGAAGGCCGGCATTCGCCGGCACGGCGCGCGGCTGGTTGACGACTGCGCCGACTACGACATCGCAGAGCAGCATGCGCGACAGTTCGCCGATGCGGAAGGCGGCGTCTACGTTTCCCCGTACTCGCATCCCGATGTCATCGCCGGTGCAGGGACGATCGGCCTCGAAATCGTCGAGTCGCTGCCACGCTGCCAGGTCGTGGTGGCGCCGATCGGCGGCGGAGGTCTGGCGAGCGGGATCGGACTGGCGATGAAGGCCGTCTCGCCGCAGGTCGAAGTCATCGGCGTGGAGGTCGAGGCCTCGGCGCCATTCGCGAGGAGCCTCGAGGCCGGCCGCATTGTCGAAATCGCCATTCAACCAACACTCGCCGATGGGCTCGCGGGAAACCTGGAGCCGGACGCCATCACGCTTCCTCTTGTGAAGCGCTTCGTCGATCGCATCGTCCTCGTCAGCGAGGACGATCTCGAGCAGGCCATGCGGCTGGTCGCCAGGGCCGAGCAATTGATCGTCGAAGGCGCGGGCGCGGCAGCTCTGGCGGCGCTGGTCGGCAACAAGGTGGATGTTCGTGGAAAGCAGGTCGCCGTCCTGGTAACCGGCGGCAACATCGACCTCGCGCGATGGATGCGGGTGGTTGGTGAGACCTCGTAGCGAAGCCTCCGCCCGCTCTGGAGGATGCCTAGCCCGCATTAATCACGAGCGCAGTGACACGAGTGAACAATGCGCCGGCTGGATAGGGACGCCGGCTTCGGCGCGGCGCTGGCGCGCTTGGCTCAGGGCTAGCCCTGAGCGGAGGCCCGTTCTGGGAGCCGGAGTCGAAGCCCGAAGGGCGAACTATCTGGGGCCTCATGAATAGTTCGGGCCTAGCTGGAGACGTGTGTTCGCAGATGCGCCGCCAGGAGCGGCGCCGACGTCAAGTGACGGAGGCCAACGATCGGTCTGGCCGTAATCTCCTTGAGCAGTGCGACCAGCGCTCGAACGTCGGATTCAAACTCGCCCTCACCTGCCTCACCTGCCCTACCAGCCCCACCAGACTGACCAGGCCAACCAGGCCCAACAGCCCCCACCGCACTAACCAGATCGACCTTCCCGCGTCCCTTGTCCGTGACGAGAACGGAATCGATTGAGAGAGCGGCGTGAGCAAAGGCTCTTGCGTGCAGCTCGGCAACGCCATCGGCGACCTCAGCCACGATCTCTGATGCGCGACGGAGATGAAGCGGCTGCCCGGCACAGATCGCGCTGAGGCTTCGGGCCGGCACAAACTCGCTCGCCAGCAGCACGGTGCGATCGTCGAGCTTCAGGCAGTCCACAAGCGTCAGCAGAAAGGGATGTGAGAGACCTCGCACCACCGCGGCCCTCGCGATCACTGCTGCGCCGCCATCTTGCAGGCCGGTCACCATGTGCAAGACGACCGTCTGCGCCGTCTCGAGATCACGCGCTTTCAAAGGCCGGCCGCGCTTGACGGCCTCGAGCGGTTGATAGCGGATTGGAATCACGGGAAGCTCGGCACTCGTACTCGGAAGTCGGTACTCGGGAGTCGGGAGTCGTCAGTCGTCAGTCGTCTATTTTCGCGGAGGCTTTGAGGGCCGGATCTCGATGCGACTTGGCAAGCTGCGCAGCGGATGGTTCATCACGTCGACAATCGCCTGGGCGACATCTTGAGGCAGCAGCTTCCAATCGGCGCCGCTGCCAGTCTCACGCCCCGAGAATCCCGTCGCGACCGACCCGGGCATGATGTAGGTGACTCTGATGCCGTCGTAGCGAAGCTCCTGCATCAGCGCTTCGCTGAACGCGTTGAGTCCGGCCTTCGATGCGCAGTAGGCCGCGCCTCCTGCGAACGGGTTCTTGCCGGCAAGGCTGCTGATGTTGACGATCCAGCCGCCGCCACGCGCGCGCATGTGCGGAATGACCGCACGGCAGCAGTTGAAGACCCCCGTGAGATTTGTGCCGATGATGCGGTTCCATTCGTCGTACGACAGCTCTGCGATCGGCGCGCCCGTGCCCACGCCCGCGTTGTTCACCAGCGCATCGAGGCCGCCGAAGCGGGCGACGGCAGTCCGCACCGCACCTTCGACCGACGCGGGCTCGCGGACGTCGCAAACGACGCCGGTGACGCGACCGGGGTCGTCAACACTCGCGCCCAACCTGCGCTCGGCTTGCAGGACGCCATCGGTCGTCGTCCCCGTGACGGCCACGGCTCCGCCATCTTTCAACAACGCTTCAGCAACGGCGTAACCGATTCCGCGTGTCCCGCCGGTGACGATCGTGATCCTCGACATAAGGCAAGCCTTACACGGATCATCGACAAACCTGAAGGTTTGTCGCCACGACCGCCGTGTTGGGGACGTCGCCACAGCCACTAAGGAGCGATGCACAGCCACTAAGGAGGAAGTGGCGACAAACCTTTAGGTTTGTCGATCCTGTGCGCCACAGCTCGCGCGATAGAATCTTCGCCTAGTGTCAGCCATTGTCATTCTCGGCGCCGGTGAGATTGGCGGCGCGCTCGCACGGCAGCTCGCCGCGAGTGACCTCGTCACGAGGATCGTGCTGGTGGACGATCAGTCGGGCGCTGCGGCAGGAAAGGCACTGGACATCGCGCAGGCGGGACCCGTCGATCGATATACAACTGCGCTTTCGGGCACCGACGACGTCTCAGCTGTGACTGGCGCCGCGGTCGCTGTGATCGCCGATCGATTCGGTCAAGCGGGAGAATGGCGCGACGAAGAAGGCCTGGCGCTGCTCAAACGAGTGGCCGGCCTCAATCAGGTGGCCTTCATCGTGTGCGCCGGGACGCTGCAGACGTCGATCATCGAGCGTGGGGTCGCTGAATCGAGCGTGCCTCGAAGACGGCTGTTTGGCTCTGCGCCCGAGGCCCTGCGATCGGCGGTCATCATCATGGCGGCGCTCGAAGCCAAGGCCGCTCCCGCCGACGTGTCATTGTCGGTGTTGGGTCGCCCCGCGCACGCGATCGTGCCGTGGGATGAAGGGTCGATCGCCGGGCGGTCGGCGCCGCAGGTGTTGTCGGCGGCCCAGTTGGCTCGACTGAATGCGCGGGTCGCGCGACTCTGGCCGCCTGGGCCGACGACGCTGGCGAGCGCCGCGGCGCGACTGATTCGCTCCGCGCTCACGCGATCGCCGCGCGTTCACGTCGCCCTCGTCGCGCTCACCAGAGAGGAAGGAACAGCGGGCCGTTCCGCCATGCTGCCCGTGACGCTCGGGCCCGGTGGGATCGCTCAGCTCGTAGCGCCCAGCCTCTCATCGCGCGACAGGGTCCGTCTCGAGACGGCGCTTCGCGCGTAATAGGTTCCAAAGTTCCAGGGTTCCAGGGTTCCAACGTTCAAGCGTTCAAGTTCTCAGAACTCTGGAACCTTGGAACGCTGGAACCGTGGAACTTTAGTGAGCATCCGCCGGTCGATGCATCGAGAGGCCGCTGCCGAAGTCTTCGAGCTGGCGACGCAAGATCGATCGGCCTCGATGAAGGCGCGACTTCAGCGTCTGATCCTTCACGCGCAAGGCGACGCTGGCCTCTTCGGTGGAAAGGCCTCTGAGGTCGCGCAGAATGACGGGTGCGCGATAGATGGCCGGCAGCTTCACGACCGCCTCGGCGAAGCGGGACCGCATCTGCCGGCGAAGGATTCGCTCGTCGGCCATGTTCGACCAGTCGGGCGGTTCGACGCGGGAAACGGCGCCGGCGTCGGAGACGAGCGGCGCTTCCGCGGGCTCGAGCGATCGAGATCCCCTCGTTGACCGGAGTCGTGACATCGCCGTATTGAAGGTGATCCGGTAGATCCAGGATGAGAGCGCGGAGTCGCCGCGGAAGGCGTCGATCCTTCGATAGACCTTCATAAGGACGTCCTGAACGACCTCCTCGGCATCTTCGCGGTTTTTCACGTAGCGAAACGCGAGTTGAAAGATCTTCGATCCGTAGGCGGCCGCCAAGTCGGCCACCGCGCCTTCGTCACGGCAGCGCAGCCGCTCCATCAGGGCGCGGTCCCTGGCTTCGGAGGCCGAAATGGGCACACGTCTCCGCATCTTGGTAGTAGAACCCTTCGCGGCGTCCGTCTATTCCAGCGGCTAACCGACAGACTGATAAGGCGCTATCCGGCTGAAGACCTGTTCGAAGCGCTCGCCGACGCGCGCCTCGACGTCGTGCATTGAGGGCAGGCTTCCAATCGCTCGAGCGAGTGAGGTGACGCCACGATCGCCGATGCCGCAAGGAACGATCAAGCGGAAGAAGTCGAGGTCGGTCGTCACGTTGAAGGCAAAGCCGTGGCTCGTGACCCAGCGCGAGATGCGGACGCCGACCGCGCCGATCTTGTCGCCGCTAATCCACGCCCCACTCCAACTGGGAATCCTCTCCGCGACCACCCCGTAGTCCTGACAGACACGAATCATCACCTCTTCGAGATCCCGAACGTAGCGGTGCACGTCGCGGCGATCCGGGCTGAGATCGATGATGGGATAGCCGACAAGCTGCCCGGGGCCGTGATAGGTGACGTCACCACCGCGACCCGTTTCGAACACCTCTACGCCGAGCTCGGCGAGTCGTGCTGGTGTCGCCACGATGTTCCGGCGGCCGTCTTTCTTCACACCGATCGTGACAACGTGCGGATGCTGAAGCAGAAGTAGGGTGTCTGGGACGCGTCCGGCCTTGCGATCGTCGACCAGCGAGCGCTGCACCTCCAGCGCCTCCGCGTAGGAGACGACGCCAAGCCGCCGGACCTCGAGCTCGCGCATTTACGTTTGCGCCGGATCGAATTCTTCAAGCCCTTTTTTCACATCCGCCATGAACTGATCGGCAACCGCTCCGTCGACCAGGCGATGGTCGTAGCCAAGGGTGAGGTAGCCCATGAGTCGGATGCCGATCAAGTCGTCGATCACAACCGCACGCTTTTCGATTGTTCCCACGCCGAGGATCGCCACATGTGGCTGGTTGATGATCGGCAGACCGAACTGGGCGCCGAAGTTGCCAGGATTGGTGATCGTGAATGTGCCATCGTGCACTTCTTCGGGATGGAGCTTCTTTGCGCGCGCGCGATCCGCCACATCCTGGATCGCGCGCGACAGACCGAGCAGGTTCTTCTCGCCAGCCTGCTTGACGACCGGTACGATGAGCCCGTTGTCCAGCGCGACCGC
Source organism: Vicinamibacterales bacterium (assembly GCA_050747925.1). Lineage (GTDB taxonomy): Bacteria > Acidobacteriota > Vicinamibacteria > Vicinamibacterales > UBA2999 > 12-FULL-67-14b. The sequence goes on from JBOGIV010000182.1 coordinate 5,912, forward strand.
AATGCCAAGATTGATGTCGGTTTTGTACAGAATGTTGTCGCCGTCGATCGACGCATTGATCGTGCGATGGTGGCGCAGACAGTCCACCGCGACCTTCGCGATGAACGACGTGAACGTGAGCTTGACGCCGGCGCGCTCGTACTCCTCTTTCTTCGCCTTTCGGATCTGATCGACGCGGTGATAGTTCACCTCGAACACCGAGTACACGTGCGCTGAGGTTCGCTGGCTCAGCACCATGTGCTCGGCGATCTTCTTTCGCATCACCGATATCGGTTGGACGTCGACACCAGTGCGACGCGCTGGAGGTGAAGAGGGTGCGGGGCTGTCCGCCTTCGCCGCCACAGGCGGCGTCGCCCCGACGGAGCTCGCACTGGCCGGCGATGGCGGGCTGGGCGCGCCGAAGCTCGAACCTGTGCCAGCGAGCGAAGGTGGACGATCGAGAAACGCCAGGATGTCGTGCTTGGTCACGCGCCCACCGAGACCCGTGCCGGCGATCTGAGCGATATCGACGCCGTGATCCTTGGCGATGCGACGAACGAGCGGCGAGGAACGCTGACGGAGGGCGAGACGATCAGCGCCGGGTTCTGCAGGCTTGCCGCGCCGTAGCTCGCCTTGTCGATCGCCTCGGCGAGCGAAGGCGGGTTCTTCGGGTTCTGCAGGTTCGACAGGTTCGACAGGCTTGCCGCGCCGTAGCTCGCCTTGTCGATCGCCTGGGCGAGCGAAGGCGGGCTGAGGCGCGCTGGCCGGCTCAGTCACAGTGTCGGACGCGCCATCACCGATCGTGGCGACGACGCTGTTCACCGGAACCGTCTCCCCTTCCTGAACCGCAATATTCATGAGGACGCCGGCGGCCGGTGACGGAATCTCGGCATCCACTTTGTCGGTCGAAATTTCAAACAGCGGCTCGTCACGATCGACGGTGTCGCCCACTTTCTTGATCCACCGGACGATGGTGCCTTCGGCGATCGATTCGCCCATTTGCGGCATGACAACTGGAGTAGACATAGTCAGCGCCCCCGCCTTCGCTCGGCGCACGAAACTCGGACAGCTTCCGCCTTCGCAAATGCTTCGGCGGACCGCCGTAGCCTTGGCGGAGGCTGGTCGGCGCGGCAGGCCAGTTCAGATGTGAATCGCGGCGCCATGAGCAGCGTGAGCGGCCTCGCCAACCGCCTCTGACATCGTTGGATGCGCGTGGATCGTGTTCACCAGCTCCTCGACCGTGCATTCCATTCGCAAGGCCATGACGGCCTCGGCAACCAACTCCGTCGCTCGCGCACCGATGATGTGGACGCCGAGGATTTCGTCGTACTTCTTTTCGGCAACAATCTTTACGAAGCCATCGGTCTCCCCGGCCATCCGAGCGCGGCCGAGCGCCCGGAAGGGAAACGTCCCGATCCGGACGTCGTGGCCTTCTTGTCTGGCCTGCGATTCCGACAGACCGACGCTCCCGATCTCGGGATCGCAGTATGTGCAGCGAGGCACGTGGTTGTAGTTGAGGGGCTGGACGTCCTCGCCGGCGATCCGCTCGGCCAGTACGACGCCCTCCATCGACGAGACGTGAGCCAGTTGATAGTGCGGTCCGCCCAGCGTGATGACATCGCCGACGGCGGAGATGCCAGGAACATTCGTGCGGAACAGTGGATCGACGACGATGTAGCCCCGATCCATCTTGAGGCCGAGCGCTTCAGCACCCAAGCCGTCGGTCACGGGGCCGCGACCGGTGGCGACGAGCAACACGTCGACGCTCAACTTCGACGACTTGGACTCACCGCTTTGCGTTTCGAGATCGACGCCTGACGCCGTCGTCTTTGCTGACGTCACCTTCGTACCGGTCATCGACTTGATCCCGCGCTTCTTGAACGCGCGCTCGAGCTCGGTGGAAACCGCTTCATCCTCGAGCGGCGCCAGGCGGGGGAGCAATTCCAGTACCGTCACCTCGCTGCCAAAGCTTCTGAAGATCGACGCGAACTCGACGCCGACGGCCCCGCTGCCCATGATCGCGATCGATGTGGGGACTAACGGCAAGTGAATGGCTTCGTCACTGAAGATGATGCGCTTGCCGTCGGGCGTGATTCCGGGCACGCTGCGCGGCGACGAGCCGGTGGCGATGATGATCTCTTTCGTTGCGACAAGCGCACGCTTGGTGCCGTCGGTCAGCGCGACGTCGACTCCCCGTTTGCCCGTGAGCCGAGCCAATCCCTTTACCCACTCGACCTTGTTCTTCTTGAAGAGCAGCTCGACCCCGCCGGTGAGCCCGCTGACGATCTTGTCCTTGCGCGTGTGCACGGCGGGCATGTCGATGGTGACCGCAGCGCCGTTCACACCGGCCAGTCCCCATTCCTTCGCCGCCTGCACCAGTTTCAACGCATGTGCGTGCTCGAGCAGGGCTTTGGTCGGGATGCAGCCCCAGATGAGGCAGGTGCCGCCGAGCGCTTTCTGTCGCTCGACCACGGCCACGGTCAGGCCCAGCTGCGCCGCCCGAATGGCGGCGACGTACCCGCCGGTGCCCGCGCCAATGACGATGACGTCGTACTGGTCAGCCAACTCAGCTCCTCGCTTCGCGCTTCAGCTCTCGGCTTTCGGCTCTCGGCAAGACCATGTGAAAGCTGATTGCTGAGAGCTGATCGCTGACCGCGCCCAGCGCACCTGAATTGAGCGCTGGGACTCTGTCCAGCCCTCAACTGTCGCCCGAATCAGACGAGGGCGTCAAGGCCGCTTGAGGTTGGACAGCGGGACGAAGGTCTGCTGAGGCGCGGGCGCGTCGACGGGCGGCGGCGACACCTGCGACTTCAGCTCGCCGTGCTGGTACTTCAACTGCCAATACAACTCCGACAGTTGTCTCAGCTGACGGCTGTTCCGCCGCGCGATCACATACGCCACGACGGCGACCACCAGTGCCACGAGCGCGAGGATCAATGGAAGGGACATGTCGTCTGCCGTCTGCCGTTATACTCCACCCGATGTCGACTCGCCGCAAGACCGTGCTCATCGTCGACGCACAGGACGAGGCGCGCGACCGGTTCTCCGTCCCGCTTCGCCGTGATTATCGCGTGCTGCGAGCGGCGTCGGCGGAGGCCGCCTTGACGTTGATGGATCGCGAGGACGTCGACGTCGTCGTCGCCGATCAAGCCCTGCCCGGCATCGGCGGCCTCGACATGCTGCAGATCGTCCGCGAGAACTTTCCACTGGTCGAAGTAATCATGGCGTCGGTTGAGCCCGACGTGGACGGCGCGGTCAGCGCGGTCAAGCTCGGCGCGTTTCATTTCCTCACGAAGACCGTCGATCCCGATGCGCTGCGCTCGATCGTCGCCCGGGCGGCTGAGCGTCAGGATTTGAATCGATCGGTGCTCATGCTTCGCGACGCGGCGGAAGAGGGACCGGGCAAGGAGTTCGTCTCGGGACCGAGCACGTCACTCAAAGAAGTGGTGCACACCGTGCACAAGGTCGCCAAACTGTCGGCGACCGTCCTCATCCTCGGTGAGAGCGGCACGGGCAAGGAGCTGCTCGCACGCCTGCTCCATCGCGAGTCGGGCGTGCCCGACGCGCCGTTTGTGGCGGTGAATCTCGCGGCGATCCCGCGTGAGCTGGTCGAGAGCACGCTCTTCGGCCATGAGAAGGGGGCGTTCACCGGCGCCATCCAGCAACGCATCGGCAAGTTCGAGCTGGCCAACGGCGGCACGCTCTTTCTCGACGATATCGGCGAATTGAAGCACGATCTGCAGGCGAAGCTCCTGCGCGCGATACAAGAAGTGGAAGTCGAGCGAGTCGGAGGCAGCCGGCCGGTCCGCACGTCGTTCAGGCTGATCGCGGCGACCAACGTCGATCTGGAACGCGCGGTGAAGGAAGGCACGTTCCGCGAGGACCTCTACTACCGCCTCAACGTGATTCCGATCCGGCTGCCGCCGCTCCGCGAACGGATGGAGGATCTGCCCGTGCTGGCCGAGTTCTTTCTGAAGCGGTACAACGGGAAGTTCCACAAGAAGGTGCACGGCATTGCCGAGTCGACACTCCGGATGATGTCGCACTACTGGTGGCCCGGGAACATTCGCGAGCTCGAGAACCTGGTCGAGCGCCTCGTTGCCGTCACCAACAACGAGTGGATCACGGATGAGGATCTGCCCTTCGAGTTCCACGTCGTCGAGCTCGACCGCGCCACGTCGGACGAGAGCCTGCTCGATCGGGCGCTCAGGACGTTCGAGCGGAACTTTCTGGTACGCGCGCTCGAGCGCAGCGCCTGGAACGTGACGCACACGGCTCGCTATCTCGGCGTGCCGTTGAGCACGCTCAAGTTCAAGATGGAGCGGCTCGACATCCGCGAGCTCGTGAGAAAGGTGAAACGCTAAGGGATCAGTTCTTCGGCAGGACCGTGTCTTTGAGTTGCTTCACGACGCGGGCCTTCACGACCGTCTTGGCGGCAATGTTGATCGGTTCGCCTGTCGCGGGATTGCGGCCGACGCGTGGGGCGCGCTTCTGCAGCACGAGCTTGGCCACTCCGGGGATGACAAACTCCCCCGACCGCTTCAGCTCTCTCTCACACAGCACACCGAGCTCTTCGAAGAACTCTCGTGCCTGCGTGCGCTTCATGTCGAAGCGCTCGGCGAAGTGGGAAAAGAGTTCCGATTTGCCCATTTTGCGGGCTTCCGTCATCGTGTCCTCCTGCTCTGCGTGTGTCGCGCGGCGCCTCACCGATGTGGACCGCGCGGGCCGCGTGCGCCAGCGGCCTCGAGGGCGCGGAGCGAAAATCGGCGTGTATGCTAACCCCGACGATCGGGGCTGTCAATCAGTCTCGATGCTATTCTGACTCGCGATGCCGGAGTTGGAGACGTTCGCGAACCCACGGCCCGAGCGCGACTACGACATTGCCATCGAGTGCCCGGAGTTTACCTCGATGTGTCCCAAGACCGGCCTGCCCGATTTCGGCGTCATCCGCATCGTCTACGTGCCCGACGCCCGCTGCATCGAGCTCAAGTCCCTCAAATACTACCTGTTGGAATTCCGCAACAAGGGGATCTTTTACGAGGCGGTCACCAACCAGATTCTCGACGATCTCGTCGGCGCGTGCCGGCCGCGACGCATGAAGGTCACGGGCGATTTTACGGCGCGCGGCGGAATTACGACGACAGTGACGGCTGAGTACGCTCAGGCCTGACCCGCTCGTGGTGCGACGCGTGGTCGGCAAGCGACTGGGCGATCGCGGCAAGCTGGCGCTGCAGCCGCGATTCGCGCAGCGACGACACCGGGACGCCGGCGTTCACGGCCGACGCGACGGTTCGGTAGTCGCTATTCACACTGTACGCAATCGTCAGCCCCAGCACCCGTTCGATCTGCGCGGTTGACAGGACGCCAAACTCCGACGCGCGGTTGAGCGCGACGCGCAGGCGCTCGCTGGAGACGCCCGAGAGGCGGACCGCGTCGATCAGGCGCTGCAGATTGCGCAGGCACGGGACATCGGGGTTGGCGACCAGCAGCACGGCGTCCGACAGTTGCAGAGCGGCGGCTGTGGCTGGCATCAGCGTGCTGCCCGCGTCGATCACCACGAAATCGTACAGCCCGGCAAGGCAGCGCAGCGTTTGTTCGACGCCGTCTTCATCCCGCGCGCCCGGCCGGCCGAATTCGTCGCCAGAGGCGAGCGCGTGAAGTCCGCAGGCGTGGTGCGTCATCAGACGCGCCATTTCTCCGGGATCGCGCCACGACACGCGATCGATGGCGGTGAGCAGCGAATGATGCGGGCGCAGCCCGAGAAACAAGGAGACGTCGCCGGGCCCGGTTTTGAGATCGACGATGACCACGGAGCCTGCCGTGAGGTGACGGATGTCCGCTGCCGCATTCACGGCAAGCGTCGTCGTCCCCGTCCCGCCTTTGGTGCCAAAGAAGCTGACGACCATGCTTGCGGTTGAGCAACGAGCGTGCCAGCGGTCACCGTGTTCCCGCCCCTCCCAGACGCGTCGCGTGTTGAATGGCGCCCTTGCACAAATGTAAGCGCAAAACTTTTCTTGATCTGTCTCCGTCCAATAGATATGTTTCATACCTATATGGCAGCCATCGACATCTCCACCCGTACGCTCCAGAAAGGCAGCGCGGAATTCCTGGTGCTCTCGATCCTCGACGGTCCGGATCGCCATGGCTACGAGCTGGCGCAAATCATCGAGACGCGCTCGGAGGGCAAGCTCTGCTTCAAGGCGGCGACGCTCTATCCCCTCTTGTACAAGCTCGAGAAGCAAGGATGGGTCGCCGGACGATGGGTTGAAAAAGCGAGCGAGCGGAGGCGGCGGTTCTACCGTCTGACGCCCGCCGGGCGGAAAGTGCTCGGCGTCAGACGCCAGGTCTGGCGCGAGTTCCTCGAGGCGCTCGATCAGGTGGCCAGGCTTCGGCACGTGTGACGCGATGAACTGGCGCCACTACGTACGGTCGCATCTATCTCCGCTCCACGTCTCGTCCGAGCGAGAGATCGAGATCGTGGAAGAGCTGGCGGCGCAGCTCGAGGCGATCTATTCGCGGGCCAGGTCCGCGGGCGCGAGCCACCGAGAGGCGATCGATCGCGCTGAGGCGGAGGTCCCAAACTGGCAAGACCTCGCTCGGACGCTCGACCGCATAGAGCGACGACACGTGCCATCGCCGACCGTCGGCGCGAGCACTGGAGGACTCATGACCGGATTCATTCAGGACATCAGGTATGCGCTGCGGGCGCTGGCTCGAGCCCCGGGCTTCTCCGCCGTCGCGGTGCTGACGCTCGCCCTTGGGATCGGCGCCACGACGATCGTGTATTCGCTGGTCGACGGGATCCTGCTGAAGCCGCTCCCCATTAGGGACCCGGATCGCGTCGTGCTCGCTCGCGAGCTGTCCACCGACAAGACCGAGATGAGCATCTCGTGGCCGAATTTTCAGGACTGGGTTGCTCGAACGAAGTCGTTCGAGAGTCTCGGGGCCTGGCGAGGCGTGCCGGCAAACCTCACGGGACTGGGACAACCACGGCGGATTCAAGTCCGACAGGTGACCGCGAATCTCTTCGACATCCTTGGCGTGCGCCCGGTCGCCGGCCGCGGGCTCACGGCAGCCGACGATCAGTGGGGTGTAGAGCGCGTCTGTCTCGTGAGCTTCGGTTTCTGGCAGCGCGAGCTCGGTGGCGATCCATCGGCAGTAGGTCGACGGATCACTCTCGACGAAGTGCCGGTAACCATCGTCGGCGTCTTGCCTCGCGACTTCACCGTCGCACGACAAGAAGACGCGTTCCTGCCGTTTGGAAACTTCTTGCGGCCCGGCTCGTTCATGTTCGGCCGCGGCAACCACTTCGGTCTCGCCGCCATTGGACGCCTCGCCCCTGGAATCACTCTGGAGATGGCGCGAGCGGAAATCGAAACCCTCGCCCAACAGCTCGCTCTCGAACATCCCGAGACGAACACGGGCAACGGCGGCACCGCACGATTGCTCTTCGACGTGCTGGTCGACGATGCGCGAAGCATGTTGTGGATTCTGCTGGGCTCCGTCGTCGCGATGCTGCTCATCGCGTGCGTGAACCTGGCCAATCTCCTCCTGGCGCGAGCCGCCGGTCGGTCTCAGGAAATGGCCGTGCGCCGATCGCTCGGCGCAGCGGGATGGCGCGTGATGCGGCAAATGCTCACTGAAAGCGTGCTTCTTGGATTGCTCGGCGGCGTCGCGGGAGTGGCCCTTGCGTGGTTCGGATTCGACGCGATCGTTGCGCTCCTGCCGGCAGATCAGCCACGGATCCACATCGTTGCGCTTGATGGACGCGTCCTGCTTGTATCGGCGCTCCTCTCGATCGCGACCGGCGTTCTCTTCGGACTCGCGCCGGCACTGCACGCAATTGGCGGGCGCGCCCTCGGCTTGCTTCAAAGTGCTCGGGTATCCGGCGCCGGCCAAACCCGTCAGGGCACTCGGCGAGCGCTGCTGGTGACTGAAGTGGCCCTCGCGACGGTCCTCTTGGCCGGTGCGGGTCTGATGCTTCGAACGATGAACAATCTGTTCGCGGTTGAGACCGGCATCGATCACGCGTCTGTGACCGCGGCTCAAGTGTTACTGCCCCAGCGATACGACATGGACCGCCGCCGAATGTTCGTGGAACAGACGGTCGAGCGAATCAAGGCCATTCCCGGCGTCGTCAACGCGGCGTTCACCTACTCACTTCCGGTGCAGGGGTCGACCTGGAGCTCCATCTTCATCGTTGGTGACCAGCCGATTCCCGCACGAGCCGATCTGCCCAATGCCTCGTGGACGCCCGTGAGCGTCGGCTACTTCGAGACGATGGGCATTCGGTTGCTGCGAGGGCGCTTCTTCGAAGCCGCCGACGGTCCGCAGGCGTCAACAGTTGCCGTGATCAACGAATCGTTCGCACGACGATTCTGGCCAGACGGGGATCCGATTGGACAGCGAATCAAGCAGGGCTGGCCCGAAGACGACGAGCCATGGCGAGAGATCGTCGGTGTGGTGCGCGACGTCAAGACATCGCGTGTCGACCAGCCCTCCGCATTCGAAGCCTTCCTCCCCCATGCGCAGATTCCTCAGAACGCCGGGAACTTCGTCGCTCGAACGACCGGCAGCCCCTCAGCCATCGCCTCAGCACTCGAGGCCGCGATCCACGAGGTTGACCCCAACCTTCCGGTCAACGTCCGGACGATGGAGCGAGTCGTCGAGATCTCGGTTGGCAATCGGCGTCTGACGACGGTTATGCTCGGAGGGTTTGCGCTGCTGGCTGTGCTCATGGCGGCCATCGGCGTCTTTGGCGTCACCGCGTACTCGGTCTCGCAACGCACGCAAGAAGTGAGCATTCGAATGGCGCTCGGCGCCAATCGGGGCGCGGTGCTCGCGCTGGTGCTGCGGCAGGAACTCGCTGCGTGCATCGCCGGCATTGCCGTCGGGTTGGGTGGCGCGCTGTCGATGTCGTCGCTTCTGAGCGCCTTGCTGTTCGGAATCGCGCCACGCGACCCCGCAACGATCGGAATGGTGGCCACACTGCTCCTGCTGGTGACGTTCATCGCCTGCTACCTGCCCGCCCGCCGGGCGACTCGCGTGGATCCGGTACAGGCGCTACGGAGTCAATAGGGGGTTCCGGGAGGTCCGCCTGGAACGTTGGACCCTTGGAACCCTATTCATTTCGCAAGGCCACCACCGGACTCACGTGCGTCGCGCGGAGCGCTGGCACGAGGCAGGCCACCGCGCCGACGACACCGAGCAACGCGCAGACGGCCGCCAGCGTCCACGGATCGTTGGGGCCGATGCCGAACAAGAAGCGTCGCAGCACCTGACCCATCATCAATGAACCGCCAAGGCCAAGCGCGACGCCAATCGCTGTGATCACGGCGCCCTGGCGCATCACCATCCGAAGAATTTCGGACCGATCGGCGCCCAGGGCCAATCGTAGCCCAAACTCCTTCGTGCGCTGAGTCGACAGCAAGCTCATGACTCCGTACACACCGGTGGCGGCCAGCGCAACGGCGAGGACTGCAAAGGCGAGGATCAGGGTGAGCATGAACCGCCGCCCACTCAAGGTGCCGTCGACGAGATCCGGTAACGCGGCCGTCCGATAGATGGGCCGAGTGGGCAACACACTCCGGATGTGCGATTGCAGCGTCGGCAGTGCGAGCGCCGGATCGGTGGCCGTGCGCGCGACGAACGTCATCGCTCCCGACGGGACTTGCGCCAGCGCCAGGTAGACCGACGGTGGCGCAGGCAGGTCGAGTGCGGTCTGGCGGACGTCGCCGACCACCCCGACGATCTCTGCAACGGCGGGGTTGCCGGTGAAATTGTACCGAATGCGATCGCCGACGGGCGAGCGGTCGGGCCAATGGCGCTCGGCAAACGAACGCGATACCACCACGACCTGCGCGCTGTCGGCGTCATCGTGATCGGTCAGAAGCCGGCCATCGAGCAGCGGGATGCGCATGCTCGGAAAGTAACCGGGCGTCGCGACCGTCAACATCGCGCTCGGCTCGTCGCCGCTGGCCGGGGCCGGACGGCCTTCGATGATGACGGCGTTCGATCCTCCGCCGGTGGTGTTGAGAAACGGGATCACCGAGGCCGCGCCGACGTCGTGAACGCCGGGCACGCTGCGCATGCGATCGACGACCTGCTGCAGCAACGCCACGCGCTGGGCCGGCGTCCCCTCAGTCGCCGGGAGAAAGATCTGCAGCGCCGCCACACCCTCGGGCGAGAATCCGGGGCTCGTCTCGAGGAGGTGAGAGAAGCTGCGGAGCAGGAGTCCACCTCCAGTGAGCAGCGTCAACGCGAGCGCCAATTCGGCCACCACAAAGACCGCTCGACCTCGCTGACGCGGCGCCACTCGCGCATCGTCACTCGCCTGGTTGGTCAGCGACGCCGCGACGCGCAGCGCGCTGACTCGCCAGGCGGGAATGACCCCAACCAGGAAGGCGACGACGCACGTGAGTAACGCCGAGAAGAGCAGGACTCTTCCATTGACCTCGACGGAGGCGAGCCCAGGAATGTCGGCCGGCGCCAACGACACGATGATGCGAGCTGTGGCGTACGCGACCACGAATCCGAAGAGGCAGCCAACGGCCGCCAGCGTCAGCGTTTCGGCGAGAAGCTGGCGCACAAGCCGTCCGGCATCGGCGCCAAGCGCGTTTCGCACCGCGATCTCGCGGGCGCGGGCGGACGCACGCGTCATCAGCAGGTTGGCCGTGTTGGCCATCGCGATGAACAGCAGCAACAGCACCGCCCCCAGGAGCAGACCAATCGACGGACGCAGGTCGCCAGCGAGGTGGTCGCGCAGCGACACGAGCTGAATTCCGTAGGCGCTGTTGGTTCGTGGATACTCCTGCGCCAGGCGCTGGGCGATCCCGTCGAGCTCGGACTGCGCCTGCTGCTCGGTCACACCAGACTTGAGTTTCGCGATCGCGTTGTAATAGCGCGCGCCGCGAATGCGCTGCTCGAACTCGGCCCACACCTTGGGCGTCCAGACCCCGCGCTCGCTGAAAGTGGACAACAGCCGCGGCGCAAACGCCGGCGGCATCACACCGACGATCATGTGCGGCTGTCCGTTGAGGCGAATCACCCCACCGACGATGGCGCGATCGGCGCCGAAGCGTTCGGTCCAGGTTCCGTGACTGAGAACTGCCACCCGGTTGCGGCCGGCGGTGTATTCGTCGGGTGTGAAGGTGCGGCCCAGGAACGCATCCATCCCGAAGCTCTCGAAGAACCCGCTGCTGACGCGCATCCCCGGCATCGATTGCGGCTCGTCACCGCCGGTGTAGGTGTAGCCGAACGGTTCGATGGCGGCGAGGTGCTCGAACGAGCGAACCTGCGCTTTCCAGTCGATGAAGTTCCCCGTGGCGACGCCTTCGATCGCAGTGCGATTGGCGAGGGGCGTCTCGAAGACCAGGACGATCCGCTCGGGATCCCGATAGGGCAACTGACGCACGAGCAACGCGTCGATGACGCTGTAGATGCCCGTTGTCGCGCCGATGCCAAGCGCCAGCACGGCGACGGTCAGCAACGCAAAGCCCGGGTTTCGACGAAGCAGGCGCGCGCCGTAGCGCATGTCGTGGACGAGATCGGCATCGCGGGTGAACTGGCGGCGGAGCCAGGCGGCATCGTGAACTGAACCAAGGACGCGTCGAAACATGTCGAACTCCTGCTGTTTGGTGAGCGCATGACGCCTGGCGAGGCGTCGACGACGGCTGAGAAGTTCCGACTCCCATTCCCGCAGCCACGTGGCGCGCTCGAGTGGCGGGACCACGCGGGCCACCAGACGCAGCACCGCGAGCGAGAGCCGCAGCATCATGCGGGTTTCCAGCGGCGCTGCATCCGCGCTCCGAGCGCGGACATGGCGCGGAATCGAGCTCGCGCTTCGCTGAGTCGCGTGACGCCGGCAGGCGTGAGCTCGTAGTAGCGGCGTGTTGGACGTTGCTCCCGCCGGGCCTCGCTCTCGCGCTCCCATCGGGCGCGGACCAGCCCTTCCTCCTCGATCCGGCGCAGGATGGGATAGACGGTCCCGCTCGGGAGATCAGTGGCATCCATCACATCCCAACCGTGGTGCCGGCCCGCAGCGAGGGCTTCGAGGACGAGGGCGGTCTGGTAGGTCATATCAGACGGATTCTACCTATGTAGAATCCGATATCCACCACAGATTGGACGGAGGATCTCGCGGAAGGGTTGCCTCGAGAGAAGCCGGGAACGGTTTACTTTGTAGACTCGTAGTCTACTTTGTGCCCGCCTTTGCTCGCCGAGAAGAGCAGGCGAGCTCCGGCGAGGTCCGCCGTAGCTGCCTACGGCAGCGTAGGCGGAGACCACGACTCGGAACCACGAGGAAGGCAACCACGAGCGAGAAAGACAACCACGGGAAAGACAACCACGGGAAAGACAACCACGAGGAAGGCAACCACGGGAAAGACAACCTCGAGAAAGACAACCACGAGAAAGACAACCTCGAGAAAGACAACCTCGAGAAAAGCAAACCATGTGTGAGGCCAGAGGGTTGATCTGTCAGTCTTCGTCGTCGGTCAGTCTTCGTCGTCGGTCAGTCTTCGTCGTTGGTAGCCCTCGTGGTTGATCATTGTTCGTGGTTATCCATGTTTTCGTGGTTGATTTCTGTTCGTGGTTATCCGTGTTTTCGTGGTTGATTTGTCTCGTGGTTGATGTGTCTTCGTCGTGAGTCAGCGCTCGTGGCTGATTTGGGTTCGTGGCTGATTTGTTTTTCGTGGTTGATCCCTGTTCGTGGTTTTTCCGAATTTTTGTGGTTTGAGTTGGAGGGGTCATGGGTGGTCGGGCGTTCCTGGGTGAGTTCGAACAGCGCGTGCTGCTCGCGATCCTTCGCTGCAGCGACAACCCGTTTCCCATCGAGATTCGCCGCGAGGTCGCGCGGCAGTCGGGTCACGACCCGTCGCGCGGCGCCTTCTACACGACGCTCGACCGTCTCGAAGTCAAAGGGCTGGTGCGCTGGAGCTCCGAGGCCGGCGCCGCGGGACGCGACGGCCTGCCGCAACGCAAGTTCAAGGTCACTCCAATCCGGCGTGCGCGCGCTCAAATCATCCCGCCGCGCGCTGATCGCGCTCTGGGCCGGCCTCGACGAAATTCTCGGTGAGTCATGACCACCCCATCGGGCCGGGATGCAGGCAAGTTGCCTCAACGCGAACGCGCGCAGGGCAAACACAATCCGCCACGCGTCGCGGAAGCGTGGCTGCGGCGAGTTTTGCCCGGCGGCAAACGCGGCCTGAGCATGCTTGGGGATCTCCGTGAGGAATACCACGTCATCGCAAGCGAGCGATCGGCGAGACGTTGGTACTGGCTCCAGGCACTGCGGCTCACGCTTCGCTACAAGTCGCTCACCGAACAGGCTCATAGACACAAGGGTTCGATCATGCCTCACGATCTCAAGAGTGATCTGCGGACGGCGCTTCGGATGTTCGTCCGCAACCCGGGCACCTCCACCATCATTGTGTTCACGCTCGCCGTCACCATCGCGGCGGCGACGATCGGATTCGCATTTGCCGACCTCGCGCTCTTCCGCGGGTTGCCGGTGGACGATCCGTCCCGCGTCGTCTCGATCTTTGCCTCCGACACGCGCGGCTCCAACCCACGGGCTCGGGTGTCGGGGCCGGACTATCTCGATTACCGCGAGCGAGCGAAGAGTCTCGAGCGCGTCGCGGTGATGCGTCAGGGCGCCGCTCCACTCATCACCGACGGGCAATCCAGCACGCTCACCGTCAGTTACGCCACCGCCGACGTCTTCGCGGCCATGGGGCAAACCTCGGGGCCTCTCGGACGAGTGCTTGGGCCCGGTGACGATGTGCCTGGGGCAACGCCAGTGGTGGCGTTGTCGCATCGCTATTGGCAGGAGAAGTTCGCCGGCCGTGCGGACGCCGTCGGCAGGACACTGCAGATTGGCCGGGAGGTCTTCACGATCGTCGGTGTGGTGACTCCAGAGATGGAGTTTGGCAACCTGGCCGAGATCGATGTCTGGCTGCCGCTGCGCCTGACGCCGGACATGCCTCGCGATGTCCGGAACCTGCGCTTCGTGGCGCGCCTGCGACACGGCGTCACGTTCGAGCACGCGGCAGCTGAAATCGCGGCCATCGGCGACGGGTTGGCAGCCGAATATCCCGACACCAACCGCGGCTGGCGCGTCCGCCTGATTCCCATTCGAGACCTCACGGGCGGGGCCGGGTTCTGGGTTGTGATCGCGCTGTTCATGTTGTCGGTGGGACTTCTCATCGCCATCGCGACGGCGAACGTCTCGAATCTGGTGATGGTGCGTGCCGTGTCCCGGCAGCGCGAACTGGCGGTTCGAACGGCGCTGGGGGCCCGTCGAGGAAGACTCGTGCGTCAGCTGATGGTCGAGGGACTGGCGCTGTCGATTGCTGGCGCGGCGCTCTCGCTGCCGTTTGCCGTCGCTGGGTTGCGTCTGATTGCCGCGGTCTCGTCCGAGCCCGTTTTCAGGCAATTGCGCATCGATGAGCACGAGTTTGGATTCATCGCCTCGCTGGCGCTCATCTGTCCGGTGCTCTTTACGCTCGCGCCGGCACGCACGATCGCTCGGACCGATACTCGCCAGGTCCTCGCCGCCGGCGCCGGCCGTGGCACCACCGCATCGATACGCGGGCGCGGGGCGCTGGTGGTTGCGCAAGTAGCGCTCGCCGTTATCCTGCTCACGGCGTCGAGCCTCGCGGTCCGAGGCATCGTCGGGCTCTATTCAGCTCCAACCGGCATCCAGACGAGCCACGTGTTGCTCTTTACGCTCGACTTCGATGACATGCAGTATCCGGACGCGTCACTCGCAAGGGCCGCGGCTGAGACGACGCGCAACGCCGTCAGGACGCTGCCTGGCGTTGAGCAGGTCGCGATGATGAACGCGTTTCCAATCATCGGCTCGGAGGGAGTGGTCGGCTTGGCGGTCAACCAGGAAAGCCAGACGCCCGGCGATGCCAAACCGACCGTGGTCTCGACCAATACGACCGCCGAGACCGCCTCCGTGCTTGGCATTACGCTGCTTGCCGGGCAATGGTGGAATGAAGGCGCCACCGACGTTGCGGTGGTCAGCCGTGAGACCGCTGTGCGCTACCTCGGGGGCGTTGAGGGCGGGATTGGTCAAAGCGTCGCCCTTTCAGGCGGCTCTCCCGTGCGGATCATTGGGGTCGCCAGCGACGTGGTCAGCGGTGATCTGACCGCCGGGATTCCCCCGCGGATGTGGACCCCTCTGCCGGCGGGCACGCGCAGGCTCACTTTTGCGGTGAAGGCACAGGGCGATCCGGCGGCGCTCACAGGCGGCGTCCGCACTGTTGTCGCGAAAACCGCGCCCGCCGTGCCACTCGAGAATCTCAAGACGCTCGACGAGGCGTTTCGATTGGCGGCGATGAGTGACTACATCATCATCGGCATGCTCTCAGGTTTCGCCGTCCTCGCACTCGTCCTGGCCGCGTCCGGGCTCTTTGGCGTCGTCTCCTACGCGGCGGCACAGCGGACGGCCGAGTTTGGCACCCGAATGGCGCTCGGCGCGAGCGCGTTCGACGTGATTCGACTCGTCGCGCGTCAGTCGCTCGTCCTGCTGGCCCTGGGTCTTGGCATCGGACTGCTCGGAGGAATTGGTGTTGGATTTGGGATGAGAAGCGCGCTTCTCGAGATCTCCCCGATGGATCCACTGACCATCGGCGGAGTCGCTGCCCTGTTGACCGTCGTGACGCTGGCGGCAACCGCCATCCCGGCGTGGCGTGCGGGGAGAATTGATCCGATTACGGCTCTGCGAGCCGAATAGGGTTCCAAGGTTCCGCCTTCGCGGCGAAGCCGCTTCGGCGAGACCTCGCCATAGCTCGCAACCGCGCCAGAGGGCGAGCGACGGTGGGCCAGTGTTCCAAGGTTCCAGGGTTTCTGGGTTCCGGTTCCAGCTTGTCGACCGCTCGATTGACTGATCTCAGCGCAGAGAACATAGTCAACCTCCAGAATGGCGGGCGGCTCGCACGAGGGTTCGCTCATCGGCCGTCGTCTGGGCGTCTATGAGGTGGTGGCGCTGCTTGGCGCGGGCCCCTCGACTCGCAGGAGCAGCTGGTGACGCCCGGAACGCGCATCGGGCCATACGAGGTCATTGCCTCGCTCGGGGCGGGCGGGATGGGCGAAGTCTATCGCGCGCGCGACACGCGGCTGGGGCGAGACGTCGCGCTGAAGGTGCTGCCGCGTGATTTCAGTGCCGACCCGGATCGGCTGGCTCGTCTCGAGCGCGAGGCGCGCGCGCTCGCCGCACTCAACCATCCCCACATTGCCGCGATCTACGGTCTGGAGGACGTCGACCACGCCACCGGCGCCGAGACGCCTGGCCGCGTGCGCGCTCTGGTGCTGGAACTGGTCGAGGGCGAGACGCTCGCGGATCGGATCCACGGCTCTATCGGTCGCGGACGCGGCCGAGGCCTGTCGATCGGCGACGCGCTCACGATCGCGCGGCAGATCGCCGAGGCTCTGGACGCGGCCCACGAGAAGGGCATCGTTCACCGCGATCTGAAACCGGCGAACATCAAGGTCACGCCGCAGGATCAGGTCAAGGTGCTCGACTTCGGCCTCGCCAAGCTGATGCCGGCGAGCGAGGTCGCTGACGCCGCATCGGCGACGGTCGAGGCCACCAGTGTGGGGCTCGTCGTCGGCACCGTGGCATATATGAGCCCGGAGCAGGCACGCGGGCAGGCAGTCGACAAACGCACTGACATCTGGGCGTTTGGCTGCGTGCTCTTCGAGATGCTGACCGGCCGAGTCGCCTTCGCGCGCGAGACGACCACTGACACGCTGGCGGCGATTCTGGAACGCGAGCCCGACTGGAGCACCCTGCCGACCGACATCCCCGCCGCTCTGCGGCGGGTGCTCAACCGCTGTCTCCACAAAGACCCTCGACACCGTCTGCGCGACGCTGGCGACGTGCGAATCCAGCTCGAGGATGTGCTGACAACGCCTGATTCATCCCCTCCACAGCAGGCCGTTCGGGTTCGATCTCTAGGGTGGGCCCTCGTCGCTGCTGCGTTTGCGGCCGTTGCCGTCGGCGCGGTTGCGGTGTGGAGCGTGACTGGTCGCCAAGACCCACCGACGCGCGAAATCGTTCTGTATTCCATCGATCTGCAGCAGGATGAAGAGCTTCCCGTTGCTTCCGGGCTGCCGTTGCCGGTGGCGATTTCATCGAACGGACAGCAGGTCGCGTACAGCGTTCGCAACGCACGTGGCACTCGTCTCTATATTCGCCGGCACGATGTCCTCGACCGCTCTCCAATCGCCGGGACCGAGGGTGGAATTGGACCCTTCTTCTCGCCCGACGGCGCCTGGCTTGGATTCGTCTCCGGAGGCGTGCTGAGAAAGGTGCCAGTGGCCGGCGGGTCGCCTCAGACCATCGCTGAAGCACCAAACCTGCTGGATGCGAGCTGGGGCGTGGACGACACCATCGTGTATGCACGATGGGGCGGCGGGCTGTTCAGAGTGTCTGCGCGAGGCGGCACGCCGGAATCCCTCACGACGCTCGCCGACTCTCGAAGGGAGATTCGCCATCGTTCTCCCCACGTAATTGCAGACCGCGCGGTAGTGCTCTTTACCGTGGATCGCCAGAGTCTTCCGAGTCAGATTGACGCTGTCGACATCGCGACCGGCGTGCGTCACACCCTCGTCGACGGAGCGAATCCTTTCTTCTCCAAAGGTCAGTTGGTCTTCGAGCGTGACGGCACGTTGATGGCTGCGCCACTCGACATTGCTCGTCTCGCTCTGACTGGGCCACCAATCCGAAGCACTGAAGAGGTCTGGGCTCAGGACAGAAGCCTTTTTGCGGCGAGTGCAGAGGGCAGCCTCGTCTACGTGCCGACAATTGACCCCTCTCGTCGCAGGCTCGTCTGGGTCGATCGGAGCGGTCAAACCAGTCCGGTTACCAACGAACCACACGCGTTCGGGCACCCGCGAGTCTCGCCCGACGGGAGTCGTGTGCTCGTGACGGTCGGTTCACCCGGAGGAAACGAGTTCTGGATCTACGACACGTTGCGCGGGACGCGTGCACGCTTGAGTGTGACTGGAGGTACGCGTCCGATCTGGACGCCGGACGGAAAGCGGATCACATTTCAGAAGGCTCGTGCCTTGTTCTCGATCCCGGCCGACGACAGCAACGCGCCTGAGCTCGTGCTCGGCCACTCTCCACCGGCCTCCAGCCTGTTTCCCTTGGCCTGGTCGCGCGACGGGCGATTCCTCTTGTACAGCCGACCGACACCCGAGACGAACAGAGACCTTTTCATCCTGCCAACCGGCGGAGTCTCGACGCCGTTTCTCGCGACACCTCGCGACGAACGCGCTGCCATGTTTTCACCAGATGGTCGCTGGGTGGTCTACGCGATGCAAGAGCCTGGGCGCGACGAAGAAGTTTACGTGCAGCCGTACTCCGGCGAGGGAACCCGTCTTGTGATTTCGCGCGGCGGAGGCGTCGAACCCGTCTGGTCGCCCACTGGGAAAGAAATCTACTATCGATCGATCGATGGCCGGCGCATGATGGCGGTTGACGTTGAGGTTCGAGCCGGATCAGCCATCCGCGTAGGAAATCCACGAACGATGTTTGAAGGACCGTTTCCCGCCATGCAGGGAAGTTTCTGGTCCAACTACGACGTGACCCCGGACGGGCAACGGTTCCTGATGGTTGAAGCATCGGAGGACCGGAGGGCCCGGCTCAATGTCGTGTTGCACTGGATCGACCAATTGCAGCGCCCAGAAGACAGTCAACCTCAAAGATGAGGAGCGATTGACGCTGGCCCGCTCTCCCGGCAGCTCTTCTGCTCGCTGTCTCTACGCTTTCGGCCCAGACGCCAAGACAAGCGGGCCTTCCTGACCCTGAGTCCTTCTTTGGCTTCCGCATGGGGGCCGATCGAGAGCTCGTCGATTGGCCCGGACTGGTCCGCTACTTCGAGACCATCGATCGCGCGTCGAATCGCGTCGAGCTGGTTGACGCGGGGCGGTCGACCGATGGACGACGACTGACGGCCGCCATCGTCACCGCGCCGGAGAACCTCGCTCGGCTCGAGGCGATCCGCACGACGTCGCTGCGGCTCGCCGATCCACAAACGCTCGACGAAACGTCGGCTAGCGCGCTGATGGCCAATCAGCCCGCCATCGTCGCCATCGGCATGAGCATTCACGCGTCGGAGATCGGCGCGACCCAGGCGGCGCCCGAGCTGCTTCACATGCTCGCCACATCCCAGGAGCCCGAGGTCTTGCGAACGCTGCACGACGTCGTGCTGATCCCCTCCCTTCGCTCAACCCCGACGGCCACGAGCTGGTGGTCGATTGGTATCGCAACTGGAAGGGGACAGCGGGACAGCGTTTGAGGGCGGAGCGATGCCGTGGCTCTATCACCGCTACGTGGGCCACGACCTCAACCGCGACGCCTTCATGATGAACATGGCGGAAACCCGGGCGCTCGCGGACTTCTTCTACCGGCGATGGCGCCCGCAGGTGTTTCTCGCAATGCACCAGATGGGTGAGTACGGCGCACGGATGTTCGTACCCGAATACCGACCCGATCGATCCGAATCACGATCCGCTCATCTGGCGTGCGGCGGGGCTGCTTGGCCACGCCATGGCGATGCGTCTCGAACAGGACGGCCGGGCAGGCGTCGTGCAGAACGTGCTCTACGACTATTACTCGCCTATACCTCGGCCAAGGTCAGGGTGCCAGGGGTGCCAGGGGTGCCAGGGGTGCCGGGGTGCCGGGGGTGCCAGGGGTGCCAGGGGTGCCAGGGGTGCTTCGAGAATTTGCGATGTCACACGAAGTCTGAGCATGCGGAAATTGCCACCATGTCGACTCATTGCGTGGCGTCCATTCCACAAACCGCCGATCGGCCTCCGGCAAATGCATTGCACATGCGGGCCTCATGGCGGCAGCGAAGGACATTCGGGAGCTCGGGGCTTGGAGATTGGCGCACGAGCTGAAGCAACGAGCGGACGAAATCTGTGCTCGGCCCAGGGTGACGCGCGACTTTGATTTCCGGGACCAACTCCGCGATGCTGCCGCCTCGGCGCCTCGCAACATAGCCGAGGGATTCGGGCGCTTCCGTCATAAAGAGTTTGCGCAATTCGTCAGGGTCGCCAAAGCGTCTGAGGTCGAAGTTCTCAATCACTTCATCGACGCCCGCGACCGTGGCTACGTTTCTGGAGACGAACTCCCGCCTCTCGAGCGCGCCGTCCGAAAGGCTCTCAAAGGGCACCCTTGGCACCTTTGGCACCCTTGGCACCTCTGCTAGTCGGCGAGGTGGTCGAAGCACGAGGCGAACACTGGATCGTCGCCCGTACGGAGTCGTACGACCTGTGCACCCTTTTTGCCCTCGAGGGATTTGGCCCAAGTACGAGCCGGCGGATCACACTGATTGCGCCTTTCGATCGACTTCGGATCCTCCGCAAGCGCCGGCTGGGCTGTCGCTCACGACAGCAGGTGCTGCGCGTCGCCCGCGGCGCTCTCGCCGGAGCTCGACTCGTCGATGGTCTGTGGACGGCCGCCGACGCCCGAATCGATCTGCTTCCCTATCAGCTTGAACCGGCGCTCGCGGTTCTGGCTGGCGCCACTCGCGTCCTGCTGGCAGACGCGGTCGGGCTGGGAAAGACGGTGCAGGCC
>JBOGIV010000183.1:0-11690 GCA_050747925.1 Vicinamibacterales bacterium
CTCGAGCACGGTGCGGCGCACGACTTCTTCGTCCGCATCGATATGGAGGGATCGGCCTACACCGCTCAGACCCTCGAGATCGTCGACGTGTTGTGGCGCCAGCAAAACCGCAACATCGGCACGGTCGTTCAGTCGTACCTCAGACGATCGGAGGGCGACGTTCGGATGCTCAACGCGTCGGGCATTCGCGTGCGCCTCGTCAAAGGCGCCTATCGCGAGCCGAAGACGGTCGCGTTTCCGGACAAGGAAACGGTGGACGCGCAGTTCATCGAGCTGATGCGAATGCTCCTCGACGAAGGGACTTACCCTGCGATTGCGACGCACGATCCCGCGATGATCGCCGCCACCAAGGCTCACGCGAAGGGCAAGGGGTACGCCAGCGATCGCTTCGAGTTCCAGATGCTGTACGGCATCCGGCGCGACCTGCAGGCCTCACTGGTCGCGGAGGGCTATCGGGTCCGCGTCTATGTCCCGTTCGGCAAGCAGTGGTATCCGTACTTCATGCGCCGCCTTGGTGAGAGGCCGGCGAACATCGGCTTCGTTCTGAGAGGAGTCATCGGAGAGAAACACGGATCACGCACGTAGCCACAGAGACACAGAGACACAGAGAACACCTGGTCTTGGGCGTCCCGCAGGATCACTGCGTTTCAATCAACGACAACGTACGCAGCTGCGGAGACGCGGAGCTACAATAGATCTCAGGGCAACCACCGAGATCACGGAGAGCACGAAAAGCTTTTCCAACGGGCCTCTGTGCCCACCGTGTTAGTCGTCGTTGCATTTCTCTTTTCGCAAAGATTTCTCTGTGGCTCTGTGTCTCTGTGGCCCCGTACGTCTCTTGCGGCGTTTTTCGGTTCAACGGCACCAGTCCCGCGTCAATGCGACGAGCGCGTCGCGACAGGTCAGCATCGACTGAACGTCGACCCACTCCTCGACGCTGTGTAAGCCGGCGCCGGTTGGACCGAAGAGTATCGAAGGAATGCCGGCGCCTCCGAGAATCGCTGCGTCGGTCCAGAAGGACATGCCGATGATTGGGCCGGGTGGGCCTGGTAGGCCGGGTGCGCCTGGTAAGCCGGGTGGGCCTGGTGGGCCGGGTGGGACGGGTGGGCCGAGTGGGCGGGACAGGGAATGCAGTGCGCGGACCATCGCCTTGGGCAGCGCGTGATCACGCGGCAGCTCGTATGGTGATCGAGCGAACATTTCGCGGAAGCTGGCGCGGAAGTCGGGGTCGGCTTTGCGCAGCTCGCTGACAATCTGATCGACTTCCCGCGCCGACACGCCCGGCGCTTCGCCTGGCAAGGTGCGTCGCTCCATTTGCATGTGACAGCGATCCGGATAACTGCTGAGCTCGCGGCCTCCATCGATGAGCGACGCGTGCAGCGACGCGGTCCCCAACAGCACATGGGCGGGGCGCGCCTGTAGATCGTGATCGAGTCGATCGAGACCATTGAGCACGCGCGCCATCAAGCGGATGGCGTCGCGGCCCTCCAGCGGCCGGCTCCCGTGCGCCGCCCGGCCCTCGGTTTCGATCTCGACCCACTCGAAGCCCTTGTGCGCGACCGCCACCGCCAGGTCGGTCGGCTCCGTGACGACGGCCGCATCGGCGCGCCACTTGGTGACCAGCGCTTCGGCGCCAAGGCTGGAGTGTTCCTCGTCGGCCACGCACGCAATGACCAGCCGGCCGGCGTCGAGGCCGCCCGATTCGGCGACCACCCGGGCCGCGCCGATCATCGCGGCCACGCCGCTCTTCATGTCCTGGGAGCCGCGCCCAAAGATTCGACCATTGCGCTCGGCGGGGTCGAACGGTCGGGTCATGCCCGCCACTCCGACCGTGTCGATGTGACCGCAGAACATCAGCGATCGTCCGGACGAACGGCCCTCCAGAATCCCGACCACATTTGGGCGGCCGGGCGCGGCCTCCTGCACCTCGACCGACAAGCCGATGTGGTGGAGCTCCTGAACCAACGCGCGCGCGATCGCCGCCTCCCCCGCCGCTCCAGGCACGAGCGTCGGGTTGACGGAGTCGATCGAGATGAGCTCTTTCAGCAGACGTTCGGTCGGATCCATGAATCGCGATTCGCCATTTGCTATTCGCGTTTCGCACCCTTGGCACCCTTGGCGCCCTTGGCACCCTTGGCACCTTTGGCACCTTTGGCACTTATTTCTTGCCGCTGTATTCCTCTTCCGTCGTCTTCTGCAGCCAGCGCGTCTCGCCGCCAAATCCGATGTTGATTTGAATCAGATGCGTGTGTGGCGCGGCTCCGTGCCAATGCTCGATACGTGGGCCAGTGTAGTCGCTCTCGCCAGGCCCGAACTCTTTCATCGCCTGGCCCCGCTTCTGCGCCCGCATCCGGCCCTCTTGCACGTAGAGCAATTGCCCGTTGTCGTGACTGTGCCACGCCGAGCGCGCGCCGGGCTCGAAACGCCGGCGCCCGGCCGACACATCTTTCGCGTCCAGCACGGTCGAGACGCCAGTGAAGCGGGGATCATCCGCGGGCACGGGCTGCTGCGCCTGAACGATCGAAATCGTGGCGAGACCTGCCACCGAGATGGCGCCAGCCATCATAAGGCGAACACGTGAGATCGACATGCGACCCTCCCAGAACCTGGAACGCTGGCCCGCCTACGCTCGCACCGGATTCTCTCTCGCGAGCTTCGGCGAGGTCCGCCGTAGCGGCCTTCCGCCTTCGCCAAGGCGTCGGCGGACCGCCGTAGCTTTAGCGGAGGCTGGTCGGCCGCGTAGGCGGAAACTATTTCATCGGCGAGTAATCAGTCGGCACGAGGAACACCGATTCGACCTTCGACGTAATCGGACCGTTGACCTGCGATTCGGACGCGACTTTCTTCCACTCCGGATCCACGCGAAACTCGGACCAGCTCTTTTGTGCGGCCTCGCGGCTCGGGTACGACAGCAAGTACATCAGCGTGTTGTCCTTGAGCGGCGCATCCACCGGCGACAGGTAGACGACGTTGGTCATGCCGAGCCGCTGGAAAATTCGCAGCGTATGGTTGCGGAACCGCGCGTGCAAATCGCCGAGCTTGCCGTCCGGCGCCGTGTAGGTGCGCAGCTCGTAGACGCGAGCGGCAGCCTGCGCGTGGGCCTTGGCCTGAGGGCCGAACGCGTTGCCGAGGACAAAGCCACACAACACGAGCACGATCGAATACGCGAGCAGAGTCCATCGATTGATCATCGCCACGCTCCTTGGGTAGATGGACGTGCATCTTAGCGCGATTCGTGTTTCGGGTTCTGTCCTCTGCCTTTTGCCTGGTGCCTTCTGCTCGACAGACCGGCGTCTTCAGCGGCCTGTTAGAGATCTTGAATGCGACAATTCGCGTCCAGTGAGTCAAGTTTTCAGCCGACCTTCAGGATGTCTTGCCCCGCGGAGCGGAGCCGGGCCCGGTTTCTTTTTCTCGCCGGTCGGAGGCGGAGCTTCGCTACGGTGTCTGCCTGCTGTCTTTCCTTCATTCCACCATTACACCATCTGTGATATACCATGGTGTAAACCATGGCGCTGAATCTCAAGAACACCGACGTCGAACGGCTGGCGGCCGAGGTCGCACGCCTCACGGGCGAATCGAAAACCGAAGCGATCCGCCGTGCGCTCGAGGAGCGGCAGCGACGACTCAAGAGAAGTACGACCGCCGAGCGTCGTGCGCGGGTGCTCGACTTGCTGAAGAAGCGCGTGTGGCCGAGCATACCGAAACAGCAGCGCGGCACGCGACTCACACGCAAGGAAGAGGACGAGATCCTGGGCTACGGGCCGGAAGGAGTATGACCCTCGACTCGTCGGCCCTGATCGCCATCCTCTTCTCGGAGCCGGGATTTCTCGATTTGGTCGATCGGATCCTGGAGGCCGACCACGTTCGGATAGGTGCGCCCACGCTGGTCGAAGCGAGCCTGGTCTTTGCGGGACGGCGCCGCAAGCCGCCCGGACCCGAAGTGGAGGCACTCGTGAGAGAGCTGGGCATCGCAGTCGTGCCGTTCGGCGAGCATGAGTGGCGGGCCGCCGTCGACGCGTTTCACCGGTATGGACGTGGCCGTCATCGTGCGGCACTCAACTTCGGCGACTGCCTCGCGTATGCCAGTGCCAAGGCGGCTGGCGATTCGCTCCTCTTCGTCGGCGGTGATTTTGGGCACACCGACGTCACGCCGGCCTAGCCTCGCGACGTGTTGAGCATCGCGCACGCGATCGCGGCGAGGGTCAAGGCCCAGGGTGGGCGGGCCCTGTGCGTCGGCGGATTCGTACGCGACCGCCTGCTCGGGCTGGCGTCGAGCGACATCGATCTCGAAGTGTTCGGCATCCCACAACAACGGCTGCCCATACTCCTCTCGGAATTCGGGCGTGTCGAGCAGGTCGGGCAGGCGTTTCCGGTCTACAAGCTCGGCCACATCGACGTTGCACTGCCCCGCCGCGAATCGAAGACGGGCCGGGGCCATAAGGGCTTCGCGGTCGAGGGTGATCCGTCCATGTCGTTTGCAGACGCCGCGCGGCGCCGCGACTTCACGATTAACGCGATCGGATGGGATCCCCTCACAGACGAGTACCTCGATCCGTTCAAAGGTCGCGAGGATCTCGCTCGTCGCATCCTTCGCATTGTTGATCCGACAACCTTCGCGGACGATTCGCTGCGCGTGCTCCGAGCGCTGCAGTTTGCCGCGCGTTTCGAGTTGACGCTCGACGAAGCGACCGAGGTCACCTGTCGTGAGATCGCGCTCGACGATCTGCCTGCCGAGCGCATCTGGGGCGAGCTCGAGAAGCTGCTGCTGAAGGCCGAACGGCCCTCGATCGGATTTGCGATCGCGAGGCGGCTGGGCGTCGTCCGGCAACTGCTGCCCGAAATGGAGCCGCTCTACGACTGTCCGCAGGATGGCGAATGGCATCCCGAGGGTGATGTGTGGACGCACACGCTCCTCGTCATCGACGAAGCACGCCGGGGGAACGGCGATCTGGACCGAGCGCGGCTGACAACGCTGATGCTTGGCGCGGTGTGTCACGACCTGGGCAAGCCCGAAACGACCGCGGTGATCGACGGACGCGTCCGATCGCCAGCGCACGAGGCCGCCGGAGTCGCGCCCACGACCCGGATTCTCGATCGGCTCAACGTGTTTTCGCTCGACGGCTTCGACGTCCGCTCGCAGGTGCTGGGACTCGTCGTCGAGCATCTGCGGCCAAGCGCGTTCCATAAGGCGCGCGAGACCGTCACCGACGGCGCCTTCCGGCGGCTGGCCCTCCGAGTCGATCTCGAGCTGCTCGTACGCTTCGCACGCGCCGACTGCCACGGCCGCGCGGGAGAGTTCGATTGCTCAGCGATGGACTGGTTCCTGGATCGCGCACGCCGCTTGGGCGTGGAGCACGAAGCGCCGAAGCCCATCTTGATGGGGCGCCACTTGATCGAGATGGGCGTCGCGCCTGGGCCGCGAATGGGAGCGATTCTTCGAGCGATCTACGAGCTGCAGCTTGACGATGTGGTCACGTCGCTGGATGAAGCGAAAGCGCGCGCGCGGGATTTGATCGGATAGCATCACGGCCGCCATCGTGGCTGCTCCGCATGGCTCGGACGACCAGAAATGGGTGGCGGTGACGACGCTTGATGACGCCGGGGGTCGAGTTTGCGAAATGCTCTGAGCGAATCCGACCCGCCCCACCGGTCCCACTCGCGCATCGGCCACAAACGGTTACTATTCCGCATGCTCCGAAAACTCGCGTGGTGGTACACGGCAGGTTTCCTAGGGATCTTCATCGTGTGCCACACCCCTGGGCTGACCGACGAGGCGGGTCGGCTTCTCGGTCTCTTCCGCATCGATCCGATTGACGATTTCGTTCACCTCCTCTCGGGCGTCGCGGGCTTCGTGGTCGTCTGGCGCGCGAACGCGTTCATTCCCCTGTACTTCAAGGTCATCGGCCTGCTCTACGAGCTCGACGCGGTAGTGGGAATGACCATGAGTCGTGGACTCCTCGACTTGTCTGTCTTCATGCAGGGACCTGGCGCGCCGGATTTTTCCACGACCAACTGGGCGCTCAACATGCCACACATCATTTTGGCCTCACTCGCGCTCTGGATCGGCTTCGGCCGGCTGTCACGGGCCGCGCCAGCTGCCTCTGCATGAGACGAGCGGCGCGGACGGCGCGTGTGCGGCGGTGGCTTTCGTGGCGCCGCTGGCTTCGCGTCACATGTGCCCTCCTCGCCGTACTCGTCGCTGCGCCAGCCGCGTTCGTCGGGGTCAACTGCTACGGCAACGGCCCTCAGCCGCAGACGTCGAGGCCCGACGTCGTGCGCGGCATCGACAACTATTCGAGAGCTGAATCCTTTACCTATCTCACGCTGCCTGAATGGCTCATCGTTTACAGCAGTGATGATTACGCGACGGCCATCGCGGGGTCGGCGCCAAGCCGGTTCCCATACTTCCGATCGATCGCCCAGTACTGGTCGCAATACGCCGCCGTTTGCCAAGTGACAAAGCGCGAATATCCGTTTGAGGCTGGATATCACGTCATGCTGGCAGTGATCGGCGTCAGCTTTAGCGTCGAGTACGCCATCAAGGGCCTCTACGAGAACACGCTCGGACGCTTCTCGGAGTGGCTCGGGACGCACGACACTGCCGAGGACCTGTTCGCGGCACGCACTGCCCAGGAGTACGGCAGGTTCATGCACACCGTGCCCTGGTACGAGTTCCCATTCGGATCGAAATTGATCGCGCTGTGGAAGCAGCCGTTCTGGGGTCCACACCTCATCAGAAAATGGGAAAGGCGTGTCGTTCTGACCGCCGAGTACGGCGTGAAGGCGATCTATGGATCCCTCATCGGCTTTGCATCAGGCGCAGCCTACGATGCCGAAAATCTGACCCTTCACGCCTGGATTGAGAACGTTCCGGAGGCGGTCTTCGGTGGTCCAACCGTGAAGTCCGTGAAGCAAGTCGGCGAGCGTTCCTACATCGTCCGCCTACCCAGATACGAGTCGTTTACACGAGTTGCGCTCGAACTGGACGCTCGCGGCGTCAGATGGATCGATATCGCTGGCAACGACGAGATTCTCGTGACGGCGATTGCTGACAAGACGCGTGCGCCCGACGTCACCCCTGGTCGGATCCTGGCGACCACCGATCTCCTCAGCTCAACCTCGAACGCACGTCTCGCGATTCGTGTCCCCGTCGCCTCGCTCCACGAGGTTCTCGAGCGCCTAAGAAGGGGCGGCGCCACGATTGAGCACCTCTATGACTACTGAAGTGCCAGCTCGCCGACCCTGGTCGCGAGGGCGGAGGGCCGTCGCCATGGCTGCCCTGACTGCTGCCCTGCTGATCTACCCTCTTCGGCGCGCGGCTCACTATGCGGAAGATCCCACGGGCCCTCACGATTGCGAGCCAATCGAGCCGGCCGTTAGCGCCGACAAGGCCACTCGGCTTCAGATTGCGCCGGCCGCCGATTTGAGTTGGGCGCAGATCGGCGGAACGATCAACGACGTAAGTTGTCTCGACCGCACACCGATCTACGGGATCGTCCAGATTCGGACGCCGGATGATGTTCGTCGCGCACTGCAGTTCGCGAAGGCCAACGGTCTGAAGGTCTCGGCCGCCGGCGTTCGGCACAGTATGGGGGGTCAGGCGTTGGCGCGCGGCGGCATCGTCCTCGACATGACGCTTTTCAAGCGGCTGTCGCTCAACGAGGCCGATCGCATCCTCACCGCCGAAAGCGGCGCGACGTGGCACGACATCCAGAACTACCTTCACCCGCGCTTCGCCGTGAAGTCGATGCAGTCCACCGACATCTTCAGCGTTGGTGGATCGATCTCGGTGAATGCCCACGGCATGGATCATCAGGCGGGGTCGGTCGGTCGGACGATACGGTCGATGCGCGTCATGCTGGCGGACGGCTCGATCCGCTCAGTGAGCCGCACCGAAGAACCGCGGTTGTTCAGCCTTGTCGTCGGCGGTTACGGTCTCTTCGGAGTCATCCTCGACGTCGACCTGGAAATCACTGAGAACGTCGTCTACCGATCGGAGCGACGCGTCATCGACTACCAGGAATTCGCCGATCTGTTCGAGTCACGTATCAAGCCAGACACGTCTGTCGGGCTGATGTACGGTCATCTTTCGACGTCGCCGGGCTCGCTCCTGCGCGAGATGATCGTGTATGCCTATCGGCAGGTCGACCTTCAAGATGCGGTCATTCCTCCGCTCGGAGAGGTGAGCCAGGTCAAGCTGCGGCGGTTGGTGTTCAACCTCTCACGGCAGGGCGACCTCGCGATGCGCGTGAAGTGGTTGGTCGAGAAGCACATCGAACCGCGGCTGGAGTCGTGCACTGTGACACGCAATCAGGCGATGGGTGAAGCGGAGGCGTGCTTGGTCTCGAGAAACGACCCGATGCACGACTCGGTGCCCTACCTCCGCCACGCGCTGAACAATGTCACCGACATCCTTCACGAGTACTTCGTGCCACAGTCTGGGTTCGTCGCGTTCGTCGACGGCATGCGCGGTATTCTCGGCGACGGTCGGACGACCCTTCTCAATGCCTCCGTGCGAATCGTTCATCGCGAAGACAACTTTCTGAGCTACGCGCCGTCTGACAACCGTCTGGCCGTTGTCCTGTATCTGGGTCAGTCGACGAACAGCCAGGGCAACGAACGGATGAGACAGGTCACGCGCGAGCTGATCGACCTCTGCGCGCGCGTCGGCGGACGTTTCTTCCTGCCGTATCAGCTGCACTACACCGCCGAACAACTCGTGCGGTCGTATCCTGAGACAGGCGCCTTCTTTGAAGCTAAGCGCGAGATCGATCCCGACGGACTGTTTACCAACACGTTCTACGAAAAGTACGGCCGGACGCCTCAATAGCCCGCGTCGTGGCACGCTGGAACCCTGAAACCTTGGACTACGCGGTCAAATACTTCGCGAGCGCCTCCGGCGCGACATTCCCGCCGCTGACGATCGCGACAACTGACCCGCGGGAGGGATCTGCGCCACCCAGCCCCAACATCACGGCGGCCGTCGTTGCCGCACCACTCGGCTCGACGACGAGACGGGCGTTGCGAGAGAGCCACCCAACCGCCTTCGCGATCGCCTCATCGCTGACCGTGACGACCTCGTCAACCAACGCGCGTACATGCTCGAACGTGATCGAGCCGGGGCGGAGGTTCATCAAGCCGTCGGCGATCGTAGACGACGAGTCGAGCGTGATGGGATGTCCGGCTGCGAGCGAGCGGGTCATCTTCGGCGCGCCTTCGGGCTCGACCGCGACGACTCGAATGCCCGGCTTCGATTGCTTGAGCGCGGCGGCCGCGCCCGACGCGAGTCCCCCGCCGCCGACGGGGACGAACACCGTCGAGACATCAGGCCGCTGCTCCAGGATCTCGAGTCCCACAGTGCCTTGACCCGCGATGATCATGCGATGGTCGAACGGCGGCACCATCGTGAGTCCGCGAGCCTCGGCCTCACGCTCGGCGCGCGCCTGTCGATGCAATGAGGTGGTTCCCTCGAAGATCACTTCCGCGCCGTAGCCGCGTGCGCCCTCGACCTTGACCGATGTGGCCGTGGTCGGCATGACGATGACCGCCGGCGCCCCCAACGTCTGCGCCGCCAGCGCAACCGCCTGACCATGGTTGCCGGACGAATACGTGATCACGCCGCGTCGCAGATCCTCGGGTGGAATCTGCGCGAGCATGTTGAACGCGCCCCGTATCTTGAACGCGCCCATCGGCTGCAGATTCTCGGCTTTGAGAAACAGCGAATGCCTGCTTTCTCCCCGAGCCGAAGCGGGTTTACCCGCCGTAGCTGCCGCGACGTCGTGCCGTTCCTGCGGAGCGGCAGCGAAGGCGGGCCAGGGGACTTCAAGAATCGGTGTGACGCGCGCCACACCGCGCACCCTCTCGCGCGCCGCGCGAATCTCGTCAAGAGAGACAAAGTCAGTCATCACAGGTTCCACAGGTTCGACGGGTTCTGATCTCGTGGTTGATCCTCTTCGTGGTTGATCTGTGTTCGCGGTTGATCCTCTTCGTGGTTGATCTTCTTCGTGGTTGATCCTCTTCGTGGTTGATCTGTGTTCGTGGTTGATCCTCTTCGTGGTTGATCTTCCTCGTGGTTGATCTGTGTTCGTGGTTGATCCTCTTCGTGGTTGATCTGTGTTCGTGGTTATTTGTTGCGCATCTGCGCGAACTGATCGCCCTGGTTATACGAGGGCATCTGTGGTTGTGCGGCGATCCGCCATGCGAGCTGCGTCAGCACGCGCATGTCGTCCACGCCTCCCGCGAAATTCCACGACGGATCGTACTGATCGCTCGGCTGGTGGTAGTCCTTGTCGTTGTACGCCTCCTGCTTCTTCAGCAGCTCGGCGGCATTCGGTCCGACGAATTCCTTCGGCTCGCTGATCGACAGTGCCGGCACGCCCGCTTTGGCGAACGGAAAGTGGTCCGAGCGGAAGAAGTAGCCGCGCTCGGGATGGCCGTCCTTGCCGAGCGTTCGCCCGCGCTCCTCGAGGATTCCCTCGGCCATCGGGCCAAGCGTCGACCGATCTGAACCGAGCAGAATCATGTCCTTGGTCGGCCCAAGATAGTTCACGCCGTCCACGTTGATGTTGGCGGCGATGTTGTCCATCGCCAGGATCGGATTCGCGACCAAGAACTCCGAACCCAGCAGCCCGGATTCTTCCGCGGTTGTGAACACAAAGTACATCGATCGCGCCGGCTTCTCTGGCGCGCGCGCCATGGCTTTGGCAATCTCCAATATGCCGGCGCAACCAGAGGCGTTGTCGTACGCCCCGTTGTAGATGTTGTCGGCGTCCTTGGGCGCTCCCGGCTGTGGAGGTCGCATGCCGAAGTGATCCCAGTGCGCGGAAAAGACGACGGCTTCCCGATCGTTCGTGCCGGTGATTTTGCCGATCACGTTGGGCGCGGTCTTCCGCGACGATCGCTGAACAAGGGTGGCCGCCGCCCGCGTGGCCAGGGGCACGGCCTTGAACCCGCGTTGCACGGCCGCCTTTCTCAGCGCGTCGAGATCCTTCCCGCCGCGCCTGGCCAGATCCCTCGCGGCGCTTTCGGTCATCCACGCCTTGATCCCGATCGCCGGCTGTCCCGGCTGGGGCGGCAGCGAATACTGGGTACCGGTCCACGACGACTGCACCACCTGCCACGGGTACGTCGCCGACTCATCGGTATGGATCAGCAGCGCGCCGGCCGCTCCTTGCCGCGCCGCTTCTTCGTACTTGTATGTCCAGCGGCCGTAGTAGGTCAGCGCCGGTCCGGCAAACAGCCCTGGGTCGTTGGTGGGCGCCGGCGGATCGTTCGCCATGATCAGCACCCACTTGCCCTTCACATTCACGCCAGCGTAGTCGTTCCAGTTCGACTCCGGAGCGTTGATGCCGTAGCCGACGAAGACGACGTCGCCTTGCACCTGCACGCGCGGCCTCTCGATTCCCGAGAACGCCACCACGTCGCGGAAATAGCGATAGGTGTTGCCCGGCACGCTCAAAACGAAGCTCCGCTCGACGGTCGACTCCACAATCGGCACTTCCTGAAAGAAGGTGCCTCCGTTGCCAGCCGGCTCGAGCCCGAGCGCCGACATCTGCTTTGCGAGATAGTCGGCCGTGAGCTTGCCGCCAGACGTCGCTGGCGCCCTGCCCTGGAGCTCGTCCGACGCGAGCACCCTCAAATGGGCTGTCAGAGACTCGGTCGTGATCTCGTTTTCGGCCGGACCCGAGGGT
>JBOGIV010000184.1:0-5239 GCA_050747925.1 Vicinamibacterales bacterium
ACATGTCGGCAATGACAGCATACGGCAACGCGTATTATCAATATTTATCTGGGACGGGACACTAGCGGCGGCTATGCACTGAATCGGGCGCGGGAGGCGGACCATCCGGCGTCACATCGGCAAGCCCGGGCATGACGACCACCGAATCGACACCCCCGAGAAGCGCGCCGCGGAGCGTGCGCGCCGTCAGCGCCACACGGTGTGTCTCGGCGGTCACCGCCATCCCGGCTGTCTCGAAGTACAACTGCAAGTCGTCGATCCGGTCACCGTCGAAGTCCCGCCAGACATGACGCGCCGGCGCGACGCCGGCCAGCCGGACAGTCGCGGGCTCGACGCGGTCGCCCGGCGGCATCGTGGCTCCGGCGATGCGAACGACGAGCAAGCCCGGGCGATACAGAACATTCGGTTCGTGATCGGGACGCACATCGATGGCGATCGACCGGTGGGGCTTGATAAGCCAGGCCCGCCCGCTGCGGCCGTGGCCCGTCACCGCCGCGTCTACAGCGGTGAGAGCGACCTCGGGGAGGTGGTCGCCGTCCACATCCCCGACACGGAGACCGGTGCTTCCGCCGCCTGGATCCACGCGTGCCAGCTCCAACGGCTGCAAATCCTCGAAACGGACCTTCGCCGGCCAGTCGCGCTGGCCGAGCACCGCGAGGAGGCGGCCGGATCCCCTTTCGGACAACAAGAGATCGCTCAACCCGTCCTGATCGACATCGGCGGCGGCAATCGCGTCGGCCAGCATCGACTCGGCCGAGCCACCGGTGATCACGACATCCGCCGCAGTCATCGCAACAATCGCGGTCCGCATGTCTCGGCGTCCCCAAAACACCGCAAGCTCGGCGGACATGGGAGGAGTGGCGGACGTTCGCGACGAGGCCAGCACCAAGTCGTCGATTCCGTCGCCGTTGAGGTCGGCCAAGACCGGCGGATTGAGCGCCGCAAGCGGGCGTTGCCCGTCGATCCGCACATCGCTGTCCGTCGCAGCGTCCAGCACTTGAGGCCATCGCTCGCGTCCGAAGAACACGTAGTATCGGCCACGGCCCCCTAAGAGTCTCCAGAGCGTCTCTTCTGGCGCCAGAAGTGCCAGGTCCGCCCGACCATCGCCATTGAAGTCGCCCGTGTCGCAACCCGCCGCGAGACCCTCGCCGGATCGCGACCCATCGATGCGAATGTCGGCATCGCGCTCCACATCAACCGTCCGCGGCCACTGGCGCCGGCCGAAGAACACCAAGGCAGCGCCCGCCGACCTGCGGCCAGCCGGCGTGAACTCCGCCGCACCGAGAATCACGTCATCGATGCCATCCAAGTTGAGGTCCGAGGGGCTGTCGGATGCGCATGGGCCCATACGGATGTCCTGCGCCTGTGGGAACGAGAAGGTGGCATCCGCCGCCCCAGGTAGGTCGAGCACGCTTGGCCACTCTCGGCGGCCCTTGAGTAAATACGTGGAGCCTGACGCGCGTAGCGTGTCCGGTTCGTGCAGCAACACCACGACGAGCAGGTCGGCGAGTCCATCCCCATCGACATCGCCCGCGCGCGCGCCGGTGTAGAGGCCATTCTCAGAACCGCGAATCGTCACACGCGCTGATTCCGGCAGGTTTCCCGCCTTGGTGATCGATCCGCCAAAGAGAATCGAGAGCTCTTTCGCGCCGGCGGCCGACAAGACGACATCGCTCAGCCCGTCACCGTTGAGATCGGCGAGCGGGCCTTGCACCAGCAATGCGTCGGGGCGTGTTCCTTCGTAGACCGCCACGACGTGGCCCGCTTCGGGTGACAGGGCCAAGCGGTGAATGGCCACAGGCGTCGCCAACCCGATCGCCACAATCGCCAGCAGACCGCCAGTGGCGATGACGAGCTTGAGCTGCACCGCGGGCCGCGGGATTCGCCTGCGCGCCTGACCTCCGGTCTCTCAGGAGCTGGCGCCACATCTGTCGCCGGGACGCCCGCGCCGCGTTCTTGCCACCACGCGTCGAGTTCGTCAGGGAATGCGTACACGCTGTGTTGCCGTTGGTGCCTGTGCCGATGAACGGGCAGGCCTTCTTCCTTCTCCCAGCGCTGAACCGTGCGCGCATCGCGATCGAAATGCTGGGCGATCGCCTTCCACGACGTCAGCATCGTCCGCGGAGGGCGCTCGTCGGTCATGTCTCTAGGCCCGGGGTAAGAGCCCGATTCTACACCCGACAACTCGCGACAAACGGCGATACACCCGCTCAAGAGGCGCCGTGTCGGCCTTTGTCGATTGCCCGGCTCCGGCGCCCTTTGAACAATGAGCCCAACCTGAGGGGAGGGTTTGATGAGAGTGCCGCGTTGGCCGGTTGCCGTAGGCGTCGTGATGGGTTGCGGGGGGTCGAAAGGCGGTGGGGGCACTTCCACCACCAGCCCGACATCGCCGACCCCCACGACCGGTGGAGGCAGCACCGTAGCGTTCGATGTGAACGGTTCCTGGGTCGGGTCGGCCGGAGGCGGGCGCTTTACGTTCACCGTCTCCAACTCGGCCCTGACGCTGATTACGCTGTCACAGTTCCCTGGCTGCGCGACGATTTACGGCTTCTCGTTGAACGCGGCCGTCGCGTCAAACGCCTTCAGCTACACGATCCCCTCGGGCAACCCCGACCTGTCGGGCACGATCAGCGGCCGGTTCTCCTCGGCCACGAGCGCTTCCGGTGACATGAATGTCACAAGCAAAAGCGGGTGTCTCGGAAACCGCAACTCGACCTGGACGGCGTCAAAGTAGGGGGCCAATCGCCTCGGCGGCCGGCGAGTCCGGCCAAGCGGGTGTCGGACGAGCCACGTATCCCGCATGCGCCAGGCGGCTCTGGAAGAGCGCGATCTGCGACGCGGCAAACTGGAGCCGGACCGCGACGCGCAGCACGATATAGAACTGCCCGATCGCAAATCCGCTTGCAGAGGCGGCAGCCCCCGGCGCCGCGAGCGCGTAGAGCCCGATGACGGCGAGAAACACGAGCGCGTTCAGAGCGTAAAGGCCGATCGCGGCTCCCGCGTTTCGAACCACAAAACGCGTTCCGGCCACGAGCGCCCCAATCATGCTGCGGCGATCTTCAACCACGGCCCGGACCTTGGCGTAGTCGAAGACGAGATTCACCGCCACGACCACCGCGAAGAACAGCGCATAGAGCAGCGCACGGTACATGAAGGCCGTGCGCTCGACCGTCAGATCGCGCGTCAACTGTGAAAAGACGCTGTCGAACAGCCACGGATGCAGCTTCGTGAAGAGCAGCCAATAGATTGTCGCTGCCATCACGGCCAGCCGGATGAATCGAACGAAATACACGCCACACGCGGCGAAGAACGCGGCGGTTCCAATTGCGCGATCTCGAGCCAGCCGATCCATGACGCCGCCCAGGAGAAACATCGACAGGACGGTGTGGGCGGAAACCGCCGCCATGATCACGATGGACAGCCTGGTCGCATCGGCGACCCCAGACAGGTTTTTGAGAACTGCCGCGAAGCCGATGATCGCCGGCACGAAGCTCTGCCCGACACCGGCGGCTTGAGCGAGGAACTCATTCCACCAGTCGTAATTGGCGCCGGCGGCCGCCGCTTCGGCCGCGAGACTCTGGCCGAGATGCTGGGCGAGCATTCCTTGCAGCGTGATTGCCAGGGGAAGCGTGAGGAGAATCGTCGAGACCCAGAGCCCGATGATCAGCCAGGGCGCGCGTGTGACGCGGTTGACGCCGTCGACAAACGCGCTAGACAAAGAAGGCATAAGTCATCAAGAGGTCCTGCAGCCACACCATCCACTTCAGAGCCCACTTCGTCGAGGCCGCGTCAGTAACCGGCGCCAGCGCACGGCTGTTGTTCGTGTAGTTGGTGTCGAGCAGTAGCACGCGTTCCGGATCGATCTCGGCCGAGATTGCCCTCGAGCGGCGGTCGTAGGTGAGGACGTGCCACCGTGCGAGCCCGTCCCAGGTTTCCCGCGTCTGCTCGCCATCGGCGAATCTGACGACGATGTCCATGGGAAACTGGCCAGCCTCGAGACGGCGGGCGACCACCGTCGTCCGAAACATCCCTTCGACAGTTTTGGCTTCGAAGGTGCGGCCGCCAGGCCCGTCGGCCAACCCGCGCGAGGAGATCGGCTCGCTCTTGAGCTGATCGATGGCGTAGTCGAACCTGTTGGAGCTGCGATAGACCCGGTCGAAGAACCAGGTGTAATCCTGGTGAGTCACTTCGTTCACGACCGCGAAGAAGTCGTCAGGGCGCGGGTGCTTGAACTTCCAGCGGTCGAAAAAGGTGGCCAGGATCTTCTGCAGCGTTTCCCATCCGAGCCGGCGCTCGAGCGTGTGCAGCCACAGGGCAGTCTTGTGATAGCTGATCACTTGATGCGTTCCCGGCCAATACAGATAGGTGGGAGATGACGGCGCGTCTCGATCGCCCGCCCGCCGATACGAGTTCATCCAGTTGGTGTCGGTGGCGCGCTGGAGGGCGATGTCGTCAAACCGCCACGGCACGAAACCGCCGAAGAATCGCTGCACCAGATAGTTCGGTTGAAACGCAAGCGATTGCACCCGCGAGTCGGAAAACTCGTTGAGCCCTTCGTCCAGCCACGCGTGTTCGACCTCGTTATTGGCCACCATGCCGTGCCAGAACTGGTGGCCAGCCTCGTGAATCATGATGTATTCGGGCTCGTTGCTCTGGCGCGGGGCCAGCCAGTGCGTGCCGCCGGTGAAGATCGTCGGATACTCCATGCCTCCCGAGTGGCTCTGGTAGGCGGGATCGACGATGGTGATGTGGCCGTAGGGATAGGGGCCGTACCATTCGCCGTAATACCGCAACGCCGCGGCCGTGCCGGCAAAATGTCGATCGGCCTGGCTCAGATGCTCCGGCTGCACGAGCAGCCGCATCTCGACCGCCGGCAGCACCGGATGCTCGAAGCGCTGCATGCGTTCGACGAAGTCGGGGCTGGTCGTCCACGCAAAGTCGTGCACGTCGCCCTGCACGTAGCGGTGCGTGGTGGTGCCATTGCCCGCCGGCGTGCGGGACTGCTCGATACCCGTCGCCCCCACGATCCATCCGTCGGGCACGGTGATGCGGACGTCGTAGCGTCCGAAGTCCGAAAAAAACTCGCTGTTGGCGAAAAACTGTCGTGCGGTCCAGCCGTCGTTCCGGAAGACGCCGAGCTTCGGGAACCATTGCGAGACGAAGTAGTAGTTGCCGATGACGCCCGTGCGATCGAAGTTGTAGGGGAACTTGCCGGTCCACGTGATGCGCAGCCTGAGCG
>JBOGIV010000185.1:0-24536 GCA_050747925.1 Vicinamibacterales bacterium
GTCCGACAGGCTGCGGTAGCTGTATGTGATCGTGCCAATATGGACGCCGGCGATCACCGAGTTCGGCCTTCGCGTCTGCGCCACTGCCTGGAACGGGTGCTCGAGCAGCGTCGCTGCGGGGAGCGAACTGAGCGCTAGTCTCCCGAATTCACGTCTGGTGTACTGCATCTTGCACTCCCTTGAACGCGCCCTATTTCAGCTCCTTGATCGAGATATTTCGGAACTGCACGAGACTCGGCGGAGACACCCACACCCCGTCCTTCTTCGCGCCGTGATGCTGCAGCGCGATCGGTCCTTCAGACGGCACCCCCGGCAGCTCGGCCCCGACGATGACGTGCTCGCCGTTCAGCACGACGTCGAGACGGCTGCCGCGGAGGGTGATTTCGAACGTGTTCCATATGCCGATGTCGCGGTCGGCGTTTCGCTTCGGCGTCACCCCCGCACGCACGGCCGGCGGCATCTTCGCATCCGTGCGGTAGCCGTACACCTCCCCCGATCCGATCGGCCAGCTCCAGATGTTCACCTGCGCCTTGCTGCTTCCACGCAGGAAAATTCCTGAATCGGAATCAGGCACGGGAATCCTGATCTCGCGGCCCGCCGCGTCCTTTTTGTGCGTGCCGTCGAACCGGATGATGGGGACGTTGGGATTGACGTACGGCGTGCTCTTGATCCGCCAGTCGACCCTCAAGGTGAAATCGCGATACGGTCGCTCCGTCCAGAGGTCTTGTTCCTTGGCCTCGCTTTCGGCGTCGTAGTCGATGACGCCGTCAACGATGCGCCAATGGCCGTTGTCGCCGGCCGGCACTTTCCAGCCGGTGAAGTCGCGACCGTTGAAGAGAGACGTGAATCCGTCCGCCGTTTGTCTGGCCCCCACATTCGAGACGGCACACACGGCGATGACCAGGGCGGCGAGCGCGGCGGGCTTGGCGTTCATGGCCGGCCCAGTCTAGTGTCGCGAGTAGGAATTCACAACCGGTTCAGATCAGAATTCTTCTGCCTTGATAAGATTTACTCCCTGATCTCCCCGATCTCCCTGTGACTCCGGAGATCGGGGAGAAGAGTCTTCAAACCGACACAATTCGTGCCTGATCAAGGATTCTTCTGCCTTGATAAGATTTACTCCCTGATCTCCCCGATCTCCCTGTGACTCCGGAGTTGAATATGACGATACGACCCTCCCGGCGCGAGTTCATCAGCCTGACGGCCGCGAGTGGACTGATGGCGGCAGCTCCGGCTGCTCGGTCGGCGCAGACCACCTCCAATCAAGATGTGCCGCCAGGCGAACGCCTTCAGATCGCCACCTTCGGCGTCGGCATCCAGGGCATCAACGACACCCGCACCGCGCTGCGTGTGCCGGATGTCGAGCTCGTCGCGGTCGCCGATGTGTATGACGGCCGCCTCACGCTCGCGAAAGAAACGTGGGGCGATCACGTCTTCACCTCGCGCGACTACCGCGACGTGCTGGCGCGACGCGATGTCGACGCCGTGATCATCGCGACGCCCGATCACTGGCACGCGCGAATGGCGATCGACGCGATGAAGGCGGGCAAGGACGTGTACGTCGAGAAGCCGATCGTGCAGGACATCGAGGAAGGGCCGACGGTGATCGAGACCGAGCGGCAGACGAAGCAAATCCTGCAGGTGGGAAGCCAGCGCGTGAGCTCGATGGTGTATGCCAAGGCTCGTGAGCTGTTCCGGGCCGGCGCGATCGGCGAGCTGAATCTCGTCGAAGCGTGGATCAATCGCAATTCCGCCAACGGCGCGTGGCAGTATTCGATTCCCCCAGACGCGTCGCCGGCAACGATCGACTGGGATCGCTTCATCGGCAATGCGCCGAAGCGGCCCTTCGAGCCCATCCGTCTCTTCAGATGGCGCAACTATCGCGACTACGGCACCGGGATCCCCGGCGATCTCTTCGTGCACCTGTTCACGGGCATTCATTTCGTGCTGGACTCGCTCGGCCCCACGCGGGTGATGGCGACCGGCGGCTTGCGCTACTGGAACGACGGCCGTGACGTGCCGGATGTGATCCTCGCGCTCTTCGACTACCCGAAGACAGCGACGCATCCCCCGTTCACGCTCTCGCTCAAGGTGAACTTCGCCGAGGGCGGCGGCGACAATCAGGCGTTCCGCTTCGTCGGACCCGAGGGCACGCTCACCATCACCGGCGGCGCGGTGACGTTGACGAAACGGCCGCGTGCGAAGGAACCCGGCCACACCAGCGACACGTTCGCGAAGGCGACGCAGCAGGCGTTCATGAAGGAGTATCGCGCGACGTACCCCGCGCAGAGCGAGCTGCGGCCGACCCACGAAGAGGTCTACGCGGCACCGTCAGGCTACAGCGACAGCCTCGAGCACTTCCGCACGTTCTTCGACGCGGTGCGCGCGCGCCGGGCCGTCGTCGAAGACGCGGCGTTCGGCTATCGGGCGGCGGCGCCGGCGCTGTTGACCAACGAAAGCTACTTCGAGGGCAAGCCCGCCGGCTGGGATCCCGAGCGGATGCGCCGACGGCGCGGTCAGGAGTGATTCACAGGGAGATCGGGGAGCTCGGGGAGATTAATTGGGGGTCACAAGGAGGTCTGGGAGGTCAGAGAGAAAAATTTGCTCCCTGATCTCCCTAATCTCCCTGTGATTCTCGAACCGAACTGAGGACGATATGCAACGGCTGATGGCGGTGACGATCGTGATGATGGCACTGGCGGCTCCATCGAACGGCCAGCAGGGGTCGCGGACGGATGGGTGGCGGTCGCTCCTCGATGGCAAGACCACGGCGGGTTGGCGCGGGTACCGTCAAACGACGGTTCCCGATGGATGGATCGTGGTCGACGGCGCTCTGACGCGCATGGGCAGGGGAGGCGACATCATTACGGTCGATCAGTTCGGCGATTTCGAGCTGATGCTGGAATACAACGTCGCGCCCGGCGGGAACAGCGGCGTGTTCTTTCGCGTCACCGAAGACGATCCCGTGATCTGGCACGAGGCGCCCGAGATTCAAGTGATCGACAACGCGCGCACCGATCTGAATCCCGCCCAGACGGCTGGCTCGAACTACGATCTCCATGCGCCGGCACGTGATGCCACCAAGCCCGCCGGCCAGTGGAACGCCGTGCGCATCATCGTGAAGGGCAACCACGTCGAGCACTGGATCAACGGCGCCAACGTCGTCGAGTACGAGCTCGGCAGCGAGGATTGGAAGGCGCGCGTCGCGGCGAGCAAGTTCAAGGAGTTCCCGCGTTACGGGACCGCGCGTCGCGGCCATATCGGCCTGCAGGATCACGGGGATCGCGTCGCCTACCGCGCGATCCGAGTTCGGGAGCTGTAATTCACAGGGAGATCAAGCAGTTCGGGGAGAATGATTTTTCTCCCTGATCTCTCGGTGAATGTCGGAGATAGTTATTCTCCCTGAGCTCCCTGATCTCCCTGTGAATGTCCGAGATGGTTATTCTCCCTGACCTCCCTGATCTCCCTGTGAACTCCCACCCCCGCGCTGCAACGTCACCAGCCGATCCGCGGCCACACCCTTCCAGCGCTCACGTGCGCCGTCGGGCCATTCGACGAGGACGGCATCAACCTGCGTTGAGGCGCCGAGTCCGACGTGCACTCGGATGTCGCTCGCAGAGAGATAGCTGCCGTCCGTCTTCACCCGCCGCCACAGCGTCGGTTGGCCGGCGCGTTCGATCCCGATGCGCGCGCCCATGCCGAATCGTTCTCCCGAGTCGGATCGCAACCGGACCTGCAGCCAGTGGTTCCGCGCGGCAGAACGATTCAACAGCAGTCGCACCGGGCCGTTGTTCGTCGTCACGAGCACATCGATGTCCCCGTCGTTGTCGACGTCGCCGAAGGCTGCGCCGCGGCTGATCTCGGCACGCGCCAGCGCTGGGCCGCCGGCCGCGCTCGTCTCTTCGAACCGTCCGTGGTTGTTGCGGAAGAGCTGATTCCGCATGCGATACGGCGACGGCTGTCCGCGCTCGGATTCGATGATGTTGACGGCGCCGTTGGCGACGAAGAGATCGAGCCAGCCGTCGTTGTCGTAGTCGAACCAGTCGGTGCCGAAACCTGTAAACGCCGCCGTGGGCCGCCCCAGGCCCGCTCGGACGCGCGCATCGTCGAAGCTTCCTTTGCCGTCGTTCACGTAGAGGACGAATGTCTCCCCGATGATATTGGTCACGAACAGATCTTCGTCGCCGTCGGCGTCGAAGTCGCCGGAGGCGATGCCCATGCTGCCTTCGGGGTTCCCCGCCGCGTTCAACGCCGCGCCTGAGAGCACGCCCTCGTCGGCGAACGTGCCATCGTGGCGATTGATCCACAACTGGTTTGCCGTCGCGTCGTTGGCCACGTAGAGATCGAGCCAGCCATCTCCGTTGTAATCGCCGACCGACACGCCCAGTCCGTTCCCGTCGGCTCTGGCGATGCCGGCTGTCTCGGTGGCGTTCACGAAACGGCCGCGTCCCTCGTTCCGGTACAACCGATCGGGCACCGGGCGATACGCGCGCGGGCTGCAGTAGTCGCGTGTGCCGACCGGGTCGTGGCAAATCTTGTTGTCGGCGAGCGTGAAGTCGATGTAGTTGGCGACGAAGAGATCGAGATCGCCATCCCGGTCGTAATCGAGAAAGGCGGCGCTCGTGCTCCACAGCGCATCGCTCACCCCGGCCGCTGCCGTGACATCGCTGAACGTGCCATCACCGTTGTTGCGGTAGAGCGTGTCCGCGCCGAACGACGTGACGAAGAGATCGAGATCGCCGTCGTTGTCGTAGTCGCCGACCGCGGTCCCCATTTCGTAGGTCCGCAGCGTGATGCCGGCGCGATCGGTGACATCGGTGAACTGGAGTGTCCTCGCACCGGCTGCGCCAACCGTGAGATCGTTGCGGAACAGCCGGCTTCTCCCCTCGCCCTGCGGCAGAAAGACGTCGAGGTCGCCGTCGCCGTCGTAATCGAAGAGCGCCGCGCCAGGACCCATGATCTCGTGCATGTAGTAGCGGCCCGTGGCCCCATTGACGTGCGTGAACGGGATGGGAGATGGGGCGTCCTCGAACAGCGGAGCGGGTTGAGCCCACAGGGAGATCAGAGAGATCAGGGAGAGGTATCTGGGGTTCACGTGTGAACTACTTCAGCCTCCCGAGCTCCCGATCGATGGCGGCGACGAGGTCACTCTGGCCGAACTGCAGTGCAAGCCTCTTCGCTTCCAGCGACCACTTGACGGCCGCGTCCCTTCGGCCCGCGCGCAGATGCGCGACGCCCAAGGCGAAGAGATACCGTGGCGCCTCCGCATCTCGCGGTTCCACGATCTTCTCGAGCTCGGTGGCGGCTTCGTCGGGCTTGGCGAGCGCGATCAGCATGCGCGCCAGGTTGAAGCGGGCGAGCCGGAATCCCGGTTGATTCGCCACCGCCTGGCGATACGCATCTGCAGCTTCGGAGAACTTGCGTTGCTGCTCGAGCGCCTGTCCGAGGTTGTTCTGCGCCTGCACGTGCATCGGATTGAGGACAAGCGCCTCGCGGTACGCGTCGATCGCCAAATCCCACTTCTCCTGCAGGCCCAGCAGCACGCCGTAGTCGTAGTGCGCGTCGGCGACGGCCGCACCCGACCGCACGAACGCGCGATAGTGCTCCTCGGCCTTGGACCAGTCCCGGGCGCGTCCGTACAGGGAGATCAGGTTCGCGTGCGCCTGTGCCAGTTGAGGATCGCTCGCCAGCGCCGCTTCGTGAGCGGCAATTGCCCCGTCGAGATCGCCTGCGGCGGCAAGCTTCACGCCGCGCTGTAGCATCGCACCAGCATCCACTCGCAAGGTCGTGACCACGGCGAGAACCGGGTCGTCGAGGGCCGGCCAGCGCGCGCCGTACTGTTCGTGCCGCGAAAGGGCCGATCGCGCTTCGTCCGTGCGCCCGAGCGCTCGATAGGACAGCGCCAGCGCGTAGTGCGCGGCGCCCAGCTCGGGGAAGAGCG
The DNA here is from genome assembly GCA_050747925.1 of Vicinamibacterales bacterium. Taxonomy (GTDB): domain Bacteria; phylum Acidobacteriota; class Vicinamibacteria; order Vicinamibacterales; family UBA2999; genus 12-FULL-67-14b. The sequence goes on from JBOGIV010000185.1 coordinate 5,942, forward strand.
CCACGGCGCGTGTGAGGTGTGCGATGGCTGCGTCGTGCTGCCCTCGAGCCGCCGCGATACGTCCGAGCCCGACTTCAGCAGCTGGACTCGCGGCCGGCTCGCCTGCCAGCGCGCGAAAGAGCGTGTGGCTCTCCTCGAGCTCCCCGGATTCGAGTAGCGCCTCGGCGAGCTTCACGCGGGCGGGGAGATAGTCTGGCGGCAGCGACAGCGCCTCGCGTAGCCGGGCGGACGCCTCAGCATGCCGCGCGAGCCGCTGCAGGACCACCGCGTCGAGGTAGCGCCATTCGAACGCACGTGGCGCGAGGGTGGCCGCGCGCGCGTACGCCTCGTGAGCCGAGCTCCACTGTTCCCACGCGTGCAAGGCGCGGCCCAAGGCGCCAACCGCACTCGCATCGTTGGGATACGCGACGGCGGCTCGCGCCGCCGGTTCGATGAGCTGCCGCGCCGATGCCGGAAACGAGTCGAGTGCGGGAGTCGAGAGTGTGGAGGCAGGCGCCTGCGGAAGTGCGCTCGCAGAGACCAGGATACACAGGGAGATCAGGGAGATCAGGGAGATCAAGGAGTAAATTTCATCCTCCCTGACCTCCCCGATCTCCCTGTGAACTCCCCGTTAGAAACTAAACCGCAGTCCGACGCTCACCTGGCGCTCGCGATACGCGGCATTGGTCAACGCCGCATCGCCCGCGATGCCGGTGATTTGGCCGAACGTGCCCGAGTTGAAGTTGTTCTGCGGATTGGCCAGCACGATCCAGTCGAAGAGATTGTTCGCTTGGATTCGGGCTTCCAGCCGACGCGTACCGCCCAACGGGAACGAACGGAACAGCGAGAAGTCGAAATTCTTCCCGCCCGGACCGTGGAACTGATTCCGCGTAATGTTGCCGAACCGGACGGTGGTCGGCTGTCCGAACGCGGTCGTATCGAGCCAGGTCCCGTTGGGCGCCACATTGCCAAGCACGTTGAACGTGCCGACGAGGTCGGCGGTCTGCGTGTTCTGCGGCGTGTTCAACGACGTACCGGATGCAGTGACATGGAACGGCGTGCCTGAGAACGCGGCAAACATGCCGTTGATCTGCCAGTCCTGCACGATGGCCTTCAGGACGTTGTCGTAGCCGCTTCCGCTCTGCCACGGCAACTGATAGGCGAAGGCAAACTGGAAATTGTGCCGTCGATCGAACCCTGCGGGACCCCAATTCCGCCACTGCTCGCCCGGGGTGTTCCACGCGAATGTCGCCCTGCCATCCGCGTCGTTCTCGTTCATCGACTTCGAAAGCGTGTAGGCGCCCTTGAACAAGAGTCTGTTCGTGAACGGCTTATTCATGGCCACCTGCAGGGAGTTGTACTTCGTCTTGAGACGCTGTCCCCACGACCACAGCGGCTGGATCCGGCCCTGCGCGGCGTACGGCCGTCCGCCATCGCCGACGCCGAGCGTTGGCGGCGCGTTGATGTCGATCCCTGCCCAGCCGCCGGTCCCCTTCGCGCCAACGTAGGCGACATCGACCGTGATCTCGTACGGCAGGCGACGCTCGACCGCCGCGTTCCAGGTCTGCACCATGCCGCGATCGACGTTGCCGACCTCGGGCGTGTAGACAATGGCGGCGTTATCGAGCCGCACTTTCCCGCTGCTGGCGTCGGGACCGACGAGCAGTGGAATCCCCTGAGCAATGGGGGCATACCACGCGAACTGCTCGGCGTTCTGATACGTCGCCGCCACCGTCACCGGATAATCGTTATCGCCGCGCAGCGCACGCGCCCAGGGCTGCGCGTTGTAGGTGATGCCGTACCCACCACGGAGCACCAGATTGTCGCTCACGCGGTAAATGCCGCCCAGTCGCGGCGCGAAGTTGTTCAGGCCGGCCTTCATCCCATTGTTCTGGTCGTTGCCGCCGCGCCCGGCAACCAGAACATTGAGATTCGTCACATCCACGCGATCGATGCCACGCCCGTCCGCGCGATGCATGATGGGGTACAACTCCCACCGCAGACCGAGGTCCAGGGTCAGCTTGTCGCTCGGCGACCACCGATCGCGGAAGAACACCGCATGCTGCCACTCACGCGCGGTCATCAGTTCGTTCTGCAGGCTCTTATTGGCCGTGCCGACAAGGCCCAGCAGGAACGACGCCCACTGATTGTAGAAGTTCGTGGTCTGACCACCGCGCACGCCGGTCGTGTTCGCCAGGAAGTTGAACGTGCCGCGGGGGTTTCCCGTTTCCGGCTGCCAGTGGTCGAGATAGAAGAAATTCAGCGTGTAGCCGGTGCGGAAGTCGTGGCGACCCTTCACTTTCGTCACGTTGGTCGTCAGCGAGTACGTCCGCTCGTCGCGATAGATCGGATTCCATCCGTCGCGGTTGCCGGCGTCGCTGAAGCCGGTTTGGAACCGCGGATAGCCGGCGTACCGTGAGTCGCCCGTGCGCTGATCGTTGGTGCCGGGAATGCCGAGCACGTCGAGACCGAAATTACCTGACTTGAAGTCCGGGCCAAGTACTTGCTGATCCTGACGGCCGAAGCCGAACGTCATGTCCATCAACATCGACGATGACAGCGTCCAGGTGTGTCCGGCGGTGGCTTGATAGACCTTCGTGAATCCGCCGTCACCTTCCACACCGGTTGGAGGGCCGAGATAGTTGGTAAGGTCGTCGACGACAGCATCCATCATGCTGAACTTGGTCCAGATCTGATGGCTGGAGCTGCGGTTGAAATTCAATTTGACGTCGAAGTTCTTGCGGTCGACCGTGCGCGTCTCCTGGCGCCGGAAGTTTTGCGTCAACCCGCCGGCGCCGATACCGGGCACGTTGGGCAACGGGTAGAGCTGCATGATCTTCAACGCAATCGGATCGATCAGGCTCGGCGAGATCCGGTTGTTCGCGAACTGCTCGCGGCCGGCGCCATTGGCAGCACCCGTGAACGGGTTGTAGATGAGCTGGAGCGACCCGTTGGCGTTGAGCGCCTGACTGAAATCTCCCGCCCGCAGCCTCTCGTCCGGCACGGTGAAGAATGTGAAGAGGCTGTGCTCACGTTTGTAGCCTTCGTACGATCCGAAGTAGAACAGGCGGCTCTTGGCGATCGGCCCGCCGACGGTCCCGCCGAACGTGTTCGCCTTCAAGGGCAGCTTCGGCGGTTTTGGGCCGACGCCGAAGAATGCGGGCTTCGAGTTCAGCTTCTCGCCGTTGTAGAACTCGAACGCCGACCCTTTGAACTGGTTGGTGCCCGACTTGGTGACGACCGTGACCGCGGCGCCCCCGGCCATCCCCTGCTCGGCGTCGAAGCTGCTCGTCGAGATGTTGACGGTGTCGACGGTCTCGGCCGGCGAGATGTACATGTTGTGGTTGGGCAGCCAGATGTTCATGTTCGTGGCGCCGTCAGTACGCGTCGAGTTGTTCGTGTTCGCCTGGCCGTTGACGTTGGTGGCCAGCGACCGCGCCGGGGTATCTGTTTCCGCGTTGCCGAACGCCATCGGCGTCGTGCCCGGCACCAGATTGATCAGCGCCTGATAATTGCGGAACCGGTTCAGCGGGAGCTGCGTCAGCTCGTCTGACTTGAGCTCCGTATGCACGTCGGCCAAATCCGTTTGCAGCAGGTTGCTGGACGAGGCGACGGTGATGGTTTCGGTGAGCGCGCCGAGCTCGAGGGCGACGTCCACGCGGGCGATTTGCCCAATCGATACGGGCACGTTCGACCGGATGGCTTCGCGAAAGCCCTGCAGCGCCACTTTGACGTCGTAGGGACCGGCGAGGACGTTACCGATCGAGTAGTTGCCTTGCGCGTCCGACATCGTCTCGCGCGTGAGGTTCGTGTCGCGATTGACAATCGTGATCGCTGCGCCGGGGATGACGGCGCCTTGTGAATCTTTGACGACTCCAACGATGCTGCCGTACAGGATCTGAGCGGCGACAGGCGCAGCCATCACGCTCCAGACGAGCGCGAAGCAGGCGCCAGCGAACAGACCCCGACCAGGGAAATGTGCCCTCACAGCGTCCTCCTTAAGTCGTGAAACGCAATACAACCGATTACAATTGGCCGGAGGATAGCGCGCTCGACGCCCCGTGTCTACGGTGTTTTGACTGGGTGTTGGCCGGCAATGAAGCGGTCGACGCGTTGCGCCAGGTCTTTCAGGTACGCGGCGTCGCCCCCGCTCACCTCGGTCGTCAGGTAGCCCGCATACCCCACGTCGGCTAAGGCCCGCCGCACCGCCGTCCAGTCGATGTCACCTTCGCCAAGGTTTCTCCACGAAAACCGGCCGTTTGGGCGATCCAATTGGAAATCCTTGAGGTGGATCCTGACGATGCGAGGGCCGAGCACGCGGATCCAGTCCTGCGGGAACCCGTAGAACACGACGTTGCCGACGTCGAAGTACGCCCTGAGCCGCGGCGAGTCGAGTTCGTCGACATACCGGGCAAACTCCAGCGGGCTCAACAGGAACTTGTTCCAGACCTCCTCGACGGCGATGACCACCCTGACCTCGTTGGCGATCGGCAGCAGGCGTTCGCGAATCACCCGCTGCGACCGCGTCCAGGCGTCGCCGTACGAGGTGGCCGCGTCGACGACAGCCGGCACGAGCAGCACCACATCTGCGCCCCACTGTGCGGCGTTGCGGAGCGAGGTCTCCATGCCCGCGACGCTGCGGGCGACGGTTGCGGCATCACCGCTCGACAACGGAAAGCGCCAGTGGTCCGCGTTCATGACGGAATGAATCCGCAACCCCGTGGCTTGCGACGCCGCGAGGATCTCGGCCGCCTGGTCGGCGTTGGCGATGGTCTGCATCTCGATGCCATCGAAGCCAACCGAGCGTGCCAGCGCGAACCGCTCCGCGTATGACAGCTCGTTCGGGAGCATCGAGATGAGTACGGCTTTGCGGATGCGAGGACCGGACGCCGGCTGCGCGAGTGCCGTGGGCACGCGCAGCGTGAGCGCACCGGCGGCGAGCGCCCGCACGAACTCGCGCCGGGAGGGAGGCGTCGAAGGGAGATCAGGGAGGAAGGGATTAGAAGGGCCATCCTCAGGTTTCATCGTGTCCTCCTTCTGAAGCTGGTGCACGACGCGAGCCCATCGATTTCCGCTGTCTATGGCGAGACGTCATTGCCGCCGCTGAATGCGCAGCTCGCTGGAACTGCTCACCCGGAAGAAACCTGCTTATCACGCGTCGCGTGGACTTCGTCGGGAGCGCAGGTCTGTCGCCTGAGCGCGCTTGCGACGTGCGTCTTCGGACGTCACTTCACTACGTTCCTGGGATATAGAAGCCGCCACTCCCCTATCTGCTTACCAACTAAAGCGTCCTCCCTGATCTCCCTATGACTCAAACGGCGCCCGATCGCAACTCCTCCTTCAAGTAATCCATCGTGCGCCACGCCATCGCGAGAATCGTCCACGTCGTGTTCTGCGTGCCGCCCGAGACAAACGGCGCACCATCGGCCAGGTAGACGTTTTTCACATCGTGCAGGCGGCAGTAGCGATCGGTGACGGAGGTCTTCGGGTCGTCGCCCATGCGCGCTGTGCCGATCTCGTGGATCGACCATCCCTCCGGCAGCGGCTCGCGGCCGATCTTGATGTCCTCGGCGCCGGCCGCCATCAGCATCTCTTCGATCGTGTCGCCCATGTCTTTCGCCATCTTCAGCTCGTTGTCGCCGAAGCGGTAGTCGAAGCGGATCACGGGCAGTCCCCACGCGTCCCGCACGACGGGGTCGAGCGTGATCCGGTTCTCCTTGCGCGGCAGCACCTCGCCGAATCCGCCGAAGCTGATGATGGCGGGATAATGCTTCCGGACGTTGGACTTGAACGCCTTGCCGTAGCCCGGGATGTCGTGGGCCATGCCCGGATACTCGGCGCAGCCGCCGCCCCCCTGGAAGTGATAGCCGCGAATGAAATCCGGATGCCGATCCGTCACGTTTCGGAAGCGTGGAATGTACGGGCCTACGGGGCGTCCGTCGTCGAGCGTCGTCTCAGTTCCGATGCGCGCTGGCACATAGCCGCTCCCGCGAATGCCCATGATGTGCTCGCTGAGATAACAGCCCAGCAGCCCTGTTGAATTCCCGACGCCTGTTGGATGCGCGCTCGAGCGCGAGTTGAGCAAGATGCGCGTGCTCTCGAGCGTACCGGCGCCGAGCACCACCGCGCGAGCGGAGAAGTCCATCACGTCGCGCGTGTTCGCGTCGATCACGCGCACCCCATGCGCCCGGTTGCTGCCGCTGTCGACCAGCACTTCAGAGACCAGCGAGTACGGCCGGATGGTGAGGTTGCCGGAGTCGCGCGCGGGATAGAGCAGCGCCGTCGGCGAATGAAACGCCGACTGGAGATTGCAGCCGCGCCCGCAGCGTCCGCGCCCGCGGCACGGCAAGCGGTACTTGTTCATCACGCCGTCGGTGGTGACGCCGGCGCGTCCGGGGATGAGCGTGCGGCCCATCTTCTGGATCGCACGCTTGAATGCGACCTCGACGCAATTGAGTTTGGAGGGCCGCTGGAACACTCCGTCCGGCACTTGCACGAGTCCCTCGCTGGTGCCGGAGCAGCCCAGCAGCGTGTCCACCTTGTCGTAATACGGCTTCACGTCGTCGTACGAGATGGGCCAATCGACGTCGAAGCCGTCGCGACTCGCGGCCTTGAACTGCAGCGGCCCGTAGCGCAGCGCCCCGCGTCCCCAGAAGTTGGTGCGTCCGCCGAGAATCCGCGCGCGGACGAGCGCGTACGGCGTGCCCGTGGTCGGATTCTCGCGTTCGTCGGGCAGCCAGTTCCGCGTGAAGGTGTTGGCCGCGTACGACGCCACCTTCTTGTACTTCGCCAGCGCGGGATTGCTGCCGTAGGGCCGATCGAGGAAGTTGTATTCGGCCACGCCGATCGGGCGCTCGCCCGGCGGGAGCCGGTGACGCCGCATCGACGCGTACGGCCATTCCATCGTCCGGTACTCGGTGCGGACGTCGATCATGCGGCCCGCTTCGAGCAGCAACACTTTCACGCCGGCCATCGCCAGTTGAAACGCCGCCATGCCTCCGGCGGCGCCGCTGCCGACAACGATGACGTCCCATTGTGCGGACCCGGGCGTGATCGCGGCGGCAAGCCTTCGCGATTCCTGGGTCACCAGGTCGATGTTCGCCGTGAGCGTCGAGTCGGGTTGCATCTCAGGCCTTCTGCCCGCAGTGCGGGCAATCCTTGCCGTCTTCGGTCGCGCAGCCGACGAACTCCTGCAGGAACTGATTGCCCTTGTAGCGCAGCTCGCGATGGATGCCGATCTCCGAGGAGTAGTAGCCGCGGATGGTCGCCTGCTTGGTCATGACGAAAAACTGCTCCAGCGGTGTGACGGGCTCGAGCTCGTTTCTGCTGATGTCGGCGAGGATGGCGTCGAGCTGCCGCGCGTCGAGTCTGACGAAGGGCAGGCTGAATCTCGACACCGCGTCCTGATCGAGGGCCGCCAGTCCGCCCATCCACTGCAAGGCAATCTCGTGGTCGCTTTCGCTCAGGAGAAGGTCGATGTACTCGGCGACCCGAGCCTCTTTGGCGCCGGGCGATCGCTCGTCGGTCGGAATGATCGCGTCGACCAGTACCTCCAGCGTGCGGAAGCCCGACGCCGACAGCACCTTGAGCACGGGCGCGGCGTTGCCGGCTTGAATCCGTGCAAAGGCGAGGAGGCCGTCGGGAGAGAGCGCGGGCAGCAGGGCGGCGGTCGTGCCCAGCGACTTCAGTAGGGTCCGACGAGAAACCCTGGACATGCGCGCATCCTCCCTTATCATTGGCACCGCGTCAATCGGCGGCAGGGAGAATCACAGGAAGATCGGGGAGGTATGGGAGATAGATCCTGGTTTTCTGAAAGTTAACTCCCTGATCTCCCTGTGCTCCGTATGGATGCTCACATCCGCGCGCTCGCCGAGAAGCTCTGGCACTACCACCAACTGCATCATGAGCTCGCGCCCGCCGATGCGATCCTCGTGTTGTCCAGCCACGACACGGCCGTGGCCGAGCTAGGCGCGCAGTTGTTTCTGGACGGCTGGGCGCCGCTCCTCATTTTCTCTGGCGGCTTCGGGACGATCACCCGTCGTCTGTGGCACGAGCCCGAAGCGGATCGGTTCGCCGCGATTGCCGTCACCATGGGCGTTCCGCGCGAGCGTATCCTCACTGAGAATCGGTCGACGAACACCGGCGAGAATATCCAGTTCACCAAACAGCTTCTCGCCGAGAAGCAACTCTCCCCGCAGCGGTTCATCCTGGTGCAGAAGCCGTACATGGAGCGGCGGAGTTACGCGACGTTCAAGCGGCAATGGCCGGAAAAAGACGTCCTGGTCACGTCGCCGGGAGTGTCGTTTGACGAGTATTTGAAGCGGTACTCGAATAACGCGCTGTCGAGCGACGACGTGGTCGGCATTATGGTCGGGGATCTTCAGCGCATCCGCGTGTATGGCGCAAAGGGTTATCAGATCGCGCAAGACATCCCAGATGACGTCTGGAATGCGTTCGAGCAGCTCGTCGGGGCGGGGTACGACAAGTACCTGGTCAGCGGGTGACGTAGGCCTGGCCTAGACGTAGCTCGCCCGGAGGGCGAGCGACGTCTGGCGGAGAGGGTGGGATTCGAACTCTTGCGCGATGTTGCGAACAATGAACTTAGAGGAGAACCGCTTTGCTCAATCCGCTCGAAACGCATGAAAAGCGACATGGAGACACGTATTGAGCACGCGGAAACGTGGCATTGACCTCGGAGAAAAGATGATGGGGCTACTGCACGACCACGGCTCCATGCAGCATGTTCATCCCACATGCGAAGGCGAGGTCGCCACTCTTCGCTGATGTGAACTCGATCGTCACGCGCTCATTCAGCGGCAGCGCTCGCGTGATGTTGAGCGACGGAAACACAACCTCGGTGCCGCAAGTCTTGTCTGTCGTCCGCAAAAAGGTGATCCGCACCGGCAGGCCGGCACGGACGTTCACCTTTGCGGGCTCGTAGCCTTGCGCGGTGAGCACTATCGTTGCCGTCTGAACGTTCGCTCCGGCCTCGCGTGCCTCTGACGGTCCAGGAACGCCCGCCGCGGGCGCCCGCAGCCCGAGGCGCTCGCGTTCGGCGCGCACGAAAAACCCGCCTGCGGTCACGACCAGATCGCCAGGCTGAACGCCGGAGAGAAGTTCTACCTGCTCACCTCTTGGCTCACCGAGCCGGACCTCCCGCTCCGTAAAAGTCCCTGGCTCTTTCGGATTCGCCAGATACACCACGGCGTGGTCCCCAATGTTCTGCACCGCGCTCCGCGGAATCACGAGCACCGCTGCTCCGTCATCCCCGGCCACCAACACATCGGCGTACATCCCAAGCCTCAGTTGGTTGCGAGGATTGGCCACCGCGACGCGCACTTTGGCCGTCCGCGTGTCCGGACGTATTTGGGGATCGATGTAGCTGACACGTCCTTCGAGGGCGAGATCGGGATAGGCGGTCGTCGTAATCGTGGCCCGACTGCCAATGCGAACGCGGGAGAAGTCCTTCTCGTAGAGATCCGCGACCATCCACACCGTCGACAAATCGACGATGGTGAACAACTTCGCTGACGGATCGACATTGAGCCCGACGTTGGCCAGACGCTCCGTAACGACGCCAGTTATTGGGGCCGGCACGCTCGTCGTGGCGCTCACCCCTTTCCCAAGGGCCAGGTTGTCGAGCGCAGACGCCGGTATACCCAATAGTTCGAGTCGGGAACGCGCGCTCTCGACCTCCGCCGTTTGCGCCGTGTGCTCGGCATGAATGCGCTCCAGTTCCTGTCGGCTGGCGGCCCCGATCTCGACCAGCTTCTGCGTCCGCTGCAACTCGCGATCGTGCGCCTCGAGTTGCGCACGAGCCGCGATGTAGCGCGTCTGCGCATCCGCCAGCTCCGGGCTGTAGATGTGCGCCAGCGTCTGCCCTTGACGAACCTGGTCTCCAAGCTCCGCCAGGATGCGCGTCACGCGTCCGGCAACGAGTGGCGTCACGACAACCTGGCGATACGCGTCCGGCTCGACGAGGCCGGGAAGGCGAAGCGCCGTCGCTGCCCTTTCACTAGAGACCGGCGCGACGACAATACCCGCGCGTTGGACGGCCTCTTCGGTGAGCCGGACGATCACGTCCGGCAACGGCGCATTGCCTGCGGGTGAGGATGCGCCGGTGGGCTCTTTGATGGAGGGGCCGCTTCTCGCGTCCATGTTCGCCATCTGGCCCCCTCTGTCTGCGCCAGCGCGCATCAGAAGATACGTCATGCCTGCTCCCGCAATCAGGAGAGCGACCGCGGTCAGCACCACCGCACTTCGACTCATCGTCACTCGTGACTCGCCGTTCATTGGACATCTCCGAGCGCTCGTTTGAGCGCGGTTCGCGCTTCGTACGCCGCGCGCAGCGCATCGGTGTAGGCACGCTCCACGTCGAGGTAGCGCCGTCGTTCCGCCAACACGTCGAAGACGGTCACTCGCCCGAGCTCGTAACTCTGAGCCACCACGCTCAAGTTCTGTCGCGCGAGTGTCTGCGCGCCAGTGCTATAGATCCTCACTGCTTGTTGTGCGTGCTCGTCGCGTGTGCGTGCGGCGGCAACCTCCGTCTGCGCCGTGAGGCGCAGCGCATCGTAAGCGGCTGCCGCGCCAGCACGTCCAGCGCGAGCGGCAGCCACCTCCCCCTGGTTTCGACTCTGCAGCGGCACGGTTACCATGGCGCCGGCTGCTATGTAGTTGAACTGGCCACGCACGCGTTCGAGGCTGCCGTCAGCGGCGAACGCCCGTTGGGGAAAGCCGGCATCCATTCGCATGTAGCTGCCGAACAGACTCACATCGAAACGACCCTCGCGCCGCGCCCGATCGATCGTGGCCTCGGCTGCACTCAGGCGCGCCTCCGCTTCGCGCACGTCCGCTCGTTTCGCAGGGTCCATGGAGAGATCGACCGCCGTGAGAGAAGACTCTCCCTTCACCACGTCGTCCAACGTGTCACGAAGCACCAATCTCGCCGCTGCCGGCATGCCGAGCACGCGCTTCAGTTCGAAGAGCGCCGCCTCGGTGCGTCCCACCTGCAACAGCCGATCGGACTCGAGCCGTCGCAGCTCGACGTCCAGAAGGTCACGCTCGAGAGGAGGTGCCGCGCCTTCCTGCACGCGAGAGCGCAGCAGCTCGTGCTGGCGACGGGTCGCTTCCACCAACTCGTCGAGCGTTGTTACCTCACGAACCGCCATCAGGACGTCGCCGTACCGCATCCGCACGTCCGCGGCCAGCAACCGCTCGCGATTCGCCACACCCAGCGCAGTCGCCGCCACGGCTCGCTCAGCCACGGCAATGCGACCACCCCTCCGAAAGAGGTCGAGTGGCCACTCAACGGCGACCGTGGTCAAGTCGTCTGTACCGGCCGGTTCTTGGCGCCGTTCAAAGGAGACGGAGGGATTCGGCCGGAGCTCGGCTTGCAGCCGCATTCCTCGCGCCACATCGATCTCGCTTCGCGCCGCAGCGAGCGACGGCTCCTGGGCGAGTGCGCGCGTAATGGCCTGCTCCAAAGAGATTCCACTCGCTGGATCCAGATACCGTGCCGCGATCGTTGACGTGGGCTCTGGTGTCTGAGCCGAGGCGACGATGACGCTAGACAGCAGCGTCGCAATGACGACGCCCAAGACGAATCGCGTGTTCATTGCACGCCCCTTTCGAAGTTCACGGAACCCTGCCCAGCAGGACCATCCCACTGAATCGTCATCTGCCAGGCGCCCGCCATGCCGAACTCCGCCGTCGCGGCGTATCGGCCAGGCACACCCGTTGGCGCCATTTGCAGACCGCCCGACATCACCATGCCGGGCATCGTCATGTTCGCGTTCGCGCGGACGGCGCCGACATCCACGAGCGTCTCGGTGCCGGCGCGCTTGAACTCGATGGTGAAACTGTTGCGGCCCAGTCGCAGAGCGCCGGTCGGTGAACGCAGCACGATGTCGAGGTCGCCAGAACGAACCGTCTGCACGACGTCGGCCGCATTTGGTTCACCGCCAGAGTCCCGGCTGGGAATTGTCGTCCTCCACACCAGCGTCGTGGCCACGATCATCAACCCGACGATCGCTGCACCGCCGAGCACGCCACGCCGGCTCATCACCTGTCGTTCAACGGGCGGAAGCGGCTCGTGCTGCAACCCGAGACGCCGCTCGCGAAGCCAGCAGAAGATCACCGGCGTGATGATCAGCACATGAACCAGCGACGACACCATGCCACCGAGCACCGGCGTTGCCAGCGGCTTCATCACTTCCGCCCCCACCCGCGTGCTCCACATAATGGGCAGGAGGCCGGCGATCACGGTAGAGACCGTCATCACCTTCGGTCGCAGGCGGAGCAGCGCCCCTTCCATCACTGCGTCCCTGAGTGCCGCCCGTGTCAACGCGCCACCCATCGCCTGTCGCTTGCGCTCGACCGCTTCCTCCAGGTAGATGACCATGACGACGGCGGTTTGCACGGCGGTGCCGAAGAGCGCGATGAAGCCGACCCAGACGGCCACGGAGAAGTTGTAGCCGAGCAGCCAGAGCAGGTAGATTCCTCCGGTCATGGCGAACGGAACCGCGAGCAAGACGTGCGCGGCCTCCGCCACAGAGTGATAGGTGAAATAGAGCAGGACGAAGATCACGAGCAGCACGATGGGCACGACCATCTGCAGCCGCTCGCGCGCGCGCTCCTGGTTCTCCCATCGACCGCTCCAGCCGATGTAGTACCCAGGCGGCAGCGAGAGATCCCGAGCGACCGTCGCCCTTGCCTCCTCGACGAACCCGCCGACGTCGCGCCCCTGGACGTTGAGGAGTACCGTGGCGAGGAGCAATCCGTTCTCCGAGGAGATCATCGCGGGGCCTCGGGCATGCGCGATCGCGGCCAGCTCGCTGAGCGGAATCTGTGCTCCGCTCGGCGACGAGACCAGCACGCGACCCAGCGCCTGTGGATCCGCGCGGTACTCCGGCGCGTACCGCACTCGCACAGGAAAACGCTTGCGTCCCTCAATCGTCGTCGTCAGCGCCGTCTCGCCGACGGCCGTCTCCACCACCTGCTGGATGTCGCCGACGCCGATCCCGTAGCGGGCCGCCGCGGCTCGATCGACCTCGATGTTCAGATACTGGCCGCTCGTGACCTGTTCCGGATAGACATTGCTGGCGCCCGGGACGCGACGCACGGCATCGGCCACCTTCCGCGCCAGGTCCTCGAGCACCGTCAGATCGGCGCCGAAGATCTTCACGCCCACTTCCGATCTGATGCCGGTCGTCAGCATGTCGATTCGGTTGATGATCGGCATCGTCCAAATATTCGAGACGCCCGGCAGTTGCACCGCGCGGCCCATCTCAGCCCGCAGCCGGTCGAGCGTCATGCCGGCCCGCCATTGGTCCTTCGGCTTGAGGTGCACGATGGTCTCGGTCATGTTCAGCGGTGCCGGGTCCGTCGATGTGTCGGCCCGCGCCACCTTGGCGACCACGTACTCGACCTCTGGAAACGTCATGAGCGTGGCGTTCTGGCGGGCGGCAATCTCCGTGTTCTGCTCGAGCGAGATGCTCGGGTCGGCGATGGGCATGAACATGAGATCGCCTTCGTTCAAGGCCGGCATGAACTCGCTGCCGATGCCGCGCGCGAGGAAGAGCGCGCCCACAAACAGCACGGCCGCAGCGATGATGGCGATCGCGCGGTGCGCCAGCGCGGCTCCGAGCGCCGGCCGGTACAGTCGACGCAACACGCGCATCACTGGATTGGCATCTTCAGCGTGGAACTTGCCGGCGAGTAGGAGCGTGCAGAGCACGGGAACGAGAGTGAGGGCGATGATCGTCGCCGCGAGCACGGCGAACGTCTTCGTGAATGCCAACGGATGAAACAGCTTGCCTTCCTGACCGACCAAGGCGAACACGGGAATGAAGGCCAGCAGGATGATCGCCATGGAGAAGAACACGGGACGACCGACCAGACGCGTCGAGTCGCGCACGGTCTCCCAGACTCGACGTCGATCGCGCGGATCGACGCCGCGCTGCTCGACGAAACGGAATGCGTTCTCGGTGACGACGATGCCAGCGTCGACGAGCACGCCGATGGCGATGGCGATCCCGGCGAGGCTCATGATGTTGGACGAGATGCCCGCGTAGTGCATCCCCAGAAAGGCCGTGAGTACGGCCAGCGGCAACGGAATGGTCACGATCAAGATCGACCGGAAGTGCATCAGGAACACGATGTGCGCCAGCGTGACGAGCACGATCTCCTCGATGAGCGCGGTACGCAGCGTGTCAACCGACTGCTCGATGAGCGCGGAGCGGTCGTAGAACGGCACGATGGTCACGCCCTCAGGGAGTCCTGGCGCGATTTGCGCGATGCGCGACTTGACGGCGTCGATCACCTGCTTGGTGTTGACGCCCATCCGAGCCACTACGACGCCGCCAACAGCCTCGTTGGTGCCCTTGACGAGCGAGGCCACACGAAACGCATTCCCGACATGAACGTCCGCCACCTGCTCGACGTACACCGGCACGCCGTTCGACGCCCCGATCACGACCCGCTTCAGGTCCTCAACCGATTCGATCAGCCCGACGCCGCGCACGATGAGCCAGGCGCCGTTGGACTCCAGGACGTTGCCACCGACGTTCAGGTTGCTCTCTCGAACGGCGGTAACGACGGCGCTAAGCGGCAGCTTGTAGAAACGCAATCGATTCGGATCGACGTCCACTTGATATTGCTGGACATGCCCGCCGACCGATGCGACTTCCGCGACACCGGGGACGGCGTTGAGCTGATACCGCACGAACCAGTCTTGAAGCGTGCGTAGTTCGCGCAACGAGTGCGTGGAGCTCTCGACGGTGTACCAGAAGACGTGTCCGACGCCGGTGGCGTCTGGACCGACCGTCGGCACGACGCCGGCTGGCAGGGCCTTGGTCACAAGGCTCATGCGCTCGAGGACGCGAGTCCGTGCGAAGTACAGGTCGACGTCGTCTTCGAAGACGACATAGATCATCGAGAAGCCGAACGCCGATTGCGACCGAACCACCCGCACGCCAGCCAACCCCTGCAGGTTGGTGGTCAGTGGATAGGTCACCTGGTCCTCCATTTCCTGGGGGCTGTGGCCCGGCCAGTCGGTGAAGACGATGACCTGATTGTCGGAAAGATCCGGGATCGCGTCGATTGGGGTTGCGGCAAGCGCCCACCAGCCCCATCCTGCGAGGCCCACACAAAGGGCGATGACGATGAAGCGGTTGCGGAGCGACAGGTCGATCAGTCGATTGATCATACAAAGACACTCGTCACGGGCCCGGCCCAACTTGTAGAGGCGGGTCTTTAGACCCGCCTGCCACGTCAGTCAACCCGGACACACGTCCGGGCGAATACACGACGACTGTCGTTGCTAAACCAGAAAGACGGAGAGCAGAAGGTGTCTCGGCACGGAATGGACGGGAGCGGGTACCAACGTCCACCAGCCTCCGGGCTGCCAAGACCTGACGGGTTCGATCGGGAGGAGCGTGACCGGCACGACTGCGACGGCGAGCGAGAGACCGGACCGCTGCGGGGAAGGCGTACTGTCGTTGCTACTTGACGCCGCGCAGCAACTATCCGCGTCGGCCTGCGTCACGACCTGGTTGGACGGTGTGCTGTCCGAGTCCGACTTGTGCATCGGACAGCCGGCCTCATTCGAACAGCATTCCATCCGCGCCTCGGCCGTCGCTTGCCATCCCGCGCACACGGCGAGATTTCCAGCCGAGAGGCTCAAAGCCATGGCGAGGACGGCGAGACGCCTACTGAAGGCGATCACGTTTGTAGGATGCTGGAGTGGCCTCGGCGGTGTCAACATCTGAGGCGTTCACAGGCTTTCACAAACCACGGACCTCAGTAAGCCGCTGTTGGATCGCCTCTGCGGACGGAACTCCGCCCGGGTAGAACCGTCACGTCGCGGGATCGCGCGGCAACGCCGGCGCGTCCATCCCGAACAGATCCCGCCCGTCGTACAGCACGGTCGGCGTCGGATACCCGCCGCGAGCATCGGTTGTGGGCAGCGCGTCCACGTCGATCACCTGATAGTCGGCGGGCAGCTTCAACGCTTTCAGCGCCTCGTCTAGACGGGCGCGCATCGTCGTCGTTTGTTCGCAGCCTTCGCGGGTCAGGAACACCAGAGCTCGCATTGGTTGATCCGATCCAGGAATTGACCGCGATGGTCCTGCACACGCACAGGCTCCGATCAACGTGATCCAAGCCACGCTCTTCATGCGCTTGTTCATCGAACCCTATCCTTGAAATAGTGTATCCAATACGTCTTGCCCTCATACGTGCTCTGCCCGGCTGCGGGTCTTCGGATCGATCTGCATCCCGCACACTGGGTCTATTCCATACGTCCTCCACGACGACGGGCGCGTTTAAATCGCGTGCCTTGATTACTTCGCGACCAGCTTCGTAATCGACGCCGGGCTCTTGCTCGGCGGTCCTGTCCAATCGCTCTTCGATCCGTCGGCGAAGTGCTGATGGACCTTCCACGCGATCTCACCGGGCTCCTTCGGATTGCGGGCCATGAAGACGAACTCGGCGAATTGCCCAGGCGGCACTTCGAACTTCCAGGTCACAGCGGTGATGCGAGCCCCATCTCGCGCGATGTCCGTCGTGACCCCAGACATCGCGAGCACGGATGTGACCGTCACGTTCGGGGGCACCTCGAGGTCAATCGACATGGTTGCCACCTTGCCTTCGGTGGGTACGCGGACTGTGTACCGCTCGCTCGCCCCCGGCGCAGACTCTCGCGGCCACACGGTCACGTGCGCGCTGACAACCGACGCCAAAGCCACAACCAGAACAACTGTCGTAGTGAGTCGACGCATTGGGGTCCTCCGTTACTGTTTCTTCTCGTTGGCGGTTGTCGGCGCCGCGGCGATCGCCGGCTTCGGCGCCGGACGTTGGCGGCTTCCCGTGTGCGAATGCCGAATCTTCCAGGTTCCGTCGCCCTGCTTCTCCACAATCAAGGTTTCGCGGCCGATCGAATCGAGGTTGCGTTCGTTCATCTTGGCCTTGATGAAGTACTCCGACGTCACGTACGCGGCCCGGTCTCCGAGCATGCGCACGGTGTAGTTGGTGTGGCCGAACTCGAGGTTGGCGAACGCCTTCAGCTCAGGGCCGAGGTGACGATCGCGATAATCGACCCACCCGTTGTTCACGCCCGCGCCTTCGAAGATCGTGACGTCTGGGTGATAGAACGTGCCGATCCTGTCGAGATCCTTCGACAGGAACGCGGCGTCGTATCCCTTCAGCCACGCTTCAATCGCTGCGACGTCGCCGCTCGCCGCCTGCGCGGACGAGGGCGTATCCGTGAGCGTTGGAGGTCCTGGCCGCCTTGCCCGAGCGGGCTCGACCCAGTCCGTTACCGTGCCGTCAGCGACGTGCTGATGGGCCGCTGCGATGGACGGCAGGGCCAGCGTGATGGTCAAGAACGAAGCGACACCTCTCATGAACACCTCCGTGATCTACATCCACAACCGAAGGCCGATCGCCAGCCGCGCGCCGCTCGCCTGGTCGCCTGCGGCTGTCGCGAAATCCGCCGTGCCAAAGAACCTCTGCTTCCAACTCACACCGACGTAGGGCGCAAACTCACGCCGCACCTCGTATCGAAGCCGGAGTCCTGCGTCCATGGTGCTGAGTCCTGAGCCGATCCCTCGATCGGGTTCGGCCTTACCGGACAGCTCCAGCTCGATCTGTGGCTGCAGGATCAGCCGGTTCGTCAGCAGCAGCTCGTGTTCCAGCTCGAGCCGAAAGCGCGTCCGGCCAGACTCCCCGACATATGCGGTCGCCTCAACTTCCAACCAGTACCGCGCCAAACCTTGAATGCCTATCGCGCCCCACGTTTCCGGCCGGCCTGGACGCACGTCCTGTCTGACACCCGCCACCACCTCCCACCACTTGGCGACCAGACGAGCGTACAGAAGATCCGTTTGCGAGGTCCCGACCCGCCCATCCTCTCGGCGCCCCTCGGTTCGAAACCAGAACCGATCCCGATCGCGTCCGATCCACCCCTTGGCGTCCCAGTTGAGTCCGACGTGCCCGTCCCCCGTGTGCCACTCGAGTTGATCCCCGAGCACGAAGAAGTTGACCGTGTTGTCGCGGACCGAATGACCATCGACGTTGGGAAACGCGGCTTGGCGATCCTCGTCTGTGATCGGCGGAATAAACGGAGGGAGCTCAGTTCGCGCCGGCGTCTGATGCTTGGAGTGGTCCTCCTGTGGCGGTGGCGTCGTCGCTTGCGCGGTCGCGGCTACGGGCCAGAGCGTCACCAACGCGGTCACGAGCGCGGCGCACTCGAGATGAGTGACGGCGCTCATTCGTCGACCCTCACCTCTCGCATCATCCCGGCCTCCATGTGAAACAGCAGATGGCAGTGGTACGCCCAACGTCCCAACGCGTCCGCGGTGACGCGGTAGCTCCGCTCGCTTCCCGGCGGCATGTCGACGGTGTGCTTCCGCACGTGGAATTCACCGTCGTCGTCTTCGACATCGCTCCACATGCCGTGCAGATGAATGGGGTGCGTCATCATCGTGTCGTTGACGAGCACAATGCGAAGCCGCTCGCCGTAGTTCAAACGCAGCGGCTCCGCGTTGGAAAACTTGACGCCGTCGAACGACCACGCGAACCGTTCCATGTGACCCGTGAGGTGAAGCTCGATCGTGCG
>JBOGIV010000186.1:0-12908 GCA_050747925.1 Vicinamibacterales bacterium
CGACGCTGGCGGTGCGACCGTCACCCCCGGCTTCATCGACTGCCACTGTCACGTCGGCGGCGTCACCGAGCTCTACACCGTGAACGCCAACGTGCGACGGGTGCGTGAGCTGCAGGCCGCGCTCAAGGGCGAGGCGGACAAGACGCCGGCGGGTCAGTGGGTCGAAGGCAACATGTTCGACGACACGAAACTCGACATCACGCTCACCAAGCGCGAGTTGGATGAGGTGAGCCGCGATCACCCCATCGCTGTCAACCACCGCGGCGGTCACACGAGCTGGTACAACTCAAAGGCCTTGGACATGGCCGGCATCACGAAGGCGACGCCCGATCCCGAGCACGGCCGGTTCTTCCGGGATGAGAACGGCGAGCTGACGGGCCGCGCGGCCGAGCTGGCACGAGGCGTGTTCAGCAAAGTCGGCACGCGGGAGCGCTTTACGCCGGAGCAGTCGCGCGAACGCAACCGCAACGGCATGCGCTACATCTCGGAGCTGCTCACGGCCGCCGGCCTGACATCGGTCCACGACGCCGGCGCGAATCGCGATCGCATCCTGGCGTACGAGGATGCACGCGCCAACGGCGAGCTTCGCCATCGGGCGCACTTTCTCGTGCGCGGCGCCGACGTGTTCAACGGGTTCAAGGCGGCGGGCATCTACTACGGATTCGGCGACGACATGGTCCGCGTCGGCGGCGTCAAGTACGCGGCTGACGGCTCCGCCTCTGAACGCACCATGCGCATGAGCACACCGTTTGTCGGCACCAACGACTACGGCATTCTGACGATGACGCAGAAAGAGATCGACGATGCCGTCGAGGACGCGTGGCGGCACAACTTCCGCGTCGCGGTCCACGCCAACGGCGACGTCACCATCGACATGGTACTCAAGGCCTATGAGCGCGTGCAGAAGCAGTGGCCGCGCAACGACCCGCGCAATCGCATCGAGCACTGCTCGCTGGTCAATCCCGATCTGCTCCGGCGGATCAAGGCGCTGGGCGTGATCCCGACCCCGTTCTGGACCTACGCGCACTATCACGGCGAGAAGTGGGCGTTCTATGGGCAGGAGAAGATGAACTGGATGTTCCCCCATCGTTCCTTCATCGATACCGGGATCGTGGTCCCGGGCGCGTCCGATTACGGGCCCGGTCCTTACGAGCCGCTCATGGCGCTGCAGAGCATGGTGACGAGGAAGGATTTCAGCGGTAACGTCTGGGGCCCGAATCAGCGCATCACGGTCGACCAGGCCTTGAGGGTGGCGACGATCAACGGCGCCTACGCGTCGCACGAGGAAAAGACGAAGGGCTCGATTACCGCCGGTAAGCTCGCCGACTTCGTGATGCTCGCCAAGGATCCGCACGACGTGAATCCGGACGAGATCAAGAACATTCAGGTCTTGCGCACCGTGGTCGGCGGCAGGACCGTCCACCCCAAGAATGAGACGTAGGTGAAGACGAAGAAAGAAGAACGAAGAAAGAAACTGAGGGATGTCTATGAGGAAGGTCGCGTTAGCGCTCGTCGTTTTTGCCTTCTCGGCTATGCCGGCGGTTGCGGCGGAGTTGCCGAGTGCGCTCGTCCAGCCCTATCTGAAGGCGCAGGTGCTTCTGTCTACCGACAAGATCGATGGGCTGGCCGACGCCGCGAAGGCCGTCGAGACGGCGGCAGCCACGCTCGGCAAGGACGGCGAGGCGATGGTCGCGAGCGCAAAGAAGATGGGCGCTGCGAAGAAGATCGACGAGGCCCGAGCGGCTTTCGGCGCCCTGAGCGTCGCCCTTGTTGGCTACGCCGACAAAACCAAGGCGACGCTGCCGAAGGATCTGCACGTGGCGTACTGTCCGATGGAGGACAAGCCGTGGATGCAGGCGGGCAAGGAGATCAAGAATCCGTACTACGGCGCGTCGATGTTGGAGTGTGGGTCTATCAAAAAGTAGAGGGGCTCGGGACTCGGGGCTCAGGACTCGGGACTGAGCAGTGTGCGGATCAATCTGTCGATCGGTCGATTGGGCTCAGGTAGGACTACTTCTTCGTGAGGGGACGCATCGCCAGAACGCCCAGGAGCGGACCCGGAACCAGCAGCAACGACGCCCAGCGCCAACCGATGGCGCCGGCGAGCCGAGGCAAATACTCGATGGTCACCATGGTCAGCAGGAATCCCAGACAGGTCTGCAGCGTTAATGCCGTGCCGATGTGATCGGCCGGCGCGTGTTCACTCACGAGCGCGGAGAACTGCGCAGAGTCGGCCACCACCGCAAAGCCCCAGATCATCACGAGCACGAAGAGCCACACCGGGGAGGCGGCGAAGACGACCGTTGTGAGCGCGGCGCAAGTCGCGCTCGACAGCATGGCCCACATCGCGACCCGCGCCTTGCCGAGACGATCGGCAAAATAGCCGGCCATCCCGCATCCCGCGGCGCCGCTCCCGATTGCCAGAAACGCCGCCAGCGATCCTGCGGCGCTTGCGTTGGCGAGGCCCGCGGCGGCAAAGCTGGCCGTGGCGAACACCCCCACCCACGTCCACATCGCGTAGAGCTCCCACATGTGGCCGAGGTACCCGAGCGTGGCCTGACGCGCACCGGGGGTCCTCATGATGCGAACAATTGCGAGCGGGTCAAACGGCGAGGTCGGTGTCACGTATGGACCATCGCGCGCCACAACCAGGACGAGAAGCCCACCGATCGCTGCGAGTCCCGAGACCACGAGCATCGGCGTTCGCCACGACTCACCCGAGATCGCCGTGAGGAGATGCGGAAAGGCCTTGCCGAGCGTGAGGGCGCCAATCAGCAATCCAAGCGCGAGGCCTCGCTGATGGCGGAACCATCCTGCGGCGATCTTCATTCCTGGCGGATACACGAGCGCGAGCGCCGCCCCGGTGAGAAACCGGAGCGCGATCACGACCGCCGCACCTGGCGCCACGAGGACGGCCGCATTCGCCGCCGCGCCGGCGATCGAGCCGATGAACATCAAGGTTCGGGGGTTCAGGAGATCCGCGAGGTTCGCCACCGCACTGAGAAGCGTGCCGCCGACGAACCCCGCCTGCACCGCCATGGTCAACCACGCACTGTGCTCGGTTGAGATGTGGTATTCGCGAACCAGGAGCGGTGTGATCGCTGTGGCCGAGAACCACAGCGTCATGCCGAGAAATTCACCCAGACAGACGATGGCGAGCATCGTCCACGCGGCAGCGGGCGGCTTCGACACCTTCGATAGAATACTGGCTGCAACGCGATTCGCTGTTCGCGATTCGCTGTTCGCCCACAACGAGCTGAGTGTCCCGATGCTGATCCCGTTCGAGAAGCGCACGCTGGCCAACGGTCTTGACGTGATCGTTCACGAAGACCACCAGTTGCCAATGGTCGCCGTCAATCTCTGGTACCACGTCGGCTCGAAGAACGAACGGCCGGGCCGAACAGGCTTCGCGCATCTCTTCGAGCATTTGATGTTCGAGGGATCGGAGCATCACGATCATGGCTTCTTCGCGCCACTGCAGCGAGCGGGCGGGTTACTGAACGGATCGACGAGCACCGACCGGACCAACTACTGGGAAGTGGTGCCGGCCAATGCCGTCGATCTGGCGCTGTGGATGGAGTCGGATCGCATGGGCTACCTCCTGCCGGCGCTCACGGAGGAAAAGTTTCAAAACCAGCGCGACGTCGTGCTCAACGAACGGCGTCAGAACTACGAGAACCGGCCCTATGGGTTGGCCGGCATGGCCGTGGCCGGGGCGATGTTCCCCCCGGACCACCCGTATCACTGGTTGACGATCGGGTCGCCCGCCGATCTCCGGGCCACGACGCTTGATGAAGTGCAGGCGTTCTTCCGCCGCTACTACCACCCCGCCAACGCGTCGCTGGCAATCGCCGGCGATATCGACACCAATCGTGCCTTCGATTTGGCGGAGTCCTACTTCGGCGAAGTGCCGGCTGGTCCGGCCGTCGCCAAGGTTCACGCCGGCGCGCACCTCTCACAGACCGCGAATCTGATGTTCGAGGATCGCGTCGAGCTGCCACGGTTGTATGTGAACTGGCACACGCCGGCGCTGTTTGCTCCCGACGATGCCGAGCTCGATTTGGCCGGCGACATTCTGGCTCACGGGAAGACCTCGAGGCTCTATCGCGAGCTCGTCTACGAGCGCCGCGTCGCGACCAGCGTCTCTGCGTCGCAGCACTCCCGTGAGTTGAGTGGGATGTTCCAGATGGCGTGCACGGCTGCCGCCGGTGTCACGCTGCAGACGCTCGCCGATGCCATCTTCGCCGCGGTTCGCGAGCTCGCAACGGCAGGTCCGTCCGAACAGGAGTTGTCGCGGGCGCTCGCGCAGACCGAAGCGCAATTTGTCTATCGACTGCAGACCATTGGCGATTTCGGTGGCAAATCCGATCAGTTGAATGCCTACAACATCTATCGCGGAGACCCGGGTTACTTTGCCGCCGATCGCAGTCGTTATCCTGCGGCGACCCTTTCTAGCATTGCGACGGCGGTCACGCGCTGGCTCGCCGACGCGCCCCACGTGGCGCTGAGCGTGGTCCCGCGCGGCCGGCGCGATTTGGCGCTGGCCGGGGCGACCGAGGTCCACGTCTCGTGAGCCGAATCGATCGCTCACGGCTTCCTACGCCCGGACCCGAGCTGCCATTTCGCTTTCCACGCATCGCAAGGCGCGTGCTCGGCAATGGCCTCGAGCTGCGCGCCGTCACGCACCGATCCGTCCCGGTCGCGACGGCCGTTCTGCTCGTCCGCGGTGGCTCGTCAGTCGATCCGGCCGATCGTCCGGGGTTGACGTCCATCACGACCGGGCTGCTGGATGAGGGGAGCCGCGGCCAGTCTGCGCTCGACGTTGCGGACCGTCTGGCCCGTATCGGCGGCGACTTCGATCTGGAGGTGGGCTCAGATGCGATCGTCATGTCGCTGACGACGCTCGATCGTTTTGTGGAGGAGGCTCTGGGGTTACTGCACGACATGGTCACGGCGCCGAATCTCGCAAGCGACGACTTCGACCGCACGCGCAAGCTGCGGCTCGAGCGGATCCGCCAGCTCAAGGACCACCCGCCGGCGATGGCCGAGCGAGCGTTCGTCCGGCAGCTCTACAGCCCACACGCCTACGGACATCTCAGCATCGGCGACGAGATGTCGCTCACGGCCGCGACCGTCGAAGAATCTCGTGCCCTCCATGCGACGCTGTTCACACCGGAAGGGTCCACCTTCGTCATCGTCGGTGACCGATCGGAGGATGCGCTCCTCGATCGCGTGACCGAAGTGTTCGATCGCTGGCCAGTGTCACCGGCGAACGCGACCATCGACCGATCCGCGGCACTCGCATCGCCGCCGGCAGAGCCGATGGCTCGGCTGGGCGTTGTGCGCCGTGACGGGGCAACCCAGTCAGAACTCCGCATCGGCCGTGTCTGCGCGTCGCGATCGACGCCCGACTATCACGCCTTGCTGGCGCTCAACGCGATTCTCGGTGGTCAGTTCGTGAGCCGGCTCAACATGAATCTGCGCGAGGACAAGGGGTACACCTACGGTGTCCGCACGGCCTTCGAGCTGCGTCGAGGACGCGGACCATTCGTCGTGCAGACCAGCGTGGCCACGGACCGGACCGCCGCGGCGATTCACGAGGCGCTCACCGAGATTCGCGACATCGGGAGCACGCGCCCCGCGACCACCGATGAGCTGACCATGGCCAAGGCTTCCCTCGGACGTGGTTATCCACGTGCGTTCGAGACCGCCAATCAAGTGGCGCGTTCGGTCGCGCAGCTCGCGCTGCACGGATTGCCCGACACCTACTTCGAAGAGTTTGTGCCCCGCCTGGACGCTGTCACCATCGACGATGTGACGCGCGTGGCCCGGCAGTATCTGGACCTCTCCACGATGGCTACACTCATCGTCGGCGATTTGGATAGGATTGGGGCCTCGCTGAAAGCCCTCGAGCTGGGAGACGTCGTCCTCTTCGACGAAGAAAGAAGCCAGAAGCTGGAAGCAAGAACGTGAAGGCGATTCGTTTCCGCGCGCATGGAGGGCCCCAGGTCCTCACCTACGAAGACGCGCCTGAACCCGTGCCTGGTCCGGGGGAGGTGTTGATTCGCGTGCGGGCGTGCGCGCTCAACCATCTCGATCTGTTCCAACGGCGCGGCCTCGAGCGCGTCGCCATTCGCTTTCCCCACATCTCGGGCGCGGACGTCGCCGGCGAGGTCGTCGTGGCGCCCGATGGCGAGTACGCCGTAGGCCGGCGCGTGATGCTGCAGCCAGGCATCTCCTGCGGTCGATGCGACGGGTGTCTCGGCGGTCGCGACAACGAGTGTCCGAGCTACGACGTGCTCGGCTACCAGAGCGACGGGGGCTACGCCGAGTACGTCAAGGTACCGGTGCAAAACCTGATTGGGATTCCGAACGAGATCGAGTTTGTCGAGGCGGCCGCGTTTCCGCTGACGTTTCTCACTGCCTGGCACATGCTCATCACGCGCGCGTCGCTCGTCGCTGGCGAGGACGTGCTCGTGATCGGCGCAGGAAGCGGCGTGGGTCAGGCGGCGATCCAGCTCGCGCGACGCCACGGCGCCCGCGTCTTCGCGACGGCGGGCACCGACGAGAAGCTGGCCAAAGCCCGGCGCCTCGGCGCGCTCGATGTCGTCAACCACTCCACCGAGAACGTCCCCGCGCGAGTGCGTGAGCTGACGGGTGGACGCGGCGTGGACGTTGTCGTCGAGCACGTGGGTGCGGCGACCTGGGATCGGAGTTTGAAATGCCTCGCGCGCAGCGGGCGGCTCGTGACGTGCGGCGCAACGACGGGGCACGACGCGAAAGTCGATCTGCGTTTTCTCTTTGGCCGCCAGCTGTCGCTCCTGGGCAGCTACATGGGCCGTAAGAGTGAGCTGCTCCGCGCCGCGCAGTTCTTTTTCTCGGGCGCGGTGAAGCCCGTTGTGGACAGCACCTTCCCCCTGTCGGAGGCGAGTGCCGCCCATCGCCGGCTCGAGTCACGAGAGAACTTCGGGAAGATCGTGCTCGTCGTTTAGCGCGGAGAGGCGAGTCTTTAGACTCGCCTTGAATCGAAGGCTCACCTTGATCGAAGGCGGACCCGCCTCTACCGAAGACAGAACCGACTTCACACCGCTGTCGTCAAACCGTAGAACGCGGGGTGTATGATCCCCGTTTAGCCTTCCTATGGACGTGCAGATCCCACGACGGCCGTCCGGCCTGGGCAGCCTCAGCTTCAGCCTGGTCGGCATCATCGGAGTGCTGGCGGCCGTCATCGCCGGCGCGACGATCTGGCTCGTCCTCACCGATCCGGTCACCGTGGCCGAGTCAATCGATTCGGGCGAAGTGTCGCCGCTCGTGCAATCGCTCGCGGGATCGATCTACGAAGCGCTGGTGAGGTTGCTGCGCTACTTGTAGGGCCGCGCGTCACTCGAGAACCTGGATCTCGGGGTAAAGCGGCGATGCGATCTCGAGCGGCGAGCCGCTCGCTTTCTTCAGGCCGCCTACAACCTCGTCGCCAAGAACTTCCCTAGATACCAGCCGTCGAGGAACTTGAATGGCGCCTGGCCAGTCGTGTAGTGGCCACAAGGCAACACGCCGACCTCCACCGTGATCTGTCGTCGTCGAAACTCGTCGACGAACAGCAGCGAGAGATCGACGGGGAAGGTGAGGTCATACTTCGCGTAGACGAGCAGCGTCTGCCTGCCGCGCACACGGTCGAGATACGACCACGGGTTGATGGGCCGCCACATTGAGCGCAGCTCATCGAGCGTGACGTGGCCGTCCAGACCGGTTCGAACGTGTTCAGTCGACAGGCCCCGCCACACGACGTCCGAGAAAAAGGGCGAGATGTGATTGAGCGCCTGGGCTTGAACGAGCGGCTCGTGACATGTCGTCAGCAGTGACAGACAGGATCCCAGGCTCGTGCCGAGCAGACCCAGGCGCTCATAGCCCTGATCTCGCAGCCACCACAGCGCTCGCCGGACGTCCATCACAGCCTGACGGCAGACCTGGACGGTCCGCACGACATTCGCGCTCACGATGTAGTCAGCGCGCTTCAGTTCCGGCGGCATGCGCTCGTCGTGGTAAGGCAGACTGATTCGCAGCGATGCAATCCCGAGCCTGGCGAGCATCTGGCACAGCCCGACGTGACCGCCGCGATTGGCATTCCATTGAGCGAGCACGACAACGGCGCGTCGCACGCGATCGGTGGCGCGACGGCTGCGTCGGAAAGGGTTCGCGGGAAAATACCGCGCCCGCACGAGGTTGTTCTCGGGATGAGGTGTCGTGAAGCCGCTGGGAAACACGAGCGTGCCGGCTTCGCCCGCGGCACGAAGATCCGAAGGCGAGGGCGTCAACGTGTAATCGTGTGTGGTCGCCGGCGTGAAGAACGCGTCCGTGTCCTTCATCACCGCGTCCACCCACGATGAAACGATCGACAAACCTGAAGGTTTGTCGCCACGGTCGGACACTGCTGGTGGCGACAAACCTTTAGGTTTGTCGAGTCCCGTGACCGCGACTGTTGGTGGCGACAAACCTTTAGGTTTGTCGAGTCCGGTGACCGCGTCGATCCAGTCGAGACCCCAGTCGAAGTCTCGAACGACGCGCTCAGCGCGGCTCACGCTGGCGAGGCGGCGCTCCCAGCGGTGAAAGAACGGCTTGATCATCCAGCCCTTGCGATGGCGCGCTCGACGGCGAGCGCCGCCTGCAAGAGGGCAGGAGTCCCCGAACGATGTCCGACCAACTGCAAACTTGTCGGCAGACCCTCGGATGTGGCGCCGCACGGCAGCACCAAGGCGGGGTGGCCTGAGACGTTGAATGGCTGCGTGCAGCGAAGCATGAGCGCGCGCACGTTGTCGGGACCGCCGCCGACCGGCATGGTGGAAGCGCCAATGGGGGGCGCAGGGACTGAGAGTCCGGGACAGACGAGCGCATCGATGCCTGAGAGCGCTCGATCGACTTCGTCAGCAATGATGGCCTTGCCGCGCAGTGCGCGGACGTAGTCCTCGGCCATCACGTAACCGGCCATCTGCAAGCGCAGCCGCACGTTGGGCGTGTAATCCTCCGGCTGCGAATCGAGCGTGTGTCGATGGATTTCGGCGGCATCGCCGAAGACGAGATGCAGGTAGATCGGCGCGATGTCCAGCACGTGAGGAATTGAAACCTCGGTGACCGTGGCGCCTGAGCGACGCAGTGTCTCGATGGCGTCCAGCACCCGGCGTTCGACCTCGGCATCGAGTCGTTCGAAGAGATAACCAGACAGCATTCCGAATCGAAGACGGCTGATCGGCGTGGCCTCGAGCGCGCTCGTCCGACGTTTTGCGGATGGCAGCAAGGCGTTGTACTGCAGCCACGCGTCGGTCACCGATCGCGCGAGAGGGCCGACATGATCGAGTTGCCGGCTCAAGGGAACGACGCCTTCGGCTGAAATCTCGCCCCACTCTGGCTTGAGGCCGACCAGGCCACAGGCTGCCGCAGGGATGCGAATGGATCCGCCCGTATCGGTGCCGACCGTGCCGAGCGACATCCCGGTTGCCACCGCGATCGCCGAGCCGCCGCTCGACCCGCCAGGCGAGCGGGACGGATCGACGGGATTTCGAGCGATGCCGAACGCCGAATCCTCGCTCGTCGTTCCGAATGCGAACTCATGCAGGTTGGTCTTGCCGACGAACACCGCGCCGGCGTCTTTCAAATGCGTGGTGACGACGGCGTCGGAGGTCGCCGCGTGATGCTGACGCACGCGCGAGGCCGCGGTCGTCGGCGTGCCGGCCAGATCGATCAGGTCTTTCAGCGAGACGGGAATGCCGTGCAGGGGACCGCGGTATCGTCCGCCGGCGATCTCTTTGTCGGCCGCTCGAGCCTGATCGAGCGCGTCATCCGCCGTGATCGTGATGAACGCGTTCAGCTTGGGGTTCAGATCGCGGATGCGATCCAGACACTCTTCGGTGACCCGCTCGGATCGCAGTTCACCGCGCGCGATCCGTGGAGCGGCCTCGGCGATCGTCACTGATTCGTCGTCTCCCGAGGCGACCCTGAAGGGTCGCCTCTACGTACTTCAGGCGACGCTGAAGGGTCGCCTCTACGAACGCCTGGCTGTGCGGTCGGACGCGCGATCTCATTCCAATCTCCTGCGCGCAGCGCTTCGGTCGCCTTGGCCAGGCCCTCGAGTGCGGCAACCAGCTCGGGGCCGCCTCGGCGCGCAGCGTCGGCCTTGACCATGTTCAACCATTCAGCGACGGTCATGACCTGGCCCCTGTCCGTTGCATCGGTGTCGTCTGCGGTCCTGGACCGGTGTCCGTTGCATTCGTGTCATCTTCGGCCCGGGACCGTTGTCCATGTAATCCGTGTCATCTGCGGCCCTGGAAGGCATCTGTGTCATCAGCGTCAGAGTTTCACCGATATGGACAGCCCATCACCAACCTGCACGAACGTCGTGAACAGTCGTGAATCGGCGGCAAGGCGTCGGTTGTACGCCGCGATGGCTTCGGTATCGGCCGCATCGTGTTTGGGACTGCTGACGTATTCGGGAATCACTTCGCCGCTCCACAGCACGTTGTCGGTCAGCAGCAGACCGCCGGGCCTCAAGAGAGCGACGAGTCGATCGAGCATGGGCTCGTAGAGCTGTTTGTCGCTGTCCTGAAAAATTACGTCGAAGGGTCCCGACACTTTGTGAAGATACTTTGCGGCGTCGCCGACGATGACGCTGACGCGGCCCTCGAGGCCGGCTTCGACGAAGTGTGCACGGGCGCGCGCAGCCCGATCGGCGCTCATCTCCATGGAAATCATCAGGCCGTCGTCGGGCATCGCCGAGGCCAACCAGATCGTGGAATAGCCGATGGCGGTGCCGATCTCCAGAATGCGTCTCGCGCCGCATGCCCGAGCCAGCGCATGCAGCAGCGCACCGGTGTCCGCCAACACCAGCGGCAATCCTTCGGCCCGGCCCTCCCGATCGATGCGTGCCAGCACGCCGCTCGGTTCGCGACGCAGGCTGGCCAGGTACGCGCCCACTTCGGGCGGCGTGATCTCGCTCATTCGGACCCTTGATTGTATAAGCTGGCGGCGTGCGGCGCACAAAGATCATTGCCACGCTCGGGCCCTCGACGAGCGATCCGCGCGTGCTCGATGCGATCATCGCGGCCGGCGTCGATGTCGTCCGCCTCAACTTCTCCCACGGCACGCACGCCGATCATGCCGCCCTGTTTCACCGTGTGCGAGAAGCCGCGAGCCGCGCCGGCCGCCATGTCGGTGTGCTGCAGGACTTGAGCGGCCCGAAGATCCGAACCGGTCCGCTGGCGACCAACATTCCCCTCGTGCTGAATCTTGGCGATCCGTTTGTCATCGCCATCGGCGAAGAGCCCGGTGTGCCTGGCCGCGTCTCCACAACGTACGCTGAGCTGGCACGCGCCGTGTCGAAGGGCGATCACCTGCTCCTGGATGACGGGCGGATCGATCTCGAAGTCGAGTCGTCCACCGCGAGCGAGATTCGCACACAGGTCGTCAACGGCGGCATCCTCGGATCCTGCAAAGGGATCAACGCGCCCAAGGTGCCGCTGCGATCGGGGTTGACCGTGAAGGACGCGGCCGATCTCGCGTTCGGCCTTGCGCTCGGCGTGGATCTCGTCGCGTTGAGTTTTGTGCAGACGGCCGACGATGTGCGTCGGGCACGAGGCATTGCCGTCGAGGAAGGGCGACCCAACGTTCCGATTGTCGCGAAACTCGAACGGCCAGAAGCAATCGACCACCTCCGCGAGATTCTCAAGGTGTCCGATGCCGTCATGGTGGCGCGCGGCGACCTCGGCATCGAGGTACCGCTCGAGCGCGTCCCGCGCGTGCAGAAAGAAATCTTGAAACAGGCTCGCCTGCGTGGCGTGCCGGTGATCGTGGCGACGCAGGTGCTGGAGTCGATGCGAACCGAGGAGCGGCCCACTCGAGCCGAAGTGAGCGATGCCGCGGGCTCGGTGGACGGCGGCGCCGACGCGATCATGCTCGCCGGAGAGACCGCGTCGGGCCAGTATCCCGTTCGAACCGTCGAGGTGCTCGACGCGATTATCCGTGACGCCGAGTCGATGCCTCCGCCCTGGGCGCTTCCGCTCGAGGAGTCGTCGGCGATCGCGCCAAGCACCGCGTTGTGCGATGCGGCGGTGACGCTGTCGAATCGTTCCGGCGCCGACGCGATTGTGGCGATCACTCGAGCAGGTTGGACCGCACGACTGCTCGCGGCCAGGCGGCCGCGTGCGCCGATCATCGCCGCCACCGAGAGCGAGGAGGTCGCCCGTCATCTGACGCTCTGGCACGGCGTGGTGCCGATTGTGTGTCCACTGGATGGTGAAACCGACGCGGTCGTGTCGCGCGTGATCGACGAAACCGTCGCGCGTCGAGTGGTGTCTGAAAGAGCGTTGCTCGTGGCCGTGAATACGGATCCTGAGCTCGGAGCAAGTGGGGCAAACTTCGTGCGAATACGGCGGTTGTAATTGAGCGGGACTCACGGTACGCCGGATGGGAGCGACTGTAGGTCAGGACACGGATGTAATCGAACATCCGAGCGTTCGAACACGACTGGTACCTCGAGCCGCTGATTCTCAGACGTCAATCTCGGGTACCTCGGCCTTTGCTAGGCCGGTTCCGCGATAGCAAGGCGGAGTCCAGCTACTCGCGTAGAATCAACTGAAGATCGGTTGTCCGCGGCCCAAGCATCGACGATACGGAGCTCGTTTGGAATTGCGGGAGATTGCCGTATGTTTACCAGACTCTCGTTGTCGGCGTGCAAGTCTTGGCGGTCAACGGGAGACGTACGCCTCGGCCCACTGACGGGTTTGTTTGGCGCCAACAGTTCAGGCAAGACCAGTCTGATTCAGGCTCTATTGCTGCTGAAGCAGACCGCCGACTCTTCAGATCGAGGTCAAGTCTTGCACTTTGGGGACAAGTCGAGCCCCGTCGATCGTGGCGATTTTAGG
>JBOGIV010000187.1:0-5033 GCA_050747925.1 Vicinamibacterales bacterium
CTCATGGCCGCGGCGATGATCCTCGCGACGCAATTCTCCTTCGGCAGGCTGGCCAAGCTCATCATCTCGCTGCTTCGAGGCGGCGCCAGTCAGGGGCTCGCTCGCTATCGCGCGGCAAGAGACGAACGACGGAAGGCGAAGCAGCGTCGCGAGATTCTCGTGAAGTACGGGAAGCAGGACACTCCGGCTGAATCACCGAGGCCGCCGGAACGGAAACCGGCGCCCGTGCCGGTTGAGCGCTCGGTCGGGCCTCCTTCAGATCGAACGCCGCCTGTCGTCCAGAAGAAGGCGCCGAAGACGCCAATTACTCCTCCCCTGCCGTTGCCGGAACCCGACCGGACGCTGCCCGAACGCCGCCTGGGTTCGTACGTCTTGCCGCCGCTGTCACTGCTCGATCCGGCCAAGGGCGAGCGGAAGATCGATGAGCGAGAGCTGATGGATTCGGCACGGCTTCTCGAAGAGAAGTGCCGCGAATTTTCTGTGGAGGGCTCGGTCGTCCAGATTCATCCGGGCCCGGTCGTCACGACGTTCGAGTTCAAGCCCGACGCGGGCGTCAAATACTCGAAGGTCACGGGACTCGCTGACGACTTGTGCCTCGCCATGAAGGCCGAGTCCGTGCTGATCGATCGGATTCCTGGCAAGGCCACGGTCGGGATTCAGATTCCCAATCCCAATCGTGAGGCGATCACGCTCCGCGAGCTGCTCGAGTCGGACGCCTCGGCCCGCGCGCTCTCGAAAGTCACGCTCTCGCTCGGCAAGACGATTCACGGCGAGCCGTACATGGCGGACCTGGCCATGATGCCGCACTTGTTGATCGCCGGCTCGACCGGCACGGGCAAGTCGGTCGGTCTGAACGCGATGCTCACCAGCATCCTCTATCGATCGACCCCTGACGATGTGCGGATGATCATGATCGACCCGAAGCGTCTCGAGCTTGGCATGTACGAGGACATTCCCCATCTGATGACGCCGGTCGTGGTGGATCCCAAAAAGGCCGCCAATTCGCTCAAGTGGGCGGTCCACGAGATGGAGGAGCGCTACAAGACGCTCGCGGCGTTCGGTGTACGGAACATCGACCAGTACAACCGGAACGTGCGGGCGATGATCGAAGCGAAGGAAGCGTCTGAGGACGGCGTCCCGCGACGGCCGCTGCCCTTCATCGTGGTGGTCGTGGACGAGCTGGCAGACCTGATGATGGTCGCGGGCAACGAAGTCGAAGAGTCGATTTGCCGACTGGCGCAAATGGCGCGCGCCGTCGGCATCCACTTGATTCTGGCGACGCAGCGTCCATCGGTGGACGTCATCACCGGTCTGATCAAAGCAAATCTTCCGTCGCGCATTTCGTTCCGCGTCTCGTCGAAGATCGACTCGCGCACGATTCTCGACAGCAACGGCGCCGAACAGCTGCTCGGCAAGGGGGATATGTTGTTCCTCCCCCCAGCGTCGTCGCGACACATTCGCCTGCACGGGCCCTACATCTCGGAGCAGGAGTCGGCTCGGGTCGCAAGCTTCCTGCGCAAGCAAGGCAAGCCCCAATACGACGACTCGATTACCTCGGACGAGAAGAAGCCGGGCGAGGAGCTCGTCTTTGAGAAGGACGACCTCTACGATGAGGCCGCGCGCATTGTCGTCGAGAGCGGCCAAGTATCGATTTCGTACTTACAGCGCAAGATGCGAATTGGATTCAGCCGCGCGGCGAGGTTGGTGGACATGATGGAGGCCGAAGGCCTCGTGTCGCCCACGACCGGCGGCAAACCGCGCGAAGTGCTGGTCGATCGGAATTACTTCGACGAGGTGGACGCTCAACTCAGGTAGCGATGTCGTGACCTTTGCCACGCAGGCTCGCAGGGCTTTTGCGATGGCCGCTCTCGCGCTGGCGGTTTCGGCGGAGGTGTCCGCGCAAACGGCCAAGGATCGGTATACGACGGCAATGGAGCGCGAACAGGAGGTTCGTTCGTCCATCGACGCGACCGCTGCCGGTGCGACGACCCTCGGAGACCTGCTGACGCAGATCAAACGCGTCGTGACCGCTTACGAGATCCTCGTGCGGCGCTTCCCGACCAGCGGCTACGCGGACAACGCGCTTTGGCAGGCCGCGAGTCTGGCCGACGCCGCCTATCAGAAGTCCCTGAAGGACGAGGATCGCGCGCGAGCGCTGCGTTTCTACAACTGGCTGGTGCGAGAGTACCCGGCGAGCTCCCTGGTCGCGAGGGCCAGCCGGCAGATTACGGCCCTGAGTCAGGCTCGGCCGCTGACTATTCCGGCGGTCGGCGGTTCCCCTGTTCCTGTCGCGTCACGCTCGCCTGCTCCAACCCCCGGCACGCCGCGCGAACCGTCCAGAACTAGCCGCGCGACGCTGACGTCGATCCAGCGCGCCATCCTCGCCGATTCGGTGCGCATTACGCTCGAGCTCGATCGCGAAGTCGCCTATTACGAGGAGCGCTTGGAGGAACCGGCGCGCGTGTTTTTCGATCTGAAGTCGGTTCAGGCCGCAGCGCCGCTGGTGGACAAAGTCCTGTCCTTCTCCGACGACGTCGTCCAGCAAATTCGCGTGGGCCGACATCCGGACTCGACGTTGCGGATCGTGTTGGATCTCGAACGCGTCCAGCGATACAGCGTCTTCACGCTGTACAGTCCGTTCCGACTCGTGATTGACTGCGAGCGCCAGCGGGCGACGGCCGCGGCGGCGACGACGATGGATCGTCCACCGGCCCGGTTAGCGGCCGTGCCGGAACCCTCCGCGCTCACCGCGCCGCCGTCGAGTGCGAGCGCTTCCTCAACGACAACCCCGGCGACGTCGGTCTCGACTCCAGAGCCGCCGCCTGTGACGTCTCCATCAGCCAACGCCGCAGGCGGCTTTTCGATGGCGCGACAGCTCGGCCTCGGTGTCTCGCGTGTCGTGATCGATCCCGGGCACGGCGGGCGCGATCCCGGCGCACTGGGCAAAGGCCTGAATGAAGCGAACCTGGTCCTCGACGTCGCATTGCGGCTCGAAAAACTGCTGGCCGATGAGCCAGGACTCGAGGTCACACTCACGCGTCGTTCGAATGTGTACATTCCTCTCGAGGAGCGGACGGCGATCGCGAATCGACTGAACGCCGATCTGTTCATCTCGATTCACGCCAACGCGAGCCGCAACACCGCCGCGAGCGGCGTCGAGACGTATTTCTTGAGCTTCGCGTCTTCACCGGAGGCAGAGGCTGTCGCGGCGCGCGAGAACTCGGCCTCAGAGCGCGAGATGCATCATCTGCCGGATATCATCAAGGCCATTGCGCTCAACAACAAGCTCGACGAGTCGCGCGACCTCGCCGGCATGGTCCAAGAGGCGCTGGCGACACGATTGCGCAGGACGAACAAGAACCTGAGAAGTCTCGGCGTGAAGAAGGCGCCTTTTGTCGTGCTGATTGGCGCCGCGATGCCGAGCGTGCTGGCCGAGATTTCGTTCGTGACCAACCCGCAGGAGTTGCAGCTGTTGAAGACGGCGGCCTACAAGGAGCGAATCGCTGAGGCGTTGGAAGCCGCCGTGCTTCGCTATCGAAAATCGCTCAAGGGATCGAACACCGTCGCCACAGCTGGACCGGGGCGACCGTGACCGCTCAGCTTTCGGCGATCAGCGTTCAGCTCTCAGTCCTTAGATTCTGAAGAGATTGTGCTCTCCGCCGCGCGCCTCGATGATCGTGATCGGGCGGCGCATGCGATACCAGACAATCGCTGCACCCGCGATCAAGCCGGCGGCGAGAGCGGCAATCATGATGACGCCGGTGAGCCCGAAGGCGCCGAGCGCGACGTCAATCATACTGATCTGCTGGGCGGGCGGATCCTTGACGACCTGAACGATCGTCGGCGTGATGGCCTGTGGATCCTGCACAACTCGATTCTAGCCCCTACGAGGGGACACCGCCACGAGCGACCTCGACCAGCGTGCGAATCATCACGCCGGTCGATCCCTTCGGCTGCCACGGTTTGTTCTCTTCGGCCCACGCGGTGCCGGCGATATCCAAATGCGCCCACGGCCCCTCGCCGGCGAACTCTTTCAAGAACAGCGCCGCGGTGATCGACCCGGCGGGCCGGCCGGGGCTGTTCAGTAGGTCGGCGATCTCGCTGTCGAGCGACTCCCGGTACTCGTCGAACAGGGGCATCGGCCAGATCTTCTCGCCCGCTCGCGCGGCCGCGTCACGGATATGTGAGACCCACGCCGGCGGCGTTCCGTAGAGTCCAGTCGTGATTTTTCCCAGCGCAACGACCACGGCCCCCGTCAGCGTGGCGACATCGATGAGGTGTGTCGCCCCAAGCCGGCGCGCGTACCACAGCGCGTCGCCGAGAATGAGCCGGCCCTCCGCGTCGGTGTTGTTCACTTCGACCGTCAACCCAGAGGCGGCTTTGATCACGTCGCCGGGCTTCAGCGCTCGGCCTCCCGGCATGTTCTCTGTCGAGGCGACGATCGCCATCACACGAATGGGCAGGCGTTCGAGCGCGATGGCGCGGATTGCCGCGACCACCGTCGCCGCACCGGCCATATCGTCCTTCATACGCTCCATGCTGTCGGCCGGCTTGAGCGACAGCCCACCCGAGTCGAACGTAATGCCCTTGCCGATGAGGCCCAGCGTGTGAGACGGCGCGGCGCCCTCGGGTTCGTACCGCAGGACGACAACACGAGGTGGCTCGGCGCTTCCGCGAGCGACGCCAAGCAGCAGCCCCATTCCGAGCTCCTCGATGCGAGGTTGGTCGAGGATGTCTGCCGTGATCCCCGGCGCCGATGCAAACGCCACCGCTCGTTCTGCGAGGCGCGTCGGCGTCAAGTGATTGCCCGGTTCGTCAACGAGAGAGCGGGCGCCGTTTATCGATTCGCCTACCGACTGCCCGATCGCAGCGGCGGCGCCGGCGTCTCGCGCGTCGCTCAGGATTGACGCTTCGCTGAGAAATCCCTTCCCGTTGTTCCGGCTCTTGTGGAACCCGCCGTCGAAGTTGGCGCGGCTCAATCCTTCGACGATCGTCTCGATGCGCGGTCGATCCGTGAGGGCGCCGTGCTCGAC
>JBOGIV010000188.1:0-6688 GCA_050747925.1 Vicinamibacterales bacterium
GTTGCCACCCGACCAGATCCTGCGACATGCCATCGACATTGCCGAGGCGCTCGACCACGCGCACCGGCATGGGATCGTTCACCGCGATCTGAAACCAGCCAACGTCATACTGACCAAGGCGGGCACCAAGCTGCTCGGCTCGACTTTGGTCTGGCGAAGGTGCACCCGACGCTCCAAGGTGGTTCCCTCGACTCGCTCCCAACGGCGACGCACGAACAGCCGCTGACCGCAGCGGGGCAGGTGGTTGGAACCCTGCAATACATGGCCCCGGAGCAGCTCGAAGGGCGAGCGATCGATGCGCGCACCGATCTTTTTGCCTTCGGCGCGCTCGTGTACGAGATGGCGACGGCGCGAAGAGCCTTCGAAGGGAACAGTCGGACGTCGCTCGTCGCCGCGATCCTGAGCGCAGACCCGCCGGCCATTTCGACGTTGCAGTCTCTCTCACCGCCGGCTCTCGACCGTGTCGTCAAGAAGTGCCTAGCGAAGGATCCCGACGAACGCTGGCAGACCGCTCGCGATCTGACAGACCCACTGAAATGGATCAGTCAGGACACCTCGGGAGTCACATCGCACCGTTCGATGGCAGTCGCGCCCGCCATACGGACGCGCCAGGCGCGTGCCGTCATGATCGGCATCGCCATCGCATCGCTCGTCGCCGTCGTCGTCGCGGGACTCTGGATCTGGCGCCAATCCGACGGCTCGATCCAGGCGACCAACCTGCGTCTGATCCCGGCGTTTTCGGGAGAGCAATGGGGCGGCAGCTTCTCTCCGGATGGCAACCTCATCGCCTTTCTGAAGCCGGTTGACGGCATCCCGCAGGTCTGGGTCAAGAACCTTGCGGAAGGGGATCCGCTCCAGATCACATCTGGGGATGTTCCAGTCAGACGTCTGGCGTGGTCGCCGCTGAACGATCGCATTGTGTTCAGCCGTTTTCGCGACGGCCTCTGGTCTGTGCCGCCACTGGGCGGTCCGGTGCGCCGCATCCTGGAGTTTGGCGATGCGCCGAAATTCTCGGCCGACGGCAAGCGTCTCGTCTTCACTCGAGGCATGGCGATCTGGATCGCCAACGCCGATGGTGGCGATGCCCACGAGGTCTCTGGCGTACCGCAAACTCCCTGGACTGTCGAGCGATCTCCGGATCTGTCACCCGACGGATCGACGATTGCCTTCTATCACGCGACCTCCAGTAGTCCCATCTCGGGTGATATCTGGCTCATTCCGGCAGGGGGCGGGCAGGCGCGCCAACTCACGTTCGACTCGCGCGAAAGCGGCTGGCCCAGTTGGACACCCGACGGACGATTCGTCGTCTTCTCGTCGGCTCGCGCCGGCAGCCTCTCGCTGTGGCGCGTGCCCGCCGCCGGCGGCGCTCCGGAGGCGCTGACGACCGGCGCCGGCGAGGACACGGAGTCTGACATTTCCGCCGATGGCAAGAGCCTTCTCTACAGCACGCAGCGCAAGAGCTGGAGCCTGCTCCTGCTCGATCCGGTGACTGGTCAACAGAAGGAATTGGTCTCAGGTCGGCGTGCCATCGTGGGTACCAAGTTCTCCCCTACCGGCGATCGGATTGCGTACTTTCAGCCAGAAGGGACGGGCGTGCAAATACACGTCGTCAACGCAGATGGCAGCAATGGCCGGCAGGTCACGTATGGCGAAGGTGAGCACAACATCGTTCCGGAGTGGTCGAGCGATGGCTCGTCGCTGTATTTCTACCACCTCGTTCCATCCAAGTCGTTCCGCAAGATTCCTGTTGAAGGTGGCACAAGCACTGAAGTCGCCGCGTTCGACTTCATCAAGGAGCGGGGGGCAACGGTCGATCCGCAAAACCGTTCTCTCGCATATACGTTCCTCGAGAATGGGCAGAACAAGGCGACCATCGTTCGCGATTTGAGCTCAGGGAAGGAACACTCCGTTGCGCGAGCAATAAGCGATCCTCGCTGGTCACGCGATTCGCAGAGCGTCTTCGGCTACGACTACGTCTCCCCAGATCCACGTGGCGACATCCGGAAACAGATGGATGCTTGCGGTGTGCCCGGCCGATGGACAGCCCTGCCGCGATCTCACGAGAGGTTTTCGTCCGAGGCTATCGCGAGACGGATCGCGCCTCTCCTACATTCGCGACACAGGTGCCGCTCGAAGCATGCGCGAAGTCTGGACGGCGTCGGTCGATGGACGAGGTCCTCGGAAGCTGGCCGACCTGGGACCGCTCTGGACTGAGTGGGACTACGACGTGTCGCCGCAGGACCAAATCGTCCTTACCAGGTTCAATGAGAGTCGCCGCGAGCTCTGGTTGGCACAACTGAAGTAGTGACATCCGCGGCGGCTCATCGGGCGACGATGCCGAGCCGGTCGGTGCGCACGAATCGCAGTCCCGACGGCGTGACGCCGCTGAGCGTGAGCGTGAAGTTGTAGCTGCCTTGCTGGGTGGGCTGGAAGTTTCCGACCAGCGTCGGTGCGTTCGGATCGATCGTCACGGCCGAACGGCGACGAGGCAACGCCTTGTCCCATGGAAAGCGAGCTCGCAATAAGCGTGCGGCAGCTGAACCCCGCGCAAAGACCTCGCCTTTCTTCAGCCGCGTGTTCAAGACCGCCAGCCGTGCCACGTCGGCGGGCAATGTGTCGCCGTCAAGCGAGGGAGGGTCGATCTTGTTCAGATCGCGCCGCCAGCGCCGAATCTCCTGCTTCAAGCCAAGGCGCGGCGCCGAGGTCGTCATCGATGCCCTGCCCGGCGCGAACGCCGTCGGTCCATCGAGCATGACCGCGCCGATCTGCACCACGTCGCCGACCCTGACGCGACGCGGATACGTCGCAATCACGAGCCGCAGCGGCGAATCGACGAACACGCCAGCGGTGTAGGCGACGTGCGTCTGTTCGAGCGTCTGCACCTGCACATGCCAGCGGCCGGGGGCAGGATCCTCAATGCGAAAGACGATGAATGTATCGGCGACGTGACGCCGCACGAAGGATGCGTGTTCGGGCACCACGCGACCTCTGGGATCCACGAGACGTACGCCGACCTCGTGAGCCTTCTGTGGATTGCCGAGAACTGGGCGTAACCCGGCATCGGCCCACGCGACGGTAAACGTCGCGGCGCGCGCCGCAGCATCAACGAAGGCCGGCACGACACTCGACGAGGCCTGGCCCGTTTGATTGACGACGATCGACGTGCCACTGACCTGTCCGCGGATGTAGTTGTAGACCTCGAACAGCTCGTCGATCGCCGGCATGAAGTAGTAGCGGCCCGACGTCTCGGTCGCAAGCGATTCGAGCAGCGCCTGATCGGACGCCGGTCCCATCGCGCAGGAGAACAGACGGACGTCGGCTGGCAGCGCCTGCGCCGCCTGGAGCGCTGACGGGCGCGTCGAGCCGGGAGGAGCACAGCCCTTGTTGTCGTAACCGTCCGAGAACAGCACGATGGCACGTGGTGACGGCGAAGCGCTCAGGAGCGCCGCCGCCGATGCGATGCCGTCGCCCATCGCGGTGCAGCCGCCAAATGCCACGTTGGTCACGGCGGCCATTGCCGTGTCTTTCACTGGCTGGCCGGTGATCTCTGCGACGGCGGTGCCGGGCACCGGAAACTCCACGCGAGCATCGTCGCCAAAGCTGACGAGGCCTACGTGATCGCCGACGCCCATCAGGTCGACGGCTTGCCGCGTGCAGATGCGCGTGATGTCGACGTAGTCGAAGAAGATCATGCTGCCCGAGCGATCGAGGACGGTGGCGACATTCACTGGCGCCGCGTCGGGAACATCGGCGTTGTCGATCACGAGCGCGAAGTCCTGCCAATCGGATGTGATCGCTGGGTTCGCGCTGCCAAGGAGGGACCAGGCGATCACCCGCACTTCATAGACGCCCGATGGCTGCCGAACGTAAACGCACTCCACGTTGTTGCGAGAGTCGGACAAGCCGCCAGTGACCGAGAAACCCGATTGGAACACGTTGCCTTTGAAGATGCGCCCCGTGTTGACCTCTCGCACCTCCAGATCCAGATCGTTCATGCGCGCCTGGCTGGTATTGACGGGACCGGCCGCGTCGGTCCAGGCGAGCGTGATGCGCAGAGGACGTGTCGTGTCAACCGGCGCCACCTTGATCAGTAGTTCCTGTCCATCGGCAATGAACGCATGCCGCTGGTCCGAGTAGATCCCCGGTCCCCTGTCGGATGCAGGACTCTGGAGCAGGATGTTGGTCAGGTTCAATCGTCCCCAGCCCTGATCGTTGTTGGGAATGTGCGCCACTGGCTGGCCGTCGCGGGCCTCGAGGATAGTGGCGATCAGACTGCCGGGGCTGCCGCTGTTCAGCATGCGCACGAAAATGCGGCTGGTCGCCGCATCGAACGCCCACTGTCCAGCACTCGTGATTGACGCTGCATTCGTCACCTGCGTCAGCAGAGTGTTGACCTCGACCACCGCGTTGGGGACGAACGTCAGTTGACGACGGAAGACGTTGGCGGTGTCGGCCGCCCATCGGTCCTTATCGAACTGCACCGCATTCAGAGCCTTCCAGTTCTCGCCACCGGCGAGGTTCTCGGCAGAGTTGACGAGCAGCGCCTTCAGCATGGCGGGGCTGGGCGTCTTGCCGCCGGTGCGATTGCGCCACCACTCCGTGATCACGGCACACGCGCCGGCGACCTGCGGCGCAGCCATCGATGTGCCGCTCAGCGAGGTGTACTGGTCGATCGTGACAGCGGGATTCGCTGGATCCTGCCTGCCGGTGCCTGGAATCGGCGTCGCGATCGTCGCCGTGCGCGAGAACGCGGCCGACACGTCGGTGCCAGGCGCGACGATGGTCGGCAGGATCCGCGTGTCCACTGCTGGCCCACGTGACGATGTGCCGGCAATGCCGCGGATGTCCTCGGACGGAAAGCCCTGCCCGGGGCGCGACGTCAGCGAGTTGCCGACGATGATGGCGTTCTTGGCTTCGTGTGGTGTGGTGATGCTCTGTGGC
Source organism: Vicinamibacterales bacterium (assembly GCA_050747925.1). Classification (GTDB taxonomy): domain Bacteria; phylum Acidobacteriota; class Vicinamibacteria; order Vicinamibacterales; family UBA2999; genus 12-FULL-67-14b. The sequence continues at coordinate 4,942 of JBOGIV010000188.1, forward strand.
CGGCCGCCGGAATTGCCGGCGCTGAACACGACCGCGAGCGACTCGAGCGTTGGGGTCGTGGCGTTCGGATCGCGGACGGCCAGATCGACCTCGCGGCACTGTGCGACATAGCCGTCGCCGCCGTCGTTGGTGCCGCCCCAACTGTTGTTCATCACCTGCGCGCCGTTCCGCACCGAATCTTCTGCAAGGGTCGCGAAGGACGGCCGCGGGTACACGCTGCCATCGAGAGCGTTCTGGGTGACATAGCGCGCACCAGGCGCCACACCTTGCCCCCAGAGAAAGTTGCCTGGCGCCGCCGCCTCGGTCTGCGCGGTCGCCGCGTTTCCCAGCGCGATGCCGGCAACGTGCGTGCCGTGACCGACCGTGTCGGTGACCGCAGTGCCAGCGCTGTAGTCAACGAACGCCGCCTGACGTCCGCGCAGGTCTGCATGCGCCACTGCCGATGCGTTATTGGCGTTGGCGTCCACGCCGCTGTCGACGATGGCGATCGTGACGCCGCTGCCGTCGACGCCGACTTGACCGAGCCAATTCTGATAGCCGGGTACCGGCGCTGTGGCTGGTGCGGCCGTACCGTCGAGATTCTCGGCCACGATCTGCGATTCGCGTTCGCCGTCCAGCTCCATGCGCGGGACCGGCTCCACCCAGCGAGCGTGCGGCACGCGAGCCAGCACCTCGATAGCGGCGCCTTGCACCCTGAAGATGGCGTACTCGCCGCCGTAGACGGCAGGCTGGCGTGCCTCGTCGAAGATGCGTCCTCCCGCGGCCTCGATTGCCGCTCGCACGGCGCCGGCTTCGCTGCTCGAATAGACGCCAACCGACACGTACTCGACGTTGGCAGTAGCGTTGGCGGAGATCCGATAGGCAGGCTTCAGCGGGCCGGTCCACACGACGAAGGGAAGATCGCGCAGGGCGGTCACCGCATCGGTCGGCGCCGACACGAACAACGCGTAGCCGGAGACCGGCTCCACGACGTCGAGGCCACGGGCTTCGATCGCCCTCACCCACGCGTCGAGAGGTGGACCGGCAAGCTGCACGAGGTGATGCGGCCAGCCCGGCAGTTCGGCTTCGCTGACGTCGAGCTCGCGTGGCACGTCGGGCTCGCCGTTGGTCTCGACATCGATCGTGTACCGGCCGATGCGTAGCAGATTGGTGTCCGGAAGGACCTTCACCCGGTAGCCGGCGGCCTCGAGCGCCTCGAATTGACTGTCAGTTCCGCGCACCAGCATTCCCGCCGATGTGTCGGCCTCGGGAATGACGCCCGTTTCCTGCACCGCTGGCAGCTCGGGGGCTTGTGCCGGCTCGGGTGCCGTCCCCGGCCGCCGCGTAATCAACGCTTTGTTCGACATCGATGGTCCTACCCTTCAGCGCAGCAGCGCTTCTTTTTGGCTGCGAATCGGTCGAGTTGATTGCCGCCGACCGACACGTCGCAAGATTGATGAAGCCGTTTTCGCGGGGGGTTTCGCGGAGACGATCGCGTCAGAGTAGACCGTTGGCGATCGACATGTTACTCAACAATGTCACTCATACGCCCCTGCCTTTGTTCGAAATCGACCCGCTTGTGATAGCTGACCCGGTCCGGCGTATATAGACACAGATGGCGCTCGAGCAGGTGCTGCCCAGGCGGTTGGCCCGTTGGGTGGCCGCGGAACCGGATTGGGAGCAGGTCTACGCGGAAGAATTGCCCCGCGTCTTCAACTTCTTCCGCTATCGATTCGGCCACACGGCGGACGCCGAAGACCTGACGGCC
>JBOGIV010000189.1:0-13227 GCA_050747925.1 Vicinamibacterales bacterium
CGCTCGCCGAGGACGAGCAGGCGATCCAGGCACTCCTCTTTGATCGACCGCACGAACCGCTCCGCGAAGGCGTTGCAGTTTGGTGCCCGAGCCGGCGTCCGGATGACCCGTACGCCCTCACGTTCCAGGAACGCCACAACCGCACCGCTCCACTTCGGATCGCGATCGCAGATCAAGACACGCCCGGGGCGCATGACGCCGTCCACGCCGTCGGTCAAGTGACGCATGGCTTGCAACACAAACGCCTCGTCCGGATACGGCGTGGCGCCGACGACCCGGACCCGCCTCGAGTGGAGCTCGATGACGAACACGGTGTAGTACGTCACCAGACCGCGACCCGTCCAGACCTCCGTCGTAAAGAAGTCTGCCGCTACGAGGGCGGGCCAATGCGCTCGCAGGAACGTGCCCCAGGCCGTCGGCCGCTCACCGCGCGGCGGGAGGCCTTCGGCCTTGAGGATGCTCGCGATCGTCGAACGGGCGACACGATGCCCCACGTTCTTCAGCGCCCCTTGGATGCGCGTGTACCCCCACTGCGGATTGTCGGTCCGCACCACGAGGCGCCGGATGTCCTGCCGCACGCCAGGTCGGCCATGGCGCCGCCGCGCATAGGTCCATTTCCGCGCCACCATTTCACGGTGCCAGCGGAGAATGGTGTCGGGCGTCACGAGGGTCGAGAGCTTGCGCAGCAGGCCGCGTCCAAGCCGCTGGCCCAGCACCGCGAGACGGCGGCGCTGACCATCATCCAAGCCGCAGCCGGCGGCGCCCCAGTTGCGCTTTGAGCACCCGGTTTTCTTCGCGGAGGAACGCGATCACATCGCGTTGCTCGCGATCGAGCCATGCCAGCAGTGCGGCCAGAAGCACCTGAGACGGAATCACCGGTCAACTCTACGTCACGAGAGGGCCGACGCAGTTTTCGGACAGTACGAGCTCGAGTCGCTGAATCCTGGCCAGAGCAATGAGAGGGCTGGAGTTTGAAACGACGATCACTCAGAGCTTCTTGCCAGCGTCAAGCTCCCGCTGTAGCTCGTCACCGTGGAGCTGAAAGTAGGGAATCCCTCGTTTCGAGGCTTGTCGAATGAAGTCCTCGCGTTCCAAGCCGAGCAACTCCGCGGCCTTCCCGCTGGACACTTCTCCCTGGCGATACAGCTCCAGCACGATCGACTTGCGCGCCGCCTTGCTGGACGGGCCGCTGCAGCTCCTCGAGCAACTCGACGAGGTCCTGGTCGAGTTCGACTTGGACGGCTCCCATGCGTTCAATTCTACATCCGAGGCAGCAATTGGGACGCATTCCGTACGACTTGAGACGAAGCGCGATTCGAACGTTCGTGCGTTGCGGCCTCAGCACGAACACGGCCCTGAAGATTCATGCAGGGCCTATTGATGTCGGTCGAAGGTGTCGAAGGCGGGTTGTCCTCCGCAAATAACGATCGGTGTGCACCAACGCTGGCAACAGCGCCACGGTGACAGAGCTCACACGGTATCATCGCGACCGGTGATCCGAACGGCGTTCGCACTCGTCAGTGACCTCTTGTACCTGCTTCGGTTGATGTGCCGCTCCCGCGCACAGCTCGCGGCCGAGAATCGGTTCCTCCGGAAACAACTCGCGTACTACGTCGAACGCCGGGTCAGGCGGCGCCGGGCCGACAACGCCTCGCGGATTGCGCTCGTGCTCTTGTCTCGGCTGGTCGAGTGGCGCGACCTGTTGACAATCGTGCGCCCGGACACGGGCGGACGCTGGCATCGGGAGCTGTTTCGACTGTTCTGGCGCACAAAGTCACGACGACGTGGTCGTCCCCGTATTCCCGCTGATCTGCAGCGACTCATCGCAGACATGGCAGCAGCCAATTGCACCTGTGGTGAGGAGCGTATCGCCGCGGAGCTACGGCTGAGGCTCGGGCTCACGGTCTCGCCGCGCACCGTTCGCCGTTACATGCCGCCACGTCCTCGCACGCGTGACGGGCATGTCCAATCGTGGGCGACGTTCCTCCGCAACCATGCCGGCGCCGTACTCGCCTGTGACTTCTTCGTGGTAGTGACCGCGACTTTCCAGCAGCTCTACGTCTTCGTCGTGCTCGACATCGCCACGCGTCGGGTCATCCATTGGAATCTCACCGACCACCCGACGGCGGAATGGACGATCCAGCAGTTTCGGAATGGCCTGCCATTGGCCCCTGCGTATCGGTTCCTCGTCCACGATCGCGACGGGATCTTTGCGCCTACCGTCGACCAGGCACTCGGGACGATGTCACTCGAGGTGCTGCGGACACCGGTGCGCGTACCGCAAGCCAACGCCTATTGCGAACGCTTCATCGGGACGGCCCGGCGCGAGTGCCTCGACTGGGTCATCCCGCTCAACGAACGGCATCTCCGCCACGTCCTGACCGAGTGGATTCCCCACTACAACGGTGAGCGACCACATTCCGCCCTGGGTCCTGGGCTGCCCGACGAACCAGTTCGACGCGCGATCCTGACCGGCCACCACCCACCGTCTGCGCACCGCGTCGTGGCCAGCGCGAGACTGGGCGGGTTACACCACCATTACCGCCTGGAACGCGAGGCTGCGTGAATTCTTACGGAGGACAGGCTGCGAGAGCAAATCAAAGCCAGATATCCAGAGTCCGACTACGCAAGATCGCTCCTGACGAACTACGACCCGCCGCCAAGGGTTGACATGATAGACTGATGAAATCATACTGTTGTCATGTCAACGACAATGCTGCAGATTCGCAACATCCCGTCGGAATTCCATCGTCGGCTGAAGGCCCGCGCCGCAATCGAGGGGATGACAATGTCTGACTACGTCCTGAGGGAAATCGGCAAATCGCTCGATCGGCCGACCCGTCAGGAAGTACTCGACCGATTGCGTGGCGGTCCCGTTCGACGTCTCAAGCGAAGCCCTGCTGAAGTCATTCGAGCGGAGCGGGAAGCTCGGTGATTGTCCTCGACGCCTCTGCGCTCGTCGAGCTTCTTCTCGAAACTGATGCTGGTCAGCAAGTTGCCGACCGGATCGACGACCCAGAGGTTGGCCTCCACGTGCCTCATCTCGCAGACGTCGAGGTGACGCAGGCATTGCGTCGCTTTGCGAGAGATGGTGACATCGAAGACGCTGAGGCGGAGGCGGCTTTGGACAATCTGCGCGCACTTGACCTTCAGCGTCACTCACATGAACTGCTATTGGATCGAGTGTGGCAGCTGCGCGATAACCTGACCGCGTACGATGCGGTCTACGTCGCGCTGACGGAGGCGCTCGACGGGCAGCTCCTGACATCGGATGCCCGACTCGCTCGGGCAGCGGGCTCCAGAGCGCGAGTCGAGCTCATCGAGACAACGCGCAAACGGTTATAGCCGTCGAAACCGTCGATGCAGAGCGCCGGCGGACATTGAAGAATTGCCCTTGAAGCCGTCGGTCTAGATCATCGATACGGTTGTAACCTGTGGCTGCTGAAAAGGCCGTTCATGTTGGCGCCGTTGAAGTTACCGCCAACGAGGATAGGCTCTCTTCGTGATGAAGTCCGCTCTGATCTCACTCCTGTTGACGCTCCATGGATTGGCGCGATCGCGCGCCGCGCTGCATCTCGAGGTGCTGGCCTTGCGCCATCAACTGCAGGTGCTTGAAACGGTCGCGGCCGCGACGGGTGCGGCTGGTGAAAGCGGACCGCTGGCTGTGGGTGTTTTTGTCGCGCTCGTGGACCGGTTGGCGAACCGCTCTCGTCATCGTCAAGCCGGAGACCGTCATCGCGTGGCATCGCCAAGGCTTCCGCTTGTTCTGGACATGGAGAAGTCGCCAACGCACGGCCGACCGACCGTCGCGGCTGACGTCCGCGCATTGATTCGGACCATGTCGCAGAGCAATCCGCTCTGGGGAGCCCCGCGGATTCACGGCGAGTTGTTGAAGCTGGGTCTTGACGTCTGTCAAGCCACGGTCGCGAAGTACATGGTCCGCCGTGCTAAACCGCCGTCGCAGACCTGGCGCACATTCTTGGCGAATCACGTGCACCAGATCGCGGCCGCCGACTTCTTCGTCGTGCCGACCGCGACGTGCCGATTGCTATTCGTCCTGGTGCTCCTCGCCCACGAGCGCCGACGGGTCGTCCACGTCGCGGTCACCGACCATCCCACGGCCGCGTGGACGTCGCAACAACTCCGTGAGGCATTTCCGTGGAACGATGCACCGCGTTATCTCGTCCACGATCGCGATACGGCGTTCCACGCCTGGGCAACGACCGCACCGGCGATCGGCAGCAACGATGTCCTCACGGCTGTCCGTTCACCGTGGCAGAACGCCTACGCTGAGCGGCTGATTGGATCGATTCGCCGGGAATGTCTCGACCACGTGATCATCGCCAACGCGCACGGGCTGCGTCGCGTGCTGGATGCCTACGTCAAGTACTACCTCAAGTCTCGAACGCACGTGTCGCTCGACAAAGATGCACCTATGTCGCGACAGGTCGCGTCGCTCGGCGACGGCGACATCGTGACAATTTCTCACCTCGGCGGCCTCCACCATCACTACGAACGTCGCGCCGCGTAGCATACACGCCGCTCGCCCATCTTCGTACCGCTCAGCCGAACGGCGAATCGCTCGCGTAAGCTCGTACCGTAATGTTCGGGACCGCCATTGAACCTGTCCAACGACATTCGCACGCCGCATCCGCGCTCCAGACAGGGGTCCAAACGTTGAGCCGTTAACGCGAAACAGCGGCCGCGCAATAGCGCGACGGGGTTTTCAACAGGGACAGGGCGACAGCGGAAGTCCGGTGTTCCTGTTCAGTCCGGCCACTGGAACGGCGAGCTTCGAGGGAGTTCTCTGGGGCGGCGCCGCCACAGGTCGAAGCAACTTCTTCACCTATAGCCCGGTCGTCGGCATTCAGCGCGAGTTCGGTTCGATCGTGTTCAACCAGCAAGGTCTCGCTTCGCCGTTCCCCTCGAACGGTCGATTCTACACGAGCAACTTCGATGACGACATGGAAGTGGTCGTCGAGCGCAATGCGGTCCCAGCCGATCAGGTCGCGTTCGTGCTGAAGGGCGGCTCCCGCATCACCGCGCCAAAGGAAATTGTGCTGGTCGAGGGCACCAATCCGCCCGCGACGGGAAACGGGCGCTGGACCATCAGCGTCACCCGCAACGGCGACTCCGACCGCAACGGCCTCTATCTGTACCAACTGCCGGGCGGCCATCTCGAGTTTCGGCGGCGGGAGCCGGGAAGCAACGCGATGATCGAGGTGTCGCGCGTTCCCATCGACAACATCGCGCCTGGGACGCGCGTCACGTTCACCTGGGAGGAGGACTGAGCGCACTGGACCGCTGGGGCGAGGAGCGCCTCGCCAACGAGCTGCTGCTCAAGCTCGGGCTCAGGGTCTCACCGCGAACAGTGCGGAATACCTGCCCATCACGTCGTTGACCAGATCGCGGCGAGAGAGCGGCGAAGCGTGACCGTCGCGGTCAGGCCAGGCGCGCAACGACGATCAACGTCAGGCCAACCACGAACGCCGCGAACATCAGCGCCAGAAGACGAGAAGTGTTCGCAGGGGCAGCTTTGAATTCCTTCCAAATGAACACACCCCACAAGGCCGCCACCAGAGTGGCTCCCTGCCCCAGCCCATAGGAGATCGCAAACCCGGCAGCGCCTGCGGCGATGATGCTGAGCGACATCCCCAGATTCCAGATGACACCGCCGAGGATGCCAATCGAGTGCAGCCGAGGGGAGCCTTTCGAAAAATAGTCGCCAAAGGCCACTGGCGCTCCGACAAAGGGGCGCTTCATGATGATCGTGTTCCACAAGAAGTTTGAAGCCAGCAGCCCCACCGAGAACATCACGATGGCGCTGTAGGGCCCGAGTTTCCCGGCTTCCAGATTGATGAAGTCAGTGGACATCGACGCGGCCACAAAGCGATAGAAGAACCCCATCAGGAGCCCTGCGACGACCGAGACGATGATCCCTTTTCCGATCGTCCTCTGTCCTTGCGCCGGCAGCCGGCTATAGGACACGGCCGAGAGCACGATGGCGGTGACGACGCAGGCAACGCCGAGGAAAAGAAGCACCGGATTGCCGACTGGACTGGCCATGTAGTTCGTGATCACGCCGAGAACGAGCGCGAGGCCGACGCCGATGGGAAAGGCGACCGCCATGCCGGCAATGTCGATGGCGGCAACCAGGAGAATATTGGAGAGGTTGAACACGACCCCGCCCACGAATGCCGACAGCAGTGGTCCGTTCTCCGCCTGCGCGAGGTCGGCGAGGACGCTACGGCCCGCGGTGCCTGTGCTTCCCAGCGTGAAGGCCAGGACGAGGGCGAACAGGAGAACGCCGATGGCGTAGTCCCAGTAGAACAGCTCGAACCGCCACTCCTTGCTGGCGAGCTTTTGCGTGTTGGCCCACGATCCCCAGCAGAACATCGTGACCACGCACATCACCACGGCCACCGCGTACGACTCAACAACGGTCATGTCGATCCTCCGGTGACGGCCCTGATGCCGCGCGTGCACACATCACGACTCACTATCGATTCCCAGCCGGGCGCGATCGCGTCACGCGATCCACGTACAACCGGATGAACCCGTCCCAGTCGAGATCCGTCTGGACCAGCATCTTTCGAGCCCCTTCTCCACCGGGCCAGATCTGGGGTGCGCCGACAGAGACGCCGTAGTTGGCGTTGTGATTGATGTCGACGTCCACGTACAGCTCGACCGTCTTCATCAGCGTCGGGGCGACCAGGGTGACGGCCGCGATCTGGTCGTACATCAAGGCGATTCTGTCGGGCCGCTGCTGGAAGCCCGGCCCCAGGTTGTCCCTCACCAGGCGTGTGATGGGCGTATCGACCGCCACTATCTTGTCGTACGACTCCTTGGTGAATCTTGCCTTGCGTGACACGTTCAGCGGCGAGAGCACAATCGGAATTCCCGACCGCAGAACGATCTGAGCCGCTTCCGGATCCACATAGAAGTTGAACTCGGCGTTCGGCGTGTGATTGCCACCACCATCCGGAAGCGAGGCGATGGCGCCCCCCATGATGACCAGTTGCTTGATGTTGCGAGCGAAGTTCGGCTCCATGCGCATCGCCATCGCAATATTGGTGAGCGGGCCGAGCGCGAGGATCGTGACCTGCCCGGGGTTCTGCATGATCGTGCCGACCATGAAGTCCACGGCACTTCTGGCTTCCACCTTCTTTTTGGCGAATCCACCGGGAGGAGCCGGTGCTGGATCATTCGCGTACCAGCCACCATGCCGCTTCGTATCCCACTCCGCTTTCTCGTGCAGCAGCGGGCTGGCCGCGCCCTGGAATACCGGGATCGCGGCGTGGCCGGTCACCTCCAGCACCTTCAATGCATCCGCAGTCGCGACGTTCAGGCTCCGGTTGCCAGCGACCGTTGTGATCCCGAGTATCTCGAGCTCCGGAGAATTGAGCACAAAGAACAACGCCATCGCGTCGTCCTGCGGCGGAAAAGCGAAGTCGGTGTCGAACACGATCTTCTGCACGGGTTGCGCCACGGCGGGAGCCGTGGCGAACATCGCAAGGAGTACTGCGCAGGCGCTGATGTGTCTCATGTTCATGTCGTCAGAACACGTACTTCAGCGCGAGCTGAACCTGCCGTGAGGATTTCGCGGTCGACGTGATCACGCCAAAGGTCGGCGAGCCAACCGCGGTTCCCGGCGCCGCGAATTGCGCGTGATTGAAGACGTTGAAGACCTCGGCGCGGAACTGAAAGCGGTCGAACTTCTTGGCCAGTGCCAGGTCGGCGTTCCATCGTCCCGGTCCGAAGAGCGTCGTACGTGCCGCATTGCCGAGGACGCCCACCGCCGGTGCGACGAAACAGCTCGTGTCGAACCACCGCTGCACTGTCGGGTTGTCCAACGTTCCGTCGCACACTCGGTTCGGCCGATTGCCGAACGCCGTTCCCGACTGGCTGCTCGCCATGCTCATCCCCAGCGGGTAGCCGCTTTGGGCCACGAAGATCGTATTGATGCTCCACCCTCCGAGGATGGCATCGGCCAGTCCCTGCGCGTCTCTGCCAAAGGGCAATTGATAAAGGACGCTGAGCGAGAAGTTGTGCCGCAGGTCCGTGTTCGCCGACCCGATATCGGCGTCATCGGACGCGACCGGGAAGTACACGATGCCTGGGTCCCCGCCGAAACCGGACACACCGTTGGTCGTAGCCTTGGCATACGTATACGCGCCGAGGACGAAGAAGCCCCCGACGCTACGCCGTTCAACCCGCACTTGCATGGAGTTGTATTTCATCCACCCGCGGCTGATGGCGGCGATGACGGCCTGCAACTGCGGATAGGTCCGCCGTGCGGCAGGATTGAAACCCGGTCCTGGTGTCGCCGTGTTCAGATTTCGGCTCTTGTCGAACAGTCGATCGGCGTAGCTGCCGGCATAGGCAACGCTCGCGATGGTGCTGAACGGCATCTGGCGTTCGACGTTCAGGCTCCACTGTTGCACGCGGCCTTGCTTGAAATCCGGGTCGATCGTGGTCCAGTCGCCCCGGTAGTTGGCGGGATCGACCGGCTGACTGTTGTCGGGGAAACCCGTCGAAAGCGTACGAACCGGCGTGATGTTATCGCTCGTGAACGCGTATGCATTGGCGTAGGGCGGGTTCTGATAGGGCCCCGTGGATCCACCCATCGCCGACACATCGTGATAGATGCCGTATCCGCCGCGGATGACGGTGTTCGTGCTCTGCTTCGGGCTCCATGCAAACCCGACACGTGGCTGGAGGTTGCTCCAGTCGGTCTTCACGCCGACTGTGCCGCCCACGAATGTCTCTCCTGTATAGAAGTCGAAGTTGCTGAAACGGTCGAGGGCTTCGGTCTGCGGAGTGGTGACCATGTAGGCCAGCCCGAGCGTCACCGTGAGGCCGTTGTTCACTCGCCAGCTGTCGTCGACAAAACCTCGGAACTCTTTCCATCGCCGCCCCTTGACGGAGCCGTTCAACTGGTCGTTGCGTCCGCCGGATGCGGGGCGACCAAGGAGCAGGCTCGCAATCGAGCTGCCGGTAGCGCCGTTGAGCGCGCCGGCCGGAGTGAAGCCGGCGGTAAAGAACGGATTGAAGGCGAACTGTCCGGCGAGCGCAGTATCGCCCAGCAGGTTCAATTGCATCATCCGGGCGGTACCCCCCATGTTCATCTGGTGGGATCCCTTCACCATGGTCAGGGTGTCGGAGTAGTGGAAGACGTTGGTCCCACCCTGAAAGGGCGAGAACCCTCGGTCGCCAATGCCAACGAAGTTCTGAAACGTCATCCGCGTCAACGACGACGTCTCGGCGGTGCCGAGGTTTGCGCCGGGGATGCCAAGCGCCCGTGACTTGTTCGAGCCGTAGCCGAACGAGGTGATGTAGTTGAAGACGCGGTTGTAACCGGCGGTGAACTGGTTGATGACGTTGTTACCGAACACGTGCGTCTGTGACAGCGCGGCGTTATACGCACGCGTCTTGAACGTTTGGTTGCTGGCGAAGCCGCCCGTCGCGCCGAAATCCGGCAGTCCGGTCGGGAGGTACTGCTGGGCCCGTTCTGCGCTGAAGCGTCCGAAGAATCGATCGTTGTTGCTGAAATTGTGATCGATGCGGATGTCGCCCTGGTAATCGTCCAGCGTCTTGACCGGATTCGCCAGGTAATTGCTGCCGAGCCGATCGGTGGACGTCGGCAGTGGCAGCAGGTTCAGCAGTTGCTGCCCAATCGGGTCGATGCGGTTGGACGGAATCGTGTTGTTTGGAAATGGATCGCGGACGAGCTGGCCGGTCGCCGGATCCACCCGGGTGGTGGCCGGGTCGTAAATGATTGGCGCGGGCACACCACCAAACGATTCCGTGAAGTTGCCCTGGTGCATCAACGCGGTCGGCACCGTGAGCAGGGTCGTCAGCCCCTCGTCAATGTTGTTGCCCTGGAAGCCGACGAAGAAGAATGTCTTGTTCTTGATGATTGGGCCACCGAGGGAGCCACCGTAGGTGTTCTGGTTCCACGGCCGTTTCTGGGCGCCGTCGAAGAAGTTGCGCGCGTCCATCGCGTCGTTGCGAAAGAACTCGTAGAGGTTGCCGTGTAACGTGTTCTCGCCCGACTTGCTGCTCACGAGCACCGTTGTGCCGCCGCGACTGCCGTACTGCGCCAGGTAATTGTGGGTCAGTACCTTGAACTCGCGGATGGAATCGATGTTCGGCAGAATGCCGACGCCGCCGGCGGTGAGCTCGTTGTCGTCGACGCCGTCGTACAACCAGTCGTTGGCGTTCTCGCGCATGCCCTGCGCCGACACCGACATGCTGCCGCGGTACGACACTTCGCTGCTGGGGCCCTGAGCAAGGAAGCTGCCCGCACGCCCCGTCACGGTGCCGGGCCCGAGCAAGGCGAGCTGTACGAAGTTGCGGCCGTTCAATGGCAACTCGGCTACCTGTTGCGAGTTGATCAGCTGGCCGAGGTTGGCATCACTGCGTTGCAATTGCGCCACGGCCGCCTGGCTGGTCACCGTGATCGTCTCGGCCACTGCGGAGAGCTCCAACATGAAGTCCAACGTGAGGCTCTGCTGCACTTCCAGCACAAGCTTGCTGCGTTCCTGCGTCTCAAAGCCGCTCATCGTGGCGGTGATGGTGTACGTGCCAATCGGCAACAGCGGCATGGCATACCGGCCGGTGACGTCGGTCACGACCTCGCGGACCGCGCTCGTGCCTTCGTTGCGTGCGGTGACCAGTGCTCGCGGAACGCCGGACTTGGAGGAGTCCACCACCGTGCCGGAGATCGATCCCACTGACTGGGCGAAGGCCGAGGCCGACGGCGACACGGTCAGGGCCAGGATCAACGTCGAGATGCGACACCACATGAGGCTCATTTCCCACCTGCCTTCCAAACCATGACTTTCGTCCGCGTCAACGATACGTGCGCAATGTTTTTGATAACGTTTACATCACAGATGTTGAATTTGCTGTCAATTCTTAAGATCTGTCCGTAAAATTCGCCGGAACTATGAAAACGTTCGGCAGACTAGAGCATGTGCGCCGAGGCCTGTCAAGCGTTCTCTGGGTCGAGGCACAGATGAAACAGAGAGGATGGCCGACGCCGTGAGCAAGACGCGCGCGAAGGCGTCGGCACATCGGGTCTCCAGCAGCAAGGCCGCCACGATCAAGCGCGTGGCGGATCGGGCCGGCGTCTCCATTGCCACCGTGTCGCGCGTGGGAGCGGATCCGCGAGCGGTGAGCGACGAACTGCGCTTGCGCGTTCAAGAGGCAGCCCTGGCGCTCAACTACCGCCCGAGCCGCGCCGCGCGTACGCTGCGCGGGCGCACGAGCCAGGCGGTCGGCGTGGTCATCCCCGATCTGGAGAATCCGTTCTTCACAGCTGTGGTTCGCGGCATCGATCTCGTGCTGCAGGCCGCGGGCTACACCCTGCTGCTGGCGAACTCCGACGAGGACGCAGCGCGCGAGCGGAAGATTCTCGAGACGCTCCGAGCCGAAGGGGTCGCGGGGATCATCTTCGTGCCCATCAACTCGGCCCGCGACGCGTACCGCGATGTGCTCGCGCCGCCGCTCTACACCGTCGCCGTTGATCGGTCGCCGTCAAACCTCCGCCCGGACCTCGTCACCGTTGACAACGTTGAAGGCACCCGCATCGGCGTGGCCCATCTGCTCGACATGGGCCACCGCGATGTGGCGCTTCTCGGCGGACCCTCGAGACACAGCACCGCGAAGGAACGGGAGCGTGGGTACGAGCAGGCGCTGCGGGAGGCTGGCCGGCCGATCCGTCCGGAGTTGGTGTATTACGGCGATTTTCGTGAGGGCGGCGGCTATGACGGGATGAAGGCGTTGATCGCATTGACGCGCCGCCCAACCGCGGTGTTCGTGGCGAACAATCTGATGACGCTCGGCGCCTTCCGGGCGCTGCACGAGGCCGGCATCCGCATTCCGGAAGAAATCGCCGTCGTCGGGTTCGACGACATGCCATGGGCCACCTCGTTGAACCCGCCGCTCACCGCCGTGAGTCAGCCGTCGCAGGAGATCGGATCGGCTGCGGCGGACCTCCTCCTCGACCGGATCGCACGGCTCGATCGAGCGGTTCGGCACTTGATCCTTGAAACGAAGCTGGTGGTCAGGGCGTCGTGTGGCGCCTCGTTGCACCGGGCTCGCCTGAAGGCGAGTGCGGCTGGTCACGCCAGCAGGAAATGAGCGGCGCATGCGAATGAGCACGGCCCAGGTACTCTCGGCACTGGCGATCCTCGTGATCGCCCTCATCGGCGTCTCTCCGATTTCGGCCAGCGCCGGCGAATCGACGCAGGCGCCATCGTCGAAGACCAGACTGGCGCTTCGCGATCTTGTCGACCCGGGCTCACGGATCGAGGTCCAGGGGCGGCTGATCCAGTTCGCGCTCTACGGGCAGATTCGATTCGATACGCTTGACGACCTCTTCGCCTTCATCGACAGTCAGGCCGGTCGCTGGCGGTTCGATTCTGCGGCGGCGCGCCAAGCCTTCGCCGACGGCCTGATGCGTCGCGGCGTCGAGAGTCGCGTGGTGTCGATGGAAACGGAGCTGCCGCTCGAACTCGTCCTGACCCACACACGGGCCGAACTCGAGCGCGCGGTCACCAGCGGGAAGAGGCGCGATGCGCCATTGATCTTCAAGGGCCAACACTGGCAACTGACGGCCGAGGCCTACCGCGACGCCTTCCTGCGCGTCAGGGATCGCTGGTCCCGTAGCCTCAATTGCTGGAGCGCTTCGTCATCGATCCCCGGCCGCGTCTTGTCGAACTGGTACATCCTCAACGAGGGCATCGAGTTGTTCGGCGCAACCTACGACTCGACCGAACACTTCTGGCAGGCCGTCAAATATCACCCCGACGTGACCGTGGGCGAACTGCAAACGCTGATCTCAGCTCTGCTCGCGATCGACTGGCGCCCGTGGGTCGAAGCCATGGCTGCCAATCAGAGTTTCTACTTCGCCAACGCCTACGCGGTGGAGTTCCTGAAATGGAACCTCACGCATGAGCGTCTAGAGTGGTTCCGCGCAGAGCTCGGACGGGTTGCGATGCCCACTCAGCGGGCTCGGGAAGTCCAGCAGCGACGCGATCGCGCCCCTGGGGCTCCCATCGTGTTCACGGCGGTCGACGAGAAGGTGTTGTGGGGCGATCTTGCCGACGTCCTCCATCTGATCGTGGCGTTCGGTGACAGGCCGGCAACGCGCGCCGTCCCGGCGTTGGCAGCGTTGCGCGAGTCGCTCGTGGCCCGGCATTTCGATGCGGTGTACCTGGC
>JBOGIV010000190.1:0-4719 GCA_050747925.1 Vicinamibacterales bacterium
GTCTCGAAGGGCTTGCCGAGCTCGATCAGACGGTTCACGAGCCGCTCGGTGCCCTGGTAATGCACGTTGTCATCGCCCGAGCCATGCACGATCAACAGGCGGCCCTTCAATCCCTCGGCGAAGTTGACCGCCGACCCGATGCGATAGCCTTCTCCGTTTCCCTGCGGCGTCCCCATGTAGCGCTCTTGATAAATCGTGTCGTAGAGGCGCTGATCGGGCACGGGCGCTACCGACACACCCACGTGATAGACATCTGGGAAACGAAACATCGCGTTCAGCGTGTTGGTTCCACCTCCACTCGCCCCCCAGATGCCGATGCGATCGCGATCGACATAGGGCCGGGATGCGACCAGCGCACGAATGGCCGCTGCCTGTTCCTTCGACGACAGATCGCCCACGGTGCCGTAAATGACCTTCCGCCACGCGGCGCCTTTCGGCGCCGGCGTGCCGCGATTGTCGAAGCTGACGATGAGGTAGCCGGCTTCGGCGAGCGCGCGATGGAAGAGATTGCGTCCGCCTCCCCAGCGGTCGGCGACGGTTTGTCCCGCGGGTTCACCGTACACGTGCACGATCACGGGATAGCGTTTGGCCGGATCGAAGTCCGACGGCTTCAACATCCAGCCGTCGAGCGTCACACTCCCATCGATGCCAATCCTGAAGAACTCCACCGGCGGCTTGACGATGGGCGCGAGCTTGGTCACAAGCGCGGTCGTGTCGGTCAGCGTCCGCAGCACGCGGTGATCTGACAAGTCGACGACATCGGTGACCGGTGGCTGATCGAAGCGTGAGTAGGTGTGGAAGGCAAGCTTCCCTCCCGGACCGATGTCGTAGGAGTGCGTGCCAGGTTGTGTGCCCGGCGTCACGCGCTCAGGTGTGCCCGTCCCGTCGAGTTTCGATCGGTAGAGATAGCGCTCGGTCGCCGCGGTGGGCGACGCGATGAAGTAGACCCAGCCACCGGCTTCATCGATGCCGGCCAGGCCGGTAATGTCCGCTTCGAAGCGGGTGACAAGCTTCCCTTCCCCACCCTCACGCGGCACGCGGACGATGTGGCGCCACCCATCCCGCTCGGTGATCCAGAGAAACGACTGGCCCTTGTCGATCCACTGCACTTCTTCGACGTCGACCCACGCCTTCGATTCGTCGAGATACGAGCGGCGGACCTCACCATTCCTCACGTCGGCGAGAAAGAAGTGGTTCTCGTTCTGAAGACGGTTCAGCTGCTGAATCGCGATGGTCCGTGCATCCAGCCACTCCATGCGAGCCAGGTAGTTCTCGCGCGGATCACCCGGCGTGTTCATCCACCGCGTCTCGCCGCCCGTGGCCGGGATGACGCCAATGCGCGCCGCCGAGTTCGTCGTGCCCGCCTTGGGGTAGGGAATGGTGGTAATAACGGGATAGAGCGAGTCGGTCGTGTTGATGAGCGAGAAGGTGCCGACACCTGTGGAATCGAACTGCCAGTAGGCAATGTGCGTGCTGTCTGGGCTCCAGCGGAATGAGTCGCGGACGCCGAGCTCTTCTTCGTAGACCCAGTCGGAGGTGCCGTTGATCGTCGTCTGCGACCCATCCATGGTCAGCTGCGTGATGGTGTTGTCGTCCAGTCGCTCGACGTAGATGTTGTTGGCGCGCACGTAGCCAACGCGTGTGCTGTCGGGCGAGAAGCGCGCAAACATCAAGGACGATTCGGACGCCGATCCGCCCAGCTTCTTCAGCTGCCCGCTTGCGATGTCGAGCACCCAGTAGTCGCCGCGAGTGTTGTCCCGCCAGACCTTCTTCGTGTTGGTGAAGATCAACAGGCGATTGCCATCCGGCGACCACGCGTAGTTGTCGATCCCAAGCGGTGTCGAAGCGCCCGGCGGGACGAGCCGCGTCCCGGACAGAATGACGCTGCGCGCCCCGGTCGCGGCCTCGTAGCGGACGATGTCCCATGCATCTTTGCGATCGGCTGAACGCTCGACAATCGCGTAGGCCGTGCCGTCGGGGAGCCAGCGAGCTGGGCCAAAGCGAGGAACGGAATATTCGGACGACTGGAAGATGCGGCCGAGCTGATCGTTCAGCCGCTGCACGCGATCCGGCGCTTGGGCGGATACCGCAGCCACACCAACGACCACGAGTGCGGTCGTCACCGAAGCCAGCAACAGTCGTCCCTGTTTCATGGCATCACTCTATCGCCATGGAGCGTCATTTGAGCTAATACTGGGCACTTGGAGGTACCAATGGCGTACGTCGACGGTTTCCTGCTCACTGTGCCAAAGAAGAAGGTCAACACCTACCTCAACATCGCTCGGAAGGCGGGCAAGGTCTGGAAAGAACACGGCGCGCTCGAATACCGCGAATCGGTGGGCGACGATCTGAAAGTCAAGATGGGCATGCCCTTTCCCAAGGCCGCCCGCGCCAAGGCTGGAGAGACGGTGGTCTTCTCGTGGATCGTCTACAAATCTCGGGCGCACCGCGACCGCGTCAACAAGAAGGTGATGAAGGACAAGCGGATCGAACCGATGATGGATCCGAAGACCATGCCGTTCGACCTGAAGCGGATGGCGTACGGCGGATTCGAGATTCGCGTCGACCTCTGATCTACCGGCCTCGGCGGCTCAACTCTTCGAACCAGTTGGTGACGATGTGAAAACGCTGCGGTGCGCCGAGCCGCGATTCCTCGTCCTCGGCGACCTGGCGCCCGACGAAGCCGGAGCCATCCTTCAGAATGTCGACGTTGCGCGGAAATGTGCCTGGTCCCATCAAGCCCGCCGGGGGGAGTACGGGTCCGGCCGAGAACGTAAACGCCGGCCCGTCGGTGACCTTCACCGACGCGAGCCGGCCAGGCGCCGGAATGAAGATGAGCTCGTTTCCGTCGCGAGACCAGATCGGGTGGTGCCCATCGTCGTTGTCTGAAATCTGGTAGATGGCACCGGTCGCCGGGAAGGGTTGCACGAATGTGGCATGCACGCGGCTGGGCATCATGGTGTTGTAGGCGACCCATCGTCCGTTCGGCGAAAACGCGGCGGCCGTGGGTGTGACCGAGTTGACGTTGCCGAACGGCTCGACGCGCCTGCTGGGAAGCGACAGCCGCCACAGCGTGTTCGTAGCGCCCTTCGCGATCGAAAACAGCAAGTCATTGCCGCTAGGCGACCACGATTCTGGGGTGTGGGTCGTCCCGGCTTCCGCGGTCGTCAAGCGGACAGCCGCGTCGCTGCCGTCGGCGGCCTGCGAGAAGATCGCGACATCGCCGTCCCGGTTCGATTGAAACGCGATGCGTTTGCCATCGGGCGACCACACGGGGAAACGATTGCGGCCGGCGACCGTCAGCTTGCGGAGCGACGAGGGTTTCGAGAGATCGTGGATCCACACGCCCGCCTCAGTGCCGTCGTCGGTGCTCACCGCCACCTGCTGCCCGTCCGGCGAAACGCGTGGCGTTTCGTACGGGGCCGGCGCGAGGTGCAAGTGGCGGACTTCCCCGCTGCGCTGCACGATTACGAGATCCAGAGCGACAGCTGGTGACAACACCTGCCCCGGAACGTAGGCAAGCGTGCCGGTGTCGGACACGGTGAAGTGCGTCGTGGCGTTCACGATGTTCGCGGTGCGAACACCTTCCACAGCCGCCCATGGTTCGCCGACCGTCCGGAGGGCGGCAACGTCGAACCTGATCGCGTACAGCGCACCGTTGGCCACATAGACAATATGTCCCGACGGCAGGTACCGTCCGTCGCTTCCGCGGTCGACGATTGGTATGCGCGAGCCGGAGCTCGCCGACTGCACGACGATTCGAGCCGTGGCCGACCCGGGCCTGACCGGCGGGTGCTCGAGCAGCGTCATCAGCACGTGATCACCATCAGGCAACATTTGTGCGGCGCTCACCGCTTCACTGGCGGCGAGCTCGATGAGGCGGCGTGCGTCGGTTGCGCCGGGCGGAATCAGAAAGACACCGCTGATACCCTGCGTGACCAGCAGGCCACGCTCGTCCCACGACAGTGAGCCGAGAATGCCGCCCAAGTCGACCGTTGGGATTCGGAGCGGAGTCATGCTCCCACTGATTGGATCGATGTTTCTCGCGCCTTGCAGCGTCCAGGCCGCGATGCGACGACCGTCGGGCGAGAACGCCGGGTTGATCACGTTCGCCGACCCGGGGACGAGCCGTGAGTCGAACGCATCGAGCCGGCGAAGATAGAGACCCTCGCGGGTCGAGTAGACGATCTGCGTGCCGTCGGGTGAGAGTGCGACAGCCCGCCGGCCCGATTCGAAGCGCTGCCAAGGTGGAAGCACGATGGTCGAGCGAACGACGGGAGCCGCGACCGTCTCGCCGAACCTCCGCCCGACAGCAACGCCGATCGCTCCCGCGGCTATTGCCATGACAACGGCAGTGGCTGTTGCGATCAGCCAAAACTGACGACCCGCTCTCGGCGCGGCTGCGATGGCGCCTGTCTGTTTCTCTTCGAGATCGAGCCGTGCATCACCAGCATCGCGTAAACGGCATTGAGGATTCTTCTCCAGGCATCGGCGCATCACGCGATGCGCGCCGGGCGGAAGGCCCGCAGGGAGCGCGGACCAGTCGGGCTCAGCCGTGATGATCTGCGCGATGACATCGGTCGGCGAACTGCCCGTGAACGCACGATGCCCGGTGAGCATCTCGTAGAGCACGCACCCGAACGCCCACAGGTCGGCGCGTTTGTCGACCGGCGACCCTCTTGCCTGCTCCGGCGCCATGTAAGCGGCCGTCCCCAGGAT
>JBOGIV010000191.1:0-5146 GCA_050747925.1 Vicinamibacterales bacterium
CGTGTACTCCGTGGCGGTACCCTCGCAGGGCTCCCAGCAGGGCGCCGGATCCGGCCAGGGCCGCGACGGCCAGCCGCGCCGCGTCAACTTCACCGTGAAAGTGCGGATCGATCGTCCCGCCGAATGGTCGGAGATGTTCGGAGACGCGTGGCGGACCATGAAGTACCGCTTCTACGATCCCAAGATGCACGGCCACGATTGGGACGCGATGAAGGTGAAGTACGAGCCGCTCGTGCAGCACGTTGGCGATCGGCAGGAGCTGCTCAACATCATCAACGAGATGATCGGTGAGCTGAACGCGTCGCACACGGGTGCGGCCGCGGGCGGCGGCGGCGGACGCGCCGGGGCACCATCGACTGGTTACCTTGGGGTCGATCTTGCGGCCGACGCGAAGGCAGGACGCTATCGCGTCGCGCACATCTATAAGGGTGGGCCCTCCGACAAGGACTGGGTCAAGGTGAGCACCGGCGACTATCTGATCGCCATCGACGGCAAGCCGGTCAACCTCGGAGACGAGTACTGGAAGCTGCTCAACTATCGCCTCAACCGCAAGGTCGACATCACCTTCAACAGCAAGCCCGTCGCAGAAGGCGCCTGGGTGACGCGCATCGCGCCCATCAACCAGGGCGCGCACAACCAGCTCCGCTACGAGCGATGGGTCGCCGACATGCGCGGCCGCGTCGACAAGCTGTCGGGTGGACGCGTGGGCTATCTGCACATCCAGGCGATGAATCAGCCGTCGCTCAGGAAGTTCGAGAAGGAGCTGCGAGAAAACCGCAGCAAGCAGGCGCTGGTCATCGATCAGCGCTGGAATGGCGGCGGCAACATCGATCAGGAGCTGCTCGGGCTGCTGGTGCAGCGCCAATATCAGATCTGGCAGCCGCGCGGCACCGAAGAGAACGCGCGGCCGTTCTCGGGGTTCTTCGGGCCAAAGGTGGTCCTGCAGAACTGGCGATCCGCCTCGAACGCCGAGATGTTCCCGGCGGGCTTCCGTTCGCTCGGCCTCGGCAAGGTGATCGGCACGCCGACGGCCGGCGCCGTCATCGGTACAGGCAGCTACTCCTTGATCGACGGCGCCACCGTGCGCACGCCAGGGACCGGTGTCTTCATCTTCGATCGCACGCGCACCAATATGGAGAACCTCGGCGTCGAGCCCGACATCCTGGTGGATAACAGCCCGGAGGACAACCTCGCGGGCAGAGATCGCCAGCTCGAGACCGCGGTGCAGGAGCTGCTGAAGCAGTTGGGATCGACGACGACGAGCATCGCGAGACGGTAGGAGGATCGACAAACCTAAAGGTTTGTCGCCACGCCTCCGTGAGGTGGCGCCTCCGTGAGGTGGCGCCTCCGTGGTGGCGACACACCTTTAGGTGTGTCGGTTCGTGACGCGAATTGCCGAACGACCGACTCTTGACGATTGGGCGATTCCGCGTGATCGCTGATGCGGCGGGACAGCTAAAAGCGATTTCTCTGTGACTCTGTGTCTCTGTGGCTACGTACGTGATCGTTGATGCAGCGGGACGGCTAAAAGCGATTTCTCTGTGACTCTGTGTCTCTGTGGCCTGTACGTGATCGCTAATGCAGCGGGACAGCTGAAACTGATTTCTCGGTGACTCTGTGTCTCTGTGGCTACGTACGTGATCGTTGATCCAGCGGGACAGCCTCTGATCCCCGCATCAGGACGAGGTAGAGCACGAAGCTCAAGCCGAACGTCACGAACCACGCAAAGGTGTAGAGCGAATCGAAGAGTGTGGGATTCGCGACGATGCCGCCGGGAGTCGTGGCGGCGCGGATGAAACCTGGCGCTACGGGAATGATGGCAAGGACGAGCGCGGTGACGGCACGCCAGTTGATGCCGTTCGAGTAGGCGTAGCGACCTCGAAGCGAGAAGAGATCGGCCAAGGCGAGCTCGCGTCCGCGCAGCACCCAGTAGTCGGCGATCAGAATTCCGCCGATGGCCCCCATCAGGCTCGAATAGCCGATCAACCAGGTGAAGATGTACGCCGCCGCGTCGGCGTAGAGTTTCCACGGCATCATCAGGATGCCCGCAACCGCCGTAATCAATCCGCCAGCGACATACGAGATGCGTCTTGGTGCCAGGCTCGAGAAGTCGTTGGCGGGCGAGACGACGTTGGCCGCCATGTTCGTCGTGATCTGCGCCGCCAGAATCACGAGCGCTCCGAAGATCACGACGGCGGGGCTTCCGATTCGCGACACGAGCGCCACCGGGTCCCAGATCGCTTCACCGAAAATCACAATCGTCGCGCTCGTCACGGCTACACCGATGAATGCAAATGCGGTCATGGTTGCTGGAAGCCCCAGCGCCTGGCCAAGCGCCTGCGATCGCTGGCTCTGCGCGTAGCGAGTGAAGTCGGGAATGTTCAGGCTCAGCGTCGCCCAATAGCCGACGTTGGCCGTCAGCGCGGCAGGAAAGAGCGTCCAGAAAGGCGTGCTGCCTTGTTGAAGCCGAGACGACTCCGACAGAATGCGAGTGAGCCCGCCGCCGTTACTGATCGCCCACCACAGCAGCACGACGCCGCCGCCCAAGAGCAGCGGCGCCGACCAGCTCTCCAACACTTTGATGCCTTCGAGACCGTGGACGATGATCGCGACTTGCAAGAGCCAGAAGATCGCGAAGGCGATCCCGATCGCGCCCGGAACGCCGTGCCAGCCCGGCCAAATGG
Source organism: Vicinamibacterales bacterium (assembly GCA_050747925.1). Lineage (GTDB taxonomy): Bacteria > Acidobacteriota > Vicinamibacteria > Vicinamibacterales > UBA2999 > 12-FULL-67-14b. Next base: position 2,685 of record JBOGIV010000191.1, read on the forward strand.
CGAGAATCAGCGCGTCCAACGCGAGCGCGCCGATCCACGTCTGAATGCCGAACCACCCGCAGGCAACGATGGCGCGGAGAATCGCGGGAATGTTGGCGCCCTTCACGCCGAAGCTCGCGCGGCACAGCACGGGGAACGAGACGCCATACTTCGTTCCGGCGTGCGCGTTCAGGATCATCGGCGCCAGCACGAGCGCGTTGCCGAGCAGAATCGTGATGAGCGCCTGCCACCAGTTCATGCCTTGCTGCATCAGTCCGGAGGCCAGCGTGTAGGTGGTAATCACCACGCTCATCCCGATCCAGAGCGCGGCAATGTGATAAGTGGACCACGTGCGCTGAGCGAGTTTCGTCGGCGCGAGGTCCCGGTTCCAGAGCGGGCTGGCCGAGACGTCCTCGGTCAGCTCAACAAACTCCGCGGATCGCGTGTCAGGCACGATTCAAATAAACAGGAGTTTAGGAGGAAAGGAGTCTCCTGTTGTCTTCTGATCTCGCGTCTCGACCCCTCACACCGCGTAACCCTCCGCGTCGCGCGCTTCGTGAGCGTCGTGCCCTTCGTCTGCTTCGTGTCCCCCGTGGTAGGCCTTGGCGTCGGGCCGTCGAATCTGCGAGTGTGTGACCACGTGCTCGCGGCGATGGCCGCGGAAGTCCTCGAGCGAGTGCCAGCCGCGATCGGCCTGCCGGTCGAGGAACTCCTGCATGCCGGCGATGAGCGACGTGATGATGTTGGGTCCAATCGCGTGATCCAGCATCGCCGCCGTGCAGACCTGGACCGTGCCGCATCCCAGCAGCATGTAGTTGAGCGCGTGCGCGAACTCGGCGATGCCGCCGATGCCGGAGAAGGCCTTGGTCGGAAACGCCTTCGTGAGTTGCGAGATCTTCGCGAGCGACTGCGGAAGAATCGCCGGACCCCCAAGGCCGCCGCTCGAAACCAGGCCGTCGACATTCATTTCGAAGTCCAGCGTCTCGATGTCGATGAGCGGCAGAGACGGGAACGTGTTCGACGAAACGATGGCGTCGGCGCCGCCGAGAAATGCGGCGCTCGCCTCCTCGACGATGTCGGTCGTTGACGGCGTGAGTTTGGCCCACACCGGCACGCGCGCGACTTCCTTCACGACCTCGGTGACGATCGAGACCTGCTCCTGGTCTTTGCCGATGTTCGAACCCATGTCCTTCCGATCCATGTGCGGACACGACAGGTTGAGCTCAAACGCGTCGGCCCCCTCGTCTTGACACGCTTTCGCGAGCGTTTGCCAGTGCTCGAGCTCGCGGTCGGTGCCCGAGCCCGCCATGATCGACGCCACGAGAATGTGATTCGGATACGCCTTCTTGATCCGGCTGATCCGTGGCGCCCACCAGTCGAGCGTCTTGTCGGAGATGAGCTCCCAGTTCCACGACGAGTGGAGCGCGGTGCCGGGGCGCTTCTGCATCGACAGATGCGGCGAGTCGGGCGTGGCGCGCAAGAACTTCGTCTTGGGGCCGGCCACGTTGACGACGGGATGCAGCCCGATGGTCTTGGTCACCACCCCACCCCACCCGGCGTCGAACGCACGCATGATGTTGGCGTCCGATTCGGTCGGGGGCGCCGAGGACAGAAGAAACGGGTTGGCGAATTTCAGCCCGGTGAATGTGGTGGCGAGTCGAGAAGACATAGAGGAACCCTTCTAAGAGCGCAAGCTACCACAAAGACCAAAGTGCCAAGGGTGCCAAAGGTGCCAGGGGTGCCATGGCGCCAGAGGCGCCAGAGGCGCCAAGGGACGCCGAACCGGGAACTTTGGAACCCTGGAACTATGGAACTATGGAACCGTGGAACGTTGTTGCGAGAGTGCCTTTCTCACTCTCTCCAGCGTGAAGGTGAGCGATTCGCGCGGGATGCTCGTCACAAACGGTCCAATGATCCAGCCGAGGGCGAAGGGAATGTCGCGCGACAAGGTGATCGACTCGCACTGAACGTAGGTGCCGCCGTCGCGCTCCAGAAAACGCCAGTAGGTGTTGAAGCGCCACATGAAGCCGCTGTCGCGGCCGACCGGCTTCTCGGCTTCACGCGTCGTCCCTGCATGTTCGACCTCGGCGATGCGCGTGCTCGTGATCTGACTGTATGCGCGGTCGGCAGCCGGCCTGACGAATCGCGCCTCGTGCTCCGTGTTCATCGTCACGGCGATGATCTTCTTCATGAAGAAGCGCAGATGAATCCGAAACTCATCGCCGTTGCGCTCGAGCAACTTCGACGCCACCACCGCCGGACGAAAAAGCTCGGCGTGGCGGTTGTAGTCCTGCATCAACGCCACGGCGCGATCGACCGTGGCGCCAGGCACGAACACGACACCGCTCCAGTGGTGAATCATCCCCTTGGGCACATCGATCGCCGTGGAACCCTCTCGCGTTTCGAGCTTGTCGATCACGACCAGGCCGCGCTGGAGTTGATCGAGACTCGGCTTCCGTGATCGCTCCGGCAGGCCGTCCACG
>JBOGIV010000192.1:0-10492 GCA_050747925.1 Vicinamibacterales bacterium
GAGTACGTGAGACGGAACTACCGGTGGGACGTGATCTTGTCGAAGTACGACAGGCTCATCAGCGCTCTCAAGCGATAGCGACGAAAAATGAAACAAGAAGAAAGAAGCAAGAATCTGGCTACTCGACCGGCTCGAACTCTTCCTTCTCGTCTGCGGTGGTGGACTCGGTTTCGCTCGTCGTCGACGAAGACGAGGCTTTCTTGCGTCGAGGCCGAATATCATACCGCTTGATCATCTCGTTCAGTGTGGTCGGCTTGATTCGCAAAAGCTCCGCCGCCCGCTTCTGAACCCCGCCCGCGACCTCGAGCGCCGATTCGATCCATTGGCGCTCGTACGCCACGGTGACTTCCTTCAGCGACACGCCGTCTGGCGGCATGACGACGTGAGGTGTCTGGAACGACGGGCTCTTACGCACCTGCTCGGGAATCAGGTCGGCGCCGATCCGTGGACCTGTGCTGAGCACGACCGCGCGCTCGATGACATTCTCGAGCTCGCGCACGTTGCCGGGCCAGTCGTATTCCATCAGCAGATCGAGCGCTTCCGGCGCGACCTCGATGTTGCGGCGAGCGTTCTCCTCGCTGTACTTCTCGAGAAAGTGCTGAACGAGGAGCGGAATGTCGTCGCGCCGCTCGCGAAGCGCGGGCAGCTGAATGCTGATCACGTGCAGCCGATAGAACAGGTCCTCGCGGAAGCGCCCCTCCTCCATCTCGCGCTTCAAATCGACGTTGGTGGCGGCAATGATCCGCACATCGACGCGGATCGTCTCCATGCCGCCCAGTCGCATGAACTCGCGCTCTTGCATGACGCGGAGGAGCTTGGCCTGCGTCTCGATCGGGATGTTGCCGATCTCGTCGAAGAAGATGCTGCCCTTGTCGGCAAGATCGAAGAGACCTTTCTTGGGATAGACGGCACCAGTGAACGCGCCCTTGACGTGCCCGAAGAGCGTGGACTCGAGCAGATCGGGCGGCAGGTTGCCCGAGTTCACGGTCACGAAGGATCGGTCGCTCCGCGCCGAATGACTGTGAATCGCGCGGGCCACCAGCTCCTTACCGGTCCCGCTCCCGCCGGTGATGAGAATCGTCGAGCGGCTTGGGGCGGCCTGAATGATCAGGTCGAAGACCTGCTTCATCCGGTTGCTCTTGCCGATGATGCCGGCGAAGTTGTGATAGTGCGATTGCAGATTCTGCTTGAGCGTGACGTTCTCGGCGAGCAGGTGCCGGCGTTCGATGGCGTTGCTCAGCACGACGAGCACTTCGTCGTTCTTGAACGGCTTGGTGATGTAGTCGAAGGCGCCCTTCTTCATCGCCTGAATGGCGCTTTCCATCGAGGCGTACGCCGTCACCATCAGAACCGGCAGCTCGTCATCGTGCTTCTTGAGCTCGTCGAGTACCTGCAGGCCGTCCAGGCCCGGCATCATGACGTCGACGATCACGGCATCGAACGGCAGCGACCGCGCCAGGTCGAGACCCTCTTGACCCGACGAAGCCAGACGAACGCGATAGCCTTCGCGCTCAAGGAGCGTGCCGAGGATATCCCTCATCACCTCCTCGTCATCGATCACGAGCACCGAAGCGTTTCGCCGCATGGTTGTTGGGTACGGTCGGCTCTCGGGTTAGAGACCTGCCCGGCTTTGCCGGGGCATTTGAGCAGCTGCGGAGGCCGGCGCGGCGGCAAAACGGAGCTCGAAGCGCGTGCCCTTTCCGAGTGTGCTCTCGCACTGAATCGTGGCCTCGTGCTCGCGCATGATGCCGTAGGCAATGGACAACCCGAGACCCGTGCCCTGGCCGCTCGATTTGGTGGTAAAGAACGGATCGTAAATGCGAGCCAGATGTTCGGGCGCCACGCCGGTACCAGTGTCCGATACTTCTGCAACGGCTTCGTGACCGTCGAGCCGCGTGGTGATCGTCAGCCATCCGCCGCTCGACATCGCGTCGCGCGCGTTGAGAAACAGGTTGAGGAACACCTGCTGCAGTTTGAATTCGAAGCCGATGACCGGCACGGGCTGGTTGCTGAACTCGCGGCGGACTTTGATACTGCCCTTGTCGAACTGGTGCTCCAGCAGCGAGAGCACGTCTCCAATCACCGCGTTCAAGTCGACGATCGTGCGTTCGGAGGCTTCCGCGGCGCTCGTGCGTGAGAGGTTGAGGAGGCCGTTGACGATTCGCGCCGCGCGGAACGTCTGCTTCTCGATCTTCTCGAGCAGTGGGGTGCGCGGGTCGTCCGGATCGGCCTGTTCGAGCAGCATCTGCGTGTAGCTCGAGATTCCGGTGAGCGGAGTATTCACCTCGTGCGCGACACCCGCGGCCAGGAGGCCCAGCGAAGCCATTTTTTCGGAAATGCGAAGCTGCTCCTCGATTTGCGAGCGCTCAGTCATGTCCTCGAGAATGACAATGGTGCCGGTTGCCGATCCGCCGGCCACCGTCTGAAGTGGAACGGTCGTGAGATTGGCGAGCAGACTCTCACCGTGTCGTGAACCGCGTGCAGCCATCGGAACGCGGAACATCGTCGTGCCTTCGGGCGAACTTCGCTGAGCCTTGTGGATGAGATCGGCGACGTGTGAGTCAAAAAGCTGATCGAGCAGGAGGCCGATCGCGGCCTCGCGCGGTACTCCGTACAGACGTTGAAGTGATGCGTTCCAACGGGCGATCCGACCATCTGGGCCAACCACGAGCAGCCCGTGATCGAGCGATTCGAGGATGTTCTCGTTGAACGCATGCAACCGGTCGAGCTCGGTTGCCTTCACGTGAAGCTGACGGTAGAGCCGCCCGTTCTCAATCGCGGTCGCCGCCTGCGCGGCCACAGCCGTCACGAGCGCCATGTCCTCGCTGTTCAACGGCTCGCCACTCGCTCGCCGGCCAAGCGCCAGCACCGCGATCGCGGTGTCCTTGGCAATGCAGGGCACGAAGTAGTAGAGGCCCGCGTCCCGCCAGAACTCGATCTCCTCCGCGCTGAAACGCGAAACCGCCAGGGGATCGTCGAGGCGGACATTGTGGGCGCCGTGCAGGCGCGTCGTGATCCCCGATCGGCTGGAAAGCGGAGGCGGTGACGTTTCGAACCCCTCATGGCGAATGGGTTCGAAGTCGCCGTTCTCGCCGGCGAGCAGGAACACCAGGCGATCGGCTTCGATCGTCTCGCGGACTCGAGCGACGAGTCGATCGGCCAGCCGATTGAGATCGAGATCGCTGTTGAGCTCGCGTGCAAACGCCACGAGCGCGCGGCGATAGTCGTACCGATCGCGGTAAAACGCGCGGTCGATCGCATGCTGCAAGCCATCCTTCACCGGCTTGGCCAGGAGAATCACGACGACCGTCGCCAGGAACACGATGATCCAGCGGTGCTCCGATTCGCTCTGACCGAAGTAGCCCCCTGAGGTTCGCAGAATCAGCACGTAGATGGCGACGCTTGCGGCGACTGCTGATGTGTAAATCAACAGCCGCTTCAGGATGATCTCGACATCCATCAGCCGATAGCGCACGATGGCCGACGCAAAGGCGAGTGGGATGAACCCGAGCGGAATCGCCGACAGCCCCATCGGCACGGAGGGGTCGACACCGAACGCGAACGGAATGGCGTACCCAAGCGCAAATGGCAGCGCACCCAGGGCCGTGCCCCAGACGATCCAACGGAGCTGACGCTTGACCGTGACCGAGCGCGCGCGCGACAGCGCGCGCAACAGCACGGCAAGTGACGCCGTCAGGAATGCCGCGAGAGACAACAGCTCGAGCCGGTCGAGCAGCGACACCAGGCGGACGAAATAGTCGGGATCGACACTCGACCTCAGGAGCGCGAGGGCGCGGGTCGCGCCGAGAACCGCCGCGGGCAAGTAGACCGCCGGGAGCCAGCGCGCCAGGAGCGCCGAGTAACCGGGAATGTGCGGTCGCTCAGGAAAGACCAACGCGAAGTGCAGGAAGAGCGGCGGCAGCATCAGCTGCGCAATCACATCACCCCAGTAGAAGACCCAATCCACGCGATCCAGACGGCCGCTGAACGAGAAAGTGAAGAGGCCGAAAAACGCGACCGACAGCCAGAAGAAATGCAGGGTCGCTTGATCGAATGGGCGTCGGGCGCGTACCGCTGCGCCAACCAGCAGCGTAAAGATGCCGACGCTCGCCAGCAAGTAATAGAAGAGCCCCGCCCCGTTCGGGATTGGTTCGAGCGTAACCTGCGCGACCTCGCGGTTGCCGAGGCGAAGCAGCGTGTACGTGTGTCGCGCGCCCGATTCTGATTGATGTTGAAGCGCCAGTACATCAGTTCGGCTCTCGACGGGCTGGCCGTCGATGGCCAGCAGCACGTCTCCCGGACGGACGCGGGCGCGATCCGCCGGTGAGGACGACGCCACCTCGGCGGCCACGACTCCGGCAGCGCGCTCGACCCATAGAACGCCGTCCTCCACTTCGACCGACGTCGCTCTGGCAACGACGTTGGCCAGGCCCAGCGCGAGCAGTCCGAGAGTGACCGCCACCGGCAAGGCCGTGCGTCTCCATTCAGCCCACCACGACTCCTCTACGAGTGGCGCGGACGATAACTGGTCGAGGCCCCTCAACACGGAGTTTTCCGAGCCTTGTTCGAGCAAACGCCATACCACGACCTCGACGCCGGCATAAGGTCTAAATGTCTGATGATAATGATGTTATTGCCAGTTCCCTGGCAGATTCTCAGGCCGACTCCAAGTCTTCGGTTCATTGATCCAAAAACAAGTATAGGTAGTTTCTGGTTGGATCTGGGGCGCCGCGCGAGCCTGGTCAGAACTTGACGGTCAGCCCCCCGACAACCCGTTTCGGCGGTCGGACGACGAGGAGCTCGTCATACGCGGAAGCGTTGGAGAGCGATTCGTGGAAGAGGTTCCTCACCGCGACCAGCATCTCCCACTGCGACGTTTTGAAGTTCATGAACGGCAGGGCCTGATTCACACGGACGTCGAAGCGGGCATCGAATCCAGCGCCCTGACTCTCGGCCTCGCTCCTGGTGAAGGCGCTGTTCAATTTGTAGAGGACCTCCAGCCGCGTCGCCGTGCAGCGAATCTCAGTCTGTAGCAACGTCGTGAGATCGTGAATCCGTTCACGCTCGCTGCGAATCGCTCCGGGTACCAAACGTTCGAGCGCGGCAAGCTCTTTCGATGTTGGCCGACCCAACCACTCGGCCGACGCCATCGAATAGTCCACCGATCCGCGCACGTTCTCGAGCAACGCGTGAGTAAAGGTGACGCCAAGCCCGGTGACCGTGGCGTCGCCGACGGCGCCAACGTAGTAATGACCAATCGCCGACGCCTCGGCGTCCGGCTTTCTCAGCCCGAACACAGTGATCAACTGATCGTCGATCCGTTCACGGAAGGTTCGCACCCTGATGGTCGCGCCGGTCATCACCTGCTCGACGCCCAACTCCTAGTGGTCGAACTCCTCGGTTCGGAAGCCAGCCGAACGAGACAGCGGCGAGAAGGTTCGTTGGGGCGGAAGGTATTCGGCACGCGATGGGGGCAGAAATTCTTCAGCGCCCGGTGCGGATGCGTATCGAGCCGCGGACACACGAATACGAATGTTCTTCGTCGGTGTGACGGTGGCCGACACACTCGGACTAAAGAGCGAAGGGCCGAGCAAGTAGTCGTAATGCGCGTAGGATGCGCCGTACCCTAACGTGAAACGGGGCGAGATCGCCCATTCACCGGTCGCGAAGATCGAACCGACGTTGCGCGCTGTGTCGGACAGGGCCGCGAGCGCCACAGCATCTTCGTAGCGTTGCAGGCTGTACGACATCCCGAACTGGTAGCGGTGCGGCACATCGGCGTTCACCGTGTAGTTGCCGGCGAGAGTCCACGAACTCAAGTCGGTCTGGTTCATCGCGGCGCGGACGGACCAGTTGCCGTGCGAACCGACCGGGGCGCCAACTGAGAAAAACGCGACGCTGTTCGTGCGGTCGAGCTCGAGCAGTTGGAGCGGGTTATCGAACGCTCCTGTCGTGAGCAGGTTCACCTGTCCAGCGAGCGGCAGATCGGAAAAGAGCGCGCCAGCCGCTTTGGCGGAGTGGCCAAACGCACGGCCCAGCCTGTCGATCGAGTCCCGCAGGAACCACTGATCGTGATCCTCAACTGGCGCAAACGCGACCGCCGTGGCGCTGTCTCTCAACACGCTGCGCTTCAAATGACGGAGCTTCCAGGCGGTCTCGCTCTCGTCGCGGTCACGTGATCCGCTGGCCGTCGCGTCGATTTGACTGCCGCCCACGCTGGCGTCCACCAGCCGCGGTGCGTCGGCGGTGCCTTCCCGACGCAGTGTGAACGAAGAGGGAGTGCGAATCGCGGGACGCACGTTGACGATGGTGCTGCGAGGAGTAAGAAACCCCTGGAGATGCGCGCGAACCAGATACGGCCCCGGCGGGAGCTGACGAAGCATGAACTGACCCAACTTGTCGGAGACGGCGAAGGCAGTCGTGCCACCAAGGGCCGAGATGACGGCGCCATCCAACGGCCTGCCCGCCTCGTCCAGCACCGTGCCTTGGATGTGGCCCATCAGCGACGCGGCCACGTTCGTGATGCGCTCGGGGCCGCGCGGAACCACCATCTGCGCTGCCGCGGGGCTCGCGGCGAACACGAGGCCAAGCATCAACGTCGGAACGACGAAGCCGCTGGGGGTGCCCATAGCTTGGAACTCCGGATCCGCCCGCCGGTGGCTCCTCGGCGGCGGATCGCTAGTTGGTTCTTCGCAGTCTACGACGCTTTCACGCTAAAGTTGACGTCCCGCGTCAGGGTCTTGCCCGCCGCCTTGTCGGTGACCTTGATCTGCAAGCGGTACGTGCCTTCTGCAAACGACGTCAACGGAACGGTGATGCCTCCGGGGACCGGGAACTTGGCCGGATCGAACGTCGGCGGCAGGTTCGACGCGTTGACTGTCTGCGGACTGGTCTTGTTGAAGAACTTCTCACCCTCGGCTTCTTTGCGGTGGAACTCGTACTCGAGGGTGAGGTTGGGCTTGCCCGACGGATCGAGGCCCGAGTTGTAGACCTGGAAGAAGATGGACAGCTCTTCGGATTTCTTGAAGTCCATGTCCATCGCCGGAACCAGTTCCTGCTGACCAAACACGAACGGCCGCTCGCGAGCTTCTTCCGGACCAATCATCGCGGTGAGCGTGTTCACTCGGTCGGTCACCAGGATCGAACTCGTGTTGAGCTCGGCGTTGTAGAAATCCGGCACCACGACCTGGGTCTTGAGCACGCCCATCTTGGGCACCTGGTTTTTCGGCGCCTTCTCGGGCAGACGTTCCTTGAACGCCACATAGACGTCGTACGTGCCAGCGGTGGCCATGAACACGCGCTGTAGTTTCACGGCGCTGCCAGCCAGCTGCGCCGCGGGCACGAAGTGAATGTCATCCCAGGGGTATTCCACTTTCTTCCCCTTGGCCGCAGGCTCGGCCGTGGGATTCACGACACGGACGTACATGGACGCGTCGGTCTGAGGCGCCTCCATCACGCTCAATACGAACGGAACGAACGTCCGCACCTCTTGCGATTTCATGAAGTACGGCTCGATCGACATCTTGACGTCAGTCGGGGTGGCCTGCCCACCCATCACGCCGTCGACGATCTTCACGAGCTGCTCAATTTCCACCTGTTCCTGCTTGCTGCGCTTCTTGTCGTCTTTCTTGGCCGGTTGAGCGCCTGCGAGCGACGCCGCAATGAGAAGCGCGCTGCAGACGGTGACTAGACGCCGAATACTCATCATCCACTTCTCCTACGTACAGGGTTGGAATCGCTTGATGATAGGAGGCGGGACGGAACGAAGTCAAACACTCTAACGCGTTGTGGCAATAGAGGTTTGAACTAACATCTGACCCGAACAAACGCCCGGGATCATGCTGCATAACGATGTCCTCGTAATCGTCCTCGCCGGTGGGGCGGGCGAGCGACTGGCGCCCATCACCAGGGAGCGCGCGAAGCCGGCTGTCTACTTTGGCGGCCCTTATCGCATCATCGACTTCGTTCTGAGCAACTGCATCAACTCCAACCTGAGGCATATCTTCATCGCGACGCAGTACAAGTCGCTTTCACTCAATCGTCACATCCGGCAAGGCTGGAGCGTCGTGTCGGAAGAGCTGGGAGAGTTCATCGAGATTCTCCCGCCGCAAAAGCGCGTCGGCGAGCACTGGTATCAGGGAACCGCGGACGCCGTCTACCAGAATCTCTATTCGGTCACGCGCGAAGCGCCGAAGTACGTCGTCGTGCTGGCCGGCGATCATGTCTACAAGATGGACTACGTGAAGATGCTCAGGTTCCATCAAGAAAAGGACGCCACGGTGACGCTGGCGGCGATCGAAGTGCCCATTGAGGATGGCAAACGCTTCGGGATTGTCGCCATCGACGAGACCGATCGCGTGATCGGATTTTCCGAGAAGCCGTCGCAGCCACCCTCGATGCCCGGTCAGCCGGAGATGGCCCTTGCCTCGATGGGCATCTACGTGTTCAACATCGACGTGCTCAATCAGGCGCTCGAAGACGATGCCGCGAAGTCCGACAGCCAGCACGACTTTGGCCGCAACATCATTCCCAATCTGATTGGCGCCGGGCGCACCTTCGCCTACGCCTTCTACGACGAGAACAAGAAAGAGGCCAAGTATTGGCGGGACATCGGCACCATCGACGCGTATTACGAAGCGAACATGGACTTGTGCCAGGTGAATCCGGAGTTCAACATGTACGACCCGGAGTGGCCGCTTCGGACCTATATGCCACAGGCGCCCCCGGCCAAGTTCGTATTCGCCGAAGACTTGCGTCGAGGTGAGGCGCTTGACTCGGTGGTCTCTCAAGGATGCATCGTCTCCGGCAGCCACATCTACGGCAGCATCCTCTGCCCGAACGTTCGCGTTCACAGCTTCTGTCGCATTGAAGAATCGATTCTGATGCCGGGTGTGACCGTCGCGCGTCACGCGCGCATCCGCCGGGCCATCATTGACCGCGACGTGGAAATCCCGCGCGGCGCAGCGATCGGATTCAACGCCGAAGAGGATCAGCGCCGTCACACCGTCTCGGAGGGGGGCGTTGTCGTCGTCACATTGGGCGAGGAGCCGTACGTCGGACCAATCAGCGACGAGGCCCTTCAGGTCGAGTCCGACGCCGATCACCGGGCCTGACGCGAGTTTCGGTTATGACAATCACTGATGTTCGCGCGCGCGAGATTCTCGACTCGCGCGGGAATCCGACGGTTGAGGTGGACGTACACGTGGAGGGCGGAGGGCGTGGTCGCGCGGCCGTGCCGTCGGGAGCCTCGACGGGTGAGCGCGAAGCCCTCGAGCTTCGTGACGGCGACAAAGGCCGGTATCTAGGCAAGGGCGTGCGGCACGCCGTCGCGAATGTCAACGGGGAGATTGCCCGCGCGCTCAAAGGTCAGGAGTTTACGCAGCGCTCGCTCGACGCCGAGTTGACTGCGCTCGACGGCACCCCAACGAAGGGCCGGCTCGGCGCCAATGCGTTGCTCGGCGTTTCGATCGCCGCCCTCAAAGCCGAAGCCAGCCGTCTTGGCCGACCGCTCTACGCACATATCGCTCACGTCGCGGACGCCCACGACGTTTACGCGCTGCCGGTGCCGATGATGAACATCTTGAATGGCGGCGCCCATGCCGATTCCAATGTGGACTTCCAGGAGTTCATGGTGATGCCGGTGGGCTTTGCGTCATTCAGCGAGGGCTTGCGGGCCGGAGTGGAAATCTTCCACGCGCTCCGATCGATCTTGAAGGCGCGCGGCCTTTCGACCGGCGTGGGCGACGAGGGCGGTTTCGCGCCAAGCTTACGATCGAATCGTGAGGCGGTCGAAGTGGTCCTCGAGGCGATCACCTCCGCAGGCGCCACGCCAGGCGACAACGTCTATGTCGCGCTGGATGTCGCGTCGAGCGAGTTCTGGGCCCCCTCGACTTCGCTCGGGGCAAGCGGGAATGGCCGATACGAGTTCCACAAGTCGGGAGAGCCTTCGTGCGACTCGGAAGGCATGGTCGCGCTCTACGAGGACTGGTGCCGGCAGTACCCCATCATCTCGATCGAAGACGGGTGTGCTGAACAGGATTGGCGCGGTTGGAAGATGCTGACCGAAGCATTGGGCGATCGCGTTCAGTTGGTCGGAGACGACGTCTTCGTCACCAATCCCGAGATTCTCGAGCGCGGGATTGCCGAAAATATCGGCAACGCGCTGCTCGTGAAGCTGAACCAGATTGGAACGGTGAGCGAGACGCTCGACGCGATGGCCATGGCCGCGCGCGCGGGTTATCGCTCGATCGTCTCTCATCGCTCTGGCGAGACCGAGGATTCGACGATCGCGGACCTCGCAGTCGGAACCTCCGCTGGGCAGATCAAGACGGGATCGGCGTCACGCAGCGACCGCGTGGCCAAATACAATCAGCTGCTCAGAATCGAAGAGGCGCTCGGACCTGCGGCGAGATACGCCGGACGGGCTGCAGTGAAACAATTGATGTCACGCACGTAGCCACAATGACACTGTCAGCGTAGGGGCGGTTCGCGA
>JBOGIV010000193.1:0-6170 GCA_050747925.1 Vicinamibacterales bacterium
GACCATCTCTGCCGGAACGAGATGCACACCCGACACGCCGACGGTGTTCTGCGCGGTGATCGCCGTCACGGCGGATGTGCCGTAGACGCCGTGAGCGGCAAACGTTTTGAGGTCGGCCTGGATGCCGGCCCCGCCGCCGGAGTCCGATCCCGCGATTGTCAGGGCAGTCCACATCTCCGCAGATCCTCTGACTCCAGGGATCAATCAGTCAATTGGCAATGGACTGATTGAGGTTGACCTTCTGGATTCGACCTTCTTGGTTCAGGTTGCTCGCCTTTTCCGCAACCGAGTAGAATCCCGGAGTCATGCCACCCAGCGTCCCGCTCGTTTCGCACGCGTCGACGATTCTCGATCGGATCAGTATGCGGGCCAGCTCGGCCGCCCGGTGGAACGGCATTCGAATGCTGTTTGTCGTGTTTGTCGCGATCCTCACTGCCGCTGCGGCGCAGCTCAGTTTCCCGCTTCCGTTCACTCCCGTGCCGTTCACGATTCAGCCGATGGTGGTGCTGATTGGCGCGGCGGCCCTGGGGTCGCGCCTCGGTGCGCTGAGCCAAACCTTTTATCTCATGCTCGGCGTCGCCGGGCTACCCGTGTTTGCGTTTTCACCCGAGCTGCCTCAAGGTTTCGCTCGCCTGGTCGGTCCGACCGGCGGCTACCTGATGGCGTATCCGTTGGCCGCGTGCGTGACCGGCTGGCTCGCCGAACGCGGATTCGATCGGCACTACGGGACGTCGATGCTGGCGATGACGGTCGGGCTGGCCGTGATCTTCGCGGGCGGCGTCTCATGGCTCGCCAACACCGTGGGTTGGTCGGCCGCCCTTGCCGCCGGCCTCTACCCGTTCATCGGCGTCGACCTCATCAAGGTGATGGTGGCCGCCGCCGTGCTGCCGAGCCTCTGGAAGTTCGTCGGTACTGATCATCAGTAGCGGCGCCTCGCGAGCCGCCCTACTTCGCTCCGAAAATCAAAAAGTATTGATAGGCGAGAAACGCCTCCTGGCGAATCAGCCGGAGACCGGCGCGCTCGGCGTCCTTGACCACCACGTCCGGGCTGACGCGCTCCTCGAGCGATGGTCCGGGACCTGTTCCGTCGAGCTTGAAATCGACCACGCCGATTCGCCCTTGCGGCTTCAACGCGCGCGCGATGTTGGCCAGCACGGTGATGCGATCCTGAATCTCGTGATAGGCGTCCACTACGAGAACGGCGTCGAGCGACCGCCGCGGCAGGCGCGGATCGCTTTCGCGGCCGAGTATCGGCTTGACGTTCTGCAGGCCCTCGCGCTGCACGCGCCGGGTGATCGCGTTCAGCATTTCCGGCTGCACGTCCTCTGCGAACACGATGCCTCGCGGGCCGACGCGCCGAGCGAGCCGGATCGTGAACCAGCCACTGCCAGCGCCGACGTCGGCCACCACCGACGCATCCGCGATGCCCATTGCATCCATGATTTGATCGGGCCGCTGCCAGAGGTCGCGATCAGGCGCCTCCAGCAGCCCGAGCTCCTGTGGTGGAAACAGGCGGCCCGAGCTCTGACTCTTTTGCGCGGCGCTCGATGCCACCACCCCGAGGCCGATCGCACAAAGCGCGCTCACGCCGACCGCGAAACCGCAACGACGAAGCATCGAACCTATCATCGCTCGGTCCCGGTAATTCCCGGCCGTGTCATCGCGTCGACCGACAGAATCTCATCGAGCCGCAGCGACTCCATCAACCCCTGTTCAAGGACTAACTCTCGAATTGGCTTGCCGGTCCTCAACGACGCCTTCGCCAGCTCGGCGGTCTTCGCGTACCCGAGGTACGGACTCAAGGCCGTCGCCACTGCCGTGCTGCGGTCGAGCAGCTCCCGACACCGCTTCTCGTCGGCCTCGATGCCATCGACGCATCGCCGGCGCAGTGCCTTCATGGATTCGCGAAGGATCGTGGACGCGTGGATCGCGTTCCAAGCGATCACCGGCATCATCACGTTGAGCTCGAGCTGCCCGGCCTCCGCCGCAACCGAGACGGTCGTGTCGCACCCCATCACCTGAAAACACACCTGGTTGACCATCTCCGGAACCGACGGGTTCACCTTCCCGGGCATGATCGACGAGCCCGGCTGCACCGCCGGCAGTGTAATCTCACTCAACCCCGCACGGGGTCCCATGCTGAGCAGTCGCAGATCGCTGGCGACCTTTCCCAGCTCGACGGCGAGCCGCCGCATCGCGCCGGAGTAGGCGACCACGTCCCCCATGCTTTGCGTGACGCGGAACCGGTTGTTCGCGCCTTGGAGGGTCAGCCCCGTATAGCGGCTCAAGCGCGTGACGGCCATCTCGGCGTAGTCAGTGCCGGCATTGAGTCCCGTCCCGACTGCCGTCGCTCCGAGATTGAGCTCGGACAGCTGCCGCGATGCATAGGCCACATCGTCGGCGCCGCGATCGATGGACGCGGCGTACCCGCCGAATTCCTGCCCGAGCGTCATCGGCACTGCGTCCTGTAGGTGGGTCCGGCCCACTTTCAGCACCGCTTGGAACGCCGCCGACTTCGCTCGAAAAGACTCTGCCAGCGCGCGGGCTTCCTGGATCAGCGCGGCGTGACCGAGCAGCAGCGCCAGACGGGTGGCAGAAGGGAACACATCGTTTGTGGACTGCGACATGTTCACGTGGTCGTTCGGATGCACCACGGTGTACTCGCCGCGCCGGCCCCCGAGCAGCTCGGCCGCCCGATTCGCCAACACCTCGTTGGCGTTCATGTTGTGCGATGTGCCGGCGCCAGCCTGATAGACATCGACGACGAACTGATCGCGCAGCGCGCCACCAAGCACTTCATCAGCGGCCCTGACAATCGCGTCGCCAATATGGTCGTCGAGCCGCCTCAGCGTGACGTTGGTGACCGCCGCCGCCTTCTTGATCAGGACTGTTGCGGTGACCAGATCGGCGGGCGCGCGGAGTCCGCTGATGGGAAAGTTCTCGACCGCGCGCGTCGTTTGAATGCCGTAATAGGCATCGGCTGGAACGGCGTGATCGCCGAGCGGATCGTGTTCGATGCGGGTAGGCATTGAAGAACTCTCGAACCTTGGTTCAAATTATACTGGCGGGATGCTGCCGTCGTTTTTCGACAGTGTGGTCTCCCTCATTGTCAGGACCGCCACCGACCTTCCGCCGGACGTCCGAGCGGCGATGAAGCACGCGTTTCACCAAGAAGAGCCGGAGACGCGCGCGTTTCAGGCCCTGTCCATCATCGGGCAGAACATCGATCAGGCCGCCGACGTCGAAGGGGCGATTTGTCAGGACACCGGCATGCCCACCTTCGAGGTGAAGACTCCTGTTGGTGGGAATCAGATCTGGTTGAAGCAGCAGATCAGAGAGGCGGTCGCGGAAGCCACACGTCGAGGCAAGCTGCGGCCCAATTCGGTGGACTCGCTCACCGGGGAAAACAGCGGGAACAATCTCGGTCCCGGCACGCCGATCGTGCACTTCGAGCAGTGGGAGCGCGACGCCATCGAAGTGAAGTTGATCCTCAAGGGCGGCGGGTGCGAGAACATGAACGCCCAGTACTCGCTGCCGACCGAGCTCGCGCATCTTGGCCGCGCCGATCGATCGCTCGAGGGCGTACGAAAGTGCATCTTGCACGCGGTGTGGCATGCGCAAGGCAAGGGATGCTCGCCGGGTGCGGTCGGCGTGTGCATCGGTGGGGATCGCACGAGCGGCTACGTCGAGGCCAAACAGCAGCTCTTCAGAACGCTCGGCGACGTGAATCCCGATGCGCGGCTCGCCGAGCTCGAAGCCGAGATCATGCGCACCGTGAACACGCTTGGCGTCGGCACGATGGGCTTCAGCGGGCGCGTGTCGTTGATTGGCTGTAAAGTCGGCGCGTTGAACCGATTGCCCGCCAGCTTCTTCGTGTCGGTCGCATACGACTGCTGGGCGTATCGGCGCCTGGGGATCACGCTCGACGCGACGACCGGTGCGATACAGCACTGGATCTATCGAGATCCCGCAGTGCCGACGATCCCGATGATGGATCAGGCTGGCTTCAGACGAACTGGCCGCGAGATCGCGCTCCATGCGCCGCTCGACGCGCAGGCCGTGCTCGCGCTCGAAGTCGGCGATGTGGTGCTGGTGAACGGTCCTGCCCACACGGGCCGCGACGCCGTGCACCATCACCTCATGTCGCATCCGCCGCCGATCGATTTGAGCGGATCGGTCCTGTACCACTGCGGTCCCGTCGTCGCCAGGCAGCCGGACGGTTCGTGGAAGGTGACGGCCGCGGGCCCGACCACCAGCATTCGTGAAGAACCGTACCAGGGCGACATCATCGCGAAGTACGGTATCCGTGCCGTCATGGGAAAAGGGGGCATGGGTCCCAGGACGCTGGCCGCGCTCGAGCAGCACGGAGCGGTCTACTTGAACGCGATTGGCGGCGCCGCCCAGTTCTACGCCAGGTGTATCGAGCGAGTGGACGGCGTGGACCTCCTGGAGTTTGGAACCCCAGAGGCGATGTGGCATCTACAACTCAAGGACTTTCCCGCGATCGTCACGATGGACGCTCATGGCAATAGCCTGCACCAGCAGGTCGAGTCGGAGTCGGGAAGTCACCT
The DNA here is from genome assembly GCA_050747925.1 of Vicinamibacterales bacterium. GTDB lineage: Bacteria > Acidobacteriota > Vicinamibacteria > Vicinamibacterales > UBA2999 > 12-FULL-67-14b. Next base: position 4,572 of record JBOGIV010000193.1, read on the forward strand.
TGGAGAGCTGGCGGGGGCGCGGTTGTAGGGCGCCACTTCCGCCTTTGCGCGAAGCGCTTCGGCGGACCGCCGTAGCCTTGGCGGAGGCTGGTTAGTGGCGCCTCGGCGATGGCAGGTCTCAAGACCTGCCCTACGGGAACCTGGCCCCCATCTGATAGAATTACGACTAAAGTAGTCCGAGAAACCAGCCCAGAGGCAGAAATCATGCACACAGAGACCGAGACCATGACGCCGGAGGCGCCGATTGCGACGCCGAGCCTCATCACGGTAACCGAGGCAGCCGCCGGAAAAATCCGCGAGCTTCTTACCGAAGAGGGCAAGACCGACAGCGGCCTGCGCGTGTTCGTGCAGGGCGGCGGCTGCTCGGGCTTCCAGTACGGCCTGATGATCGAGGAAGGCGGCGGCGTCGCCGATCAGCTGTTCGAGTCCAACGGCGTGCGGCTGTTCATCGATCCCGTCAGCATCAGCTACCTGCGCGGCGCGGAGGTGGATTTCGTCGACACCATCACTGGCGGCGGATTCACGATCAAGAATCCCAACGCCACGTCTACGTGCGGGTGCGGCTCCTCATTCACTGCGTGACCCGCCATGGCCACGACGGCCATTCCGGACCTCGATCGTCTCCGGCCAGCCGGGACCAAACGATCCAGCAAGCGTGATTTCATCGTGAAGGTGTTCCTCCAGCAGGAGGGACACCTCAGCGCCGATGATCTGGTCGAGCGGATCCGTCAGGCGGATCATCGAATCAGCCGCGCCACGATCTATCGCACGCTGCAATGGATGGTCGATGCGGGCGTCGCGCGGAAGGTCGATTTCGGCGAGGGTCGCTTTCGGTTCGAGCATTCCTACCGCCACCCGAGGCACTTTCACCTGATCTGCAAGACCTGCAATCGATCGTTCGAGTTTCTGAGCTCGGATATCGAGTCGCTGGTCGAAGAGGTGGCAGCCGCTCGCGCGTTCACCGCGCGCCAGAGCGTCGTCCAGATCTATGGAACGTGCGAGTCATGCAGCACTGGACGGGCGCCGACCGATGACGGCTCGACGAGCGAACTGCTGTTTGCTCGCGACGCGATGCGCATTGCCATTGCCACCGAGCGCAGCGGTCTGGAGTTCTACACGCGTGGCACCCGGCTGGTGAAGGACCCGCGAGGCAGGGAGGTCTTCCAGCGCCTGGCGCTGGAAGAGCGGCATCATCTCAGCGAGCTGGAGGGGCGTTACCAGGATCTGCTGAAGAAGGATCCGCAGCTCGAGTCGCGTCCCACGTTCTTGTTCTTCAAGGGCGCGGCCAACGGCCTGTTTGCCGCTGGCGCCGATCAGCTTCGTCGTGACGGCGTCGACGATCGCGAAGCCTTGCGCATTGGCATTCGTTGCGAGCGCGCCTCCCACCGCTTCTTCAAGCGGTACGGCGAGCGCTTCGAGGACTCCGAAGGCAAACAGATCTTTCTCGAGTTCGCCGAGGAGGAGCGCGAGCACCTCGAAATGCTGATTCGCGAGTACCGTGCGCTCGTTCGGCGAGAGCGCGGTCGCGCTCACAAATCGCGTGTGAAGTCGCGGCCGGGTTCGCGCTCGACGGCAGCCCACGCGCGAACGAAGTGAGCG
>JBOGIV010000194.1:0-6083 GCA_050747925.1 Vicinamibacterales bacterium
CTTCGATGGCGCCGCGTCCAAACACTTCTGGGTGTCGCGACAGCCGCCGTTCGATCGCATAGGACATCAACGTCGGCAGCTCGGCGCCGCCCGCGGGCAGCGCGCCCATTGGAAAGCCGATGGCTGCGCCTCTCAACCACGGTTTCCACGACCGCGACCACTCCTCACCCGTCATCCAGACCGATCCGCGGAGGGCAACGATCTCTTCGGATTCAGGACCGCGGCTGATCACCCATAGCGTCTCGCCGACCGCGAAGAGACCGATCGCGACGATCACGACATCGATTCCATCCAGCAGGTACGGAATCCCAAAGGTCAGGCGCGCCTGACCGGTCAGACTGTCGATGCCCACGCTCCCGAGCGTCAGTCCGAGCAGGAGACTCACCCAGCCTGCCAGGCTCGACCCGCCAAGGACGGTCGTCACGGTCACGAACGCGAGCACCATCAAGGCGAAGTACTCTGCCGACCCAAAGCTCAACGACAACTGAACCATGATCGGCGCGGTCCCGGTGAGCGCGAGCGTGCCGAGCGTGCCGGCGACAAATGATCCGATTGCGGCGGTGGCGAGCGCGGCGCCGGCTCTACCGCGCCGGGCCATCTGATGACCGTCGATCGCCGTGACGATGGTCGCGCCCTCGCCAGGTGTATTCAGCAGGATCGACGTCGTCGATCCGCCATACATGGCGCCGTAATAGATGCCGGCAAACATGATGAGCGCGGCGGTCGGGTCGAGGCCGTACGTCATCGGAAGCAGGAGTGCGACGGTGAGCGCGGGGCCGATGCCCGGCAGGACGCCAACGATCGTTCCCAACGTGACCCCCATGAATCCCCAGAGAAGATTCGACGGTGACAACGCCACGGCGAAGCCGGCGATCAGATGACCGAGCATTGCAGCTCAACTGGCAAGGTTTGGCTTGAATCACGGTGACGGACGTAGCCACCGAGACACAGAGGCGCCGAGAACATCACTTAGCTCTGTGTCTCTGTGACTCTGTGGCCAACGTACGTAACGTGCTCAGTTTCGTTCACTGCCGTCATAGCCATCCTCGAAGGCCGGGCGTTGACGGGAGGACGACTCCAAGGCCGCGTCCGAAGATCAGGAAGAGCGCGGCGGCGAATGCGAACCCGAGCGCCACGTTGAGCGCAAGGTTCCCGCGCGATCCCTCATGGCGGTTGGGGTCGAGCGCCTGCGCGACGACCGTGAAGAGTGCAGTCGATGAAAGCACGAATCCCGCGAGCGGAAGGAGCACGGGAAGAGCCAGCAGTGCGACGCAAACGCGCATGGTTGCCGGCTTCTCGGGCAGCGCGAAAGCGAATCGCCCTCGCACACGCGCGATCAACGCGACGACCGATCCCGCAAACACCGTCACGAGGAACGTGGGCAGCGTGGTCGGTGTCAGTGCCAGCGAGAGACCGGCAGGCCGAGAGGCGTCGGCGCTCGCCAATCGTTGCAGGACCGCTTCAACACGCGCGTGTTCGGCCAGCAGAAACTGTCGAAAGTCCTGACCGGGAAGGAAGAGATCGCTCCATCCGTTCTGCTCGAGAGCGGTCTTCCACGGCTGACTCTGTGCAACGGTAGTGACTCGCTGGATGAGCGCCACGCGCTCCGCATCCGACAGACCGGGCGGCGCCACGAGCGCTCGCCAATTGGCGAGATCGAGCGCGACCCCAGCCTCCCGGAGCGTCGGCGCGTTGATGCCGGCGAGCCGCCGAGGCGCCGACACGGCGAGCACTCGAAGCTGGCCGGCGTCGATTGGTCCCGCAAACTCTGAGTAGCCGCTGACGCCGGCCGTGACCTGACCGCCGAGCACCGCGCCAAGCGCGGCGCCCCCACCCGAGAACGCGACGTAGTTCACGCGCGACGCCGCGAGTCCAAGTTGGTCTGCGACCAATCGAATGAGGAGGTCGTCGGTGCCGCCGGCCGAGCCGCCGCCCCAGGCGACGCGCCCGGGATCGCTCCTGAAGGCCGCCAGCAAGTCGCCGAGCGACCGATAGGGCGAAGACGTCGGCACGACGATGACCTCGTATTCGCCAGTGAGTCTGGCGATCGGAATGACATCGGCCAGCATGACTGGTGAGTGATTGATGACCACGCTGCTCACCATCACCAGCCCAGTGACGAGCAGCGCGTGTGGGTTGCCGCGCTCCGATTGCACGAACCGCGCGAGCCCGATCGTGCCGGCGGCACCCGGCACGTTCTCGACGTGCACGCTCGCGCCCGGCTCGATCTCGAGCAGCACGCGCTGTATCACGCGAGCGGTTTGATCCCATCCTCCGCCCGGAGCGGCCGGGGCGACGATCGTCAGCGTCTGCGCGGCGGCGTCGAGCGAGGGCGTGAGCACGACAAGAGCCAAGACGCAACCTCGCAGCACGCTTCGGATTCTAGTCGGTGCACCATATGATTTCCCATGCGCTATCTTCACTACGACGTCTTTACCGATCGGCCCTTCGAAGGCAACCAGCTTGCTGTCTTTCCCGACGCGCGCGGTCTGTCATCACAGCAGATGCAGACCCTGGCGCGCGAAATGAACTTTGCCGAAAGCACATTCATTCTGCCGGCCGAGACGCCGGGCACCGATAATCGCATGCGGATTTTCACGCCAGGGTCGGAACTGCCGATGGCGGGCCATCCGACCATTGGCAGCACGTTCGCGCTCGCTCACGAGCGAGTGATCGCACACGGCCGCGATCGGTTTGTCTTTGGACTCGGCGTCGGCCCCACACCCGTCGAGCTTCGATGGCGCAGCGACGGGCTCGACTTTGCGTGGATGGATCAACGGCCGCCCGAGTTTCGAACGCCGGCGGTCTCACGTGCCGACGTGATCACCGCGGTGGGCGTCGATCCGGCCGCGGTGGATCGGACCGGCCTGCCGATCGAAGAAGTGTCGTGCGGAGTGCCGTTCCTGTTTGTGCCGTGTGCCACTCGCCCCGACGTCGATGCGGCCGAGCCAAACATGTCGGCTCTTCGCGGACTCAAGAGCGCATTTCCGTCCGATCACATCGGTGTGTTCGTCTTCAGCACCGAGCCCGTTGACGCCGACGTCACCGCGTACAGCCGCATGTTCGCGCCGGGCCTGGGTGTGGCCGAAGACCCCGCGACGGGTGGCGCAAGCGGGCCCCTTGGCGCCTACCTCGTCAACCACGGCCTGGTCGCACCAGACCGCGCGCGCGACATGGTGAGCCTGCAAGGTGTCGCCATGGGCCGCCCAAGCCGCATCTTCATGACGATCACCAGCGACGCGCAGGGCACGATCACGCGGGTGCAGGTTGGTGGGAAGGCTGTGCGAGTGGGAGAGGGGACGATCGAGATCTAGACAGACACAGGCAACCCTAAAGGGTTGCCTCCACACAGCGGTGGCAGTTGTTGAGGGAGGCTACCTGAATTGACAGATGTAGAGGCGACCCTTTAGGGTCGCCTGAACCTTACGGCGCCAACCTCACCCTCGACCAGGTGCCGTCGTCTTTTCTCGTGTACAGCAACCGATCGTGCAGCCGGCTCTCACGCCCTTGCCAGAACTCGATCTGCCGGGGCGCCACGCGATAGCCACCCCAGTACGCCGGCAGCGGCACCTCCTGCCCGCGATGTGTTTCGAGCAGTACCGCGTACTGCGCCTCGAGCGCGGCGCGATCGGGTAACACTCGACTTTGGTGAGAGGCCCAGGCGCCGATTTGACTCTCGAATGGTCGAGAGTGAAAGTACGCCACACACTCTTCCGCCGACACGCGGCTCACATTGCCCGTGATTCGGATTTGCCGTTCGAGCTCCGCCCAGAAAAACAGGAGACAGGCCTTCGGGTTGGCCTCGAGGTCGCGTCCCTTTGCGCTCTCGTAATTCGTGAAGAACACGAAGCCGCGCTCGTCGAAGGCTTTGAGCAGCACGATGCGCGCCGATGGCTCGCCGCTGGGAGACACCGTGGCCAGGGTCATCGCATTCACTTCCATCAGCGACGCGCTCATGGCTTCTTCGAACCACATGTCAAATTGCCGCAGCGCGTCATCCTGAGCTTCGCTCTCGATGAGGGCACGGCTGGCATACTCGCGGCGGAGATCGCTGATCGACGTCATTCCTTCACCACTTCGACCCAGACACCCAGGAAGCGCCGATCCTTGGAGGTTGGCTCGTTTTGCGACGGCGAGAATCCATTCTCCGTCGCCAGCAACAGCGGGATCACGCCAGTGGCCGACGCGGGAAGCTCGATGATCTGTGGCGCCAGAGGGACCAGGTCCAGGCTGCGGGTCCAGCCACGCATCGAAAGCGTCAGCCGGTTTGCCTGCGAGCCGCAATGAACGCGCAGGACGATGGGCTTCTGCCGCCCTGCGGACGCGGTCATCGTCACCGCCATCCTCCGTTTCCCCATCGTCCAGAATCCGTCCGCTTCCGGATAGAGCTGCTCGTCGTGAAAGAACACGGTCACCTCCTCGTAGCGGGCGGCCGCGAGCACCACGGGAAGATGTGGTCGAGAGCCTTCGTCTACGAGTTTCACCGGGGTCACGGTGATGGATTTCACGGCGCGCTCCACTTCGTTGGAACCGCGGAACCCCACAAAGCTTGCGTCAACCGGCAGGTCGACCGAGGTTTGCCACCGCTGGTTCGCTCGCATGTCCACCGTCCACGTCGACAGGGGAGGACCGATGCGGCCGATCTGCCACGACAGCGACGTCGGCGCGGCGGGCGTCCGGTCGGCCCACGTCACGTCAACGGTGTAGGTGCCTGCGGGCAACGACAATCGTCCATTGTGAATCACGCGAAGCGGCTGCGGGTCGGGCCGGATTTCGGGTGCGATCACCAGCGTGAGCATTGAGAGCACGTCGCCAGCGGCGACCTTACGCAGCGGGTCGTAAACGATGGCGGCCGGCCGGGCGCGCACGTCGAATTCGTCGATCGCGGCAAGCCGCGGGCGCGCCTGCAGATCCGCATGGAGCGGCCAGTTGTTGGCTGGCAGCCACGGGAACGTCAACGCCACCACGACCAGAGCTGCCGACAAGGCTGAGAACGCCGCCAGAGCCGCACCTCCAGGTTGAAGCCGCCGCCAACGAGAGAGGACGTGCGCGGTGACGACGGCAATCAGCAGCCACCACGCAGTATGGAGATAGGCCAGCGGCGCATTGCGCAGCACAAAGCTCGGCGCCAACCTCCACAAATCCCACCGCGGCGACCACCACTCGAGCAGCGACGAGCTGCCGTCGCGTCCGTTGTTGATGAGCAGTCCTTGTTGAGTCAACGCCAGCGTCAGCGCGATGGCGACCCCGATCCACAGCAACAGGTGATGAGCGGCACGCTGCGCAGACCCCGAAGGCGCCGCCCGAAACGCCGCGGCGATCGGAAGCGAGAACAGGAGGAGGCCCGAGGCTAACGGACGGCCCGGCGCCGCAGAGCCGCCCCACCAGATTCCAAACGCGCCGACACTCGCGAGAAGCGCCAGGAAAATGAGTGCGATCTCAACCGCCTGGCGTCGGAGCTCGCCGCTCGAGCGCCACATCGCAGCGAGTCCCGTAAACCCCAGGACATAGACCGGCGCGTACGCTAGCAAGCCGTACTCCTGATCGAACAGCAGTCCCGGAGCACCCAGAATCAGATTCCAGGGCGAGGTTTGCACGAGTTGGCCATACGGCGCCGACGGCCACGGCGATCCCCAGTAGATGTAGAAGAACGCGAGCCAGCCGACCAGCGACGCGAGGTAGGGGAGCCCGATCGCCGCCGCCGCCCGTAACGGAACCGGGCCCCTCGACCACACGCGGGCGATCGCGACAGCCATCAACACGGCCGACATCGGCGCGTACTTCGTGCTCAGCCATGGAAGCGCGCCACACGTGAGTCCAACGCACACCAAACGGAACAGGCTCGTGTCGGCACGCTCCGGTTTCCTCGAAAGGGCGAGTGTGATCATCACGACGAGTGCGGCCGCGATTTCCGGATAGACCGTAAAGGTATTGAAGAGAAATGGTGTCGAGCCCACGATGGCGGCCCAGGCAAACGTCGCGGCGCCAGGAGCGTTGAGCAGCGCGACACTCCAGCGCCAGGCGATCGTCGCCGCCGTCGCGCCGATGACGATGAGGAACCACACCACGGCGCGATAGCCGCC
>JBOGIV010000195.1:0-4654 GCA_050747925.1 Vicinamibacterales bacterium
GAACTGTACGCCCTCGACTGCTGGCTGACGATGTCCAGCAGATTCCCCATGGCGAGGTTGACGTCGATCAGGTGCAGGCCCCACATCCCTTGCGTTTGCGCGTTGGCGCCCAGGTCGCCCGCGATCGTGTCGGTCCGCGGATCGTCAGGATTGCCGTTCACCGTCACTTCCAGGTAGGTCGCGTTCTCGTTGGTCGTACAGCGCGCAGACAAGAGCCCGGGCACACTGACCCAGGGCGTGTCGACGGTCTTGCCGGTTGCCCACTCTTTCGGCGCCTGGGTTCCGGTGATGGTGCGGCCCGCTGCTGAGAGATACGCGTGCAGACTGGCTGTGCCTCCTTCAAGGGCGGCGGGATTGGTGCACGCGCCAGTCAGGTTCTCGCCCCTCGATATTCCGAACAAGGAGTTTGCAGCCGGTGGCGCAGTTGATCGGAAGGCCGAGTACGCGACCACGCAGCCGATCTGCGACTCGACGCGACAGAGCGGGAGCTCGTTGAAGGTTCCTCCGGCGTCCCGCCCGCGCGGCACCTGGATCGCCGAACTGCCCAACAGCAGCGCCGAGACGAGCTGCGACTGGATGGGCTTACCGTCGACTTCGTTGCGAATCAATGCCGTCAGAACCCACGATCCCTGTGAGTGTCCGATTAGCACCACGCCGCGGCCCCTGTTGTCTCGCTTCAAATAGGCGTTCCACGCGTCGCGCACGTCGTCATAACCAAGTCCACGACTCAGCAGGTCGAGGCCAGGGTTGGCCAAGGCGGCGCGAAGTCCACGAAGGCTGACCTGGCGATACATTGGTGCATAGAGTTTGCAGATCGATCCGAACCGCGCAAACTGCTGCGCGATCACGTTGAGCTCCGCCGGATCCGGATTCATGTCGCTGTTGTCCGCCGAGTCGGTCGAAATCGTGGGGTAGACGTAAAAGCAGTCGATCGGCGCGTCCGGCTCCGCCCTCCACGTCTCGGGCGCGAGCGTGCCGTCAGCGGAGACGATGGTGGTGGTCAGGTCAACGGCGCAGGCGTCCTGCCGGCCCGGCCGGCAGAGCCAGTTCTTCTCATCGGCGTAGTCGTTGGGCGTGACCGCGGCCGGTGCTGGCGTCGCCTGCTGCGAAGGTTGGGTCTGAGCGCTTGCGGCAGCCGCCGAAAGGGCGAGGATTGGAATCAGCAACCAGTTGCGCACGAGTGCCTCCTGGGTCCGCGAATGCTCTTGATCAGGGCCCGCCTCCGCTCGCGCATCAGTTTGGCGAGCAATGGCGAGGTGTCGCCGTAGGTGGACAAAGATTAAGCAAGATACGGCAAACACATGCCGACTATTTATCTGATTCGCCACGCATACGCAGATTGGACACCGAGCGACGACCGGCCGTTGTCTGCGCAAGGCCAGGCCGCTGCCGTGGCGCTTGCTGAACGATTTGACAGCCGTTCGATCGCGTCGATCTTCTCCAGTCCTTCACGACGCGCGCTGGACACGGTCGCGCCATTGGCCGCCAGGCGACAGCTCCCGCCTTCTGTTTTGCACGATCTGCGTGAACGGGAGCTGACCCTTCCGGCTGGGCTCACCTTCGAGCAGGCGGTTGCGCGGACCTGGACCGAACCAGAATCCGCGTTGCCTGCAAGCGAGTCGAATCGCGTCGCGCAGAAGCGCGGACTTAGTGCTGTGAAAGGCATTCTGGCTGCGCACCCAAGCGAGGATGTCGCCATCAGCACTCATGGCAATCTCCTTGCGCTCATCGTCAACGGCTTCGACGGTCGCTTTGGGTACGAGTTCTGGCAGGAGCTGACGTTTCCCGATGCGTACGCGGCGCGCTTCAACGGAGATACGCTGGTGGATCTCCAGCGAATCTGGGAGACCGCGTGACATGCGTGTGCGTCTGGATCCGGCGCTGCCAGGTGACGCCCCAGCGTTGGCCAAGCTCAGAACAGCGGTCGCCGATCGGCTGACACGCGACTTCGGCTCCGGCCATTGGTCGTCGCCAGTCACCGAAGCCGCGCAGGCGCGAGCGCTCGAACGGCCTGGGGTCTTCGTCGCTCGCCTGCACGGCCGCATTGTGGCAACCCTGCGGCTTGCGACGAAGAAGCCTTGGGCGATTGATCCTGCTTACTTCACCAACGTGCCACAGCCGTTGTATCTCACCGACATGGCCGTCGCGCCCGACTTCCAACGCCGCGGCATCGGACGCGCGTGCATGGAAGAGGCCACCCGGCTCGCCCGGCAGTGGCCTGCCGACGCCATCCGCCTGGACGCCTACGATGCCAGCGCCGGCGCCGGTCCGTTTTACGCAAAATGTGGTCTAAGGGAGATGGGCCGAGTCGTCTACCGGCGAAACCCGCTCATCTACTTCGAACTTGTGTTGTCAAGAGAGTCGCGATGAGGAGATCCCGGGTCGAAACCTCCACTCCGCCCGACACGATGAGACCAATCGGTCCCTACAACCACATCTCCAAGGTCGGAGAGTTCATCACGATTGGCGGCACGGCTGGCGTTGACCACACGACCGGACAGCTTGCGGGGCCCGACGCGTACTCGCAAAGCAAGGAGATCCTGAAGGCGTTTCGTGTGATGCTCGAATCGGTCGGGTCGGACTTGCAGCATGTCGTACACGTCAATGTGTTTCTGAAGGACATGCGCGCGTTCGAGGAGATGAATCGCGCCTACGTCGAAGCGATGGGCTCACACCTTCCGCCTCGGACGACGATCGGCGTCAACGAGCTGCCCAAAGCCGGCGCCGTCGTCACCATGAGCCTCACGGCTGTGACGCGCGAACCGTCCCTGTAGCGCCTCCTCATGCCTCGTGCCGTCATTGAGGTCTCCGGATTCAGAAAGAACTACGGGAAGACGGTCGCCGTCGATGACATCTCCTTTGCCGTGGACGACGGCGAAATCTTCGGACTAATCGGCCCAAACGGTGCGGGCAAGACCACGACGCTCGAATGCATCGAGGGGTTGAAGAGGCCCGATCGCGGCAGCGTTCGGGTGCTTGGGCTCGACCCCGTCCGCGACGCCTATCAACTTCAGCATCGCATTGGCGTCCAACTTCAGCACGCGCAACTGCAGAAGCGCATCAAGGTGTGGGAAGCGATGCACTTGTGGGCGTCGCTCTATGGGAAGCCGGTTGCCGACGGTGAGCGGCTGCTCAAACAGCTTGGTCTCGCCGAAAAGCGGCAGTCATGGTTCATGACCTTGTCGGGCGGACAGAAGCAGCGTCTCTTCATCGCGCTGGCGCTCATCAACGATCCAGACGTCGTCTTTCTCGATGAGCTCACGACCGGACTCGACCCACAGGCGCGGCGCACGATTTGGGATCTCGTGCGTGGCATTCGCGAGCGCGGCAAGACCGTGTTGCTCACGACACACCTGATGGAAGAGGCGGAGCGGTTGTGCGACCGCGTGGCGATCATCGAGCACGGACGGATCATCGATAGTGATTCTCCGGCGAGGCTGGTCGCGCGCCACTGCCCGGAGCGCACCGTCGAGCTGACGACACATGACGCGCACGCAGACGCGGCCTTCCGAGCGCTGGCCGCGGCCGAGTCCGTCGTGCACCAACACGATCGATTCGTGCTTCGGGGACGAGGGAAGACTTCGTCACCGAGGTCATCCGGTGCGTGTCGGAGCATCACGTTCGCATCGCCGACTTTCGAACCGTGCTGCCCAATCTCGAAGATGTCTTCCTTCGGCTCACCGGCCACTCGATTCGGGACTGAACGACGACCATGCTGAAAGGCCTGTGGAAACTGACCTGGTTGGAGATCAAGATCTTCCTGCGAGAGCCGCTGGGCGCGATCGGCACGATCCTGTTGACCGTGGCGGTCTTCGTCGTGCTCGGACGGTTGATGGGGCGGCCTGCCGGTCCGCAGCCGCTCGACGTCTCCAGATTCGTGAGCGTCGGTCTGCCTGTTCTCGTGGCGCTCTCGATTGCGATTAGCGCCGTCCTGTCGCTGGTGACGATCATCTCGATCTATCGCGAGGGCGGAATCCTCAAGCGGCTGCGCGCAACCCCTCTGCGGCCGCACACGATCTTGACCGCGCACGTACTGGTGAAGCTGATCTTGACGGCCTTGACCATTACCCTCACTGTCGGCGCGGGACGGCGCTACTTCTCAGTGAGTGGTGACCCGCCGTTCTGGGGCTTTGCCCTCGCCGTGCTCATTGGCACACTGAGTCTGTTGTCGATTGGATTCGTGATCGCGAGCCTGGTGCCAACGGCGCGCTTCGCACAGCCGGTCGGGGCCGGCCTCTTCTATCCGATGATCGGATTGTCAGGGCTGTTCGTCGCGATCGACAGACTTCCGCCGGCGCTTCGCGCCGTCGCGAATGTCAATCCCATCACCTACGCGACGTCGCTCTTGGAGGGCATCTGGACTGGCGACGCCTGGGGCGCACACGCGGGTGACCTTGCCGCGCTCGCCGTTTGCTTCGTTCTCGGCCTCGTGATTTCCGCGCGAGTGTTTCGATGGGAATAGAATGGGCGGCGAGGTTTGAGATGAGACGAGCCGCTCTACTCCTGCTCCTGCTGTCGGTCGCGATCCAGCCCACCCGTCCGCTTGGGGCCCAATCAGCCACCCACGCGGTCTCCACCGAGCGCCTCGCGCGGATCGACCGCGCGCTGCAGTCCTACGTCGATGACAACCGGATCGGTGGCGTGGTGGCGCTCG
>JBOGIV010000196.1:0-4348 GCA_050747925.1 Vicinamibacterales bacterium
GTCAGAACCAAGGAATTGGTTGAAGCTCCTCGGACGCAAGGTGCTCCTGCTGTTGAACGCGACGGAGATGCTGGACACCGAAGCCCAGGAGAGTCACGAAGAGTGGTCACTGCCGCTCCGCTGGACAAGCTTCGTCGCCCATTTCGGAATCCTGCTTCCCCTGGCTCTCCTTGGCGTCACCGTCACCTGGCCTGACCGACGCCGGTTGTTGGTCGTCTACGCAATGGCTCTGGGGTACGCCGCCAGCGTCCTCATGTTCTTCGTGTTTGCGCGATATCGGCATCCCCTCGTGCCGTTTGTGATTCTCTTCGCCGCCGCTGGTGTCGCCGGGCTGCCAGAATTCTTTCGCCGTGCCTCATCGGCACGACTCGCGGCGGTCGCCGCAGCCGTGGTGCTGATCGCGATTCTCGGGCACTGGCCAGTACTGTCCAGCGACATGATGCGGGCAATCACGGAAACCAACCTCGGCGTCGCGCTCCAGGCGCAAGGGCAATTCGACGAGGCGACCGTGCATTATCGACGCGCAGCGGCCATCAGCCCTGACTACGCGCCGGCGTATAACAACCTCGGCGTTGCCCTTCGAGCACAGGGAAAACTGGACGAAGCGGTTGCGGCGTATCGTCAGGCTCTCCAACACCGCCCTGACTACGCTGAAGTCCATTACAACCTTGGGACGGCATTCCTCGAGCAGGGCCAGCCGGGCGAAGCTGTCGCTCATTTTTCGCAAGGGCGCGAATCGATGCCCGCGACCGCGGGCGCGCACAACAACTTTGCCGTCGCGCTTGCGGCGACCAGCCGTCGAGCAGAGGCCATTTCAGAGTTTCGGGTCGCGCTCGCCTTGGAGCCCAATTCGACGGTCACCCTCCGCAATCTCGCCGACGCCCTCGCGAAGGAGCGGCGCTACTCCGAAGCGATCGACCACTTGCGTACGGTCGCCGAGCTCGACACGAAGAATCCCGCAGCACACTACGATCTTGGGAATGTCCTGATGGAGGCCGGCAGGCTAGACGAGGCAGCAGGCGAATACCGAGTGGCCGTTAGGCTCGCACCCGATTCACCGCAGGCCCACCGGAACTTAGGGATTGCGCTCGCCGCCCAAGGGAAGATCGACGACGCGATTGCGGAGTTCCAACTGACTTTGAAGCTCAAGCCCGACTTCCCGGAAGTCGAACGATATCTGACTATGGCTCGCCAGTCGCGTCGATAGGACTCGAGCCACAGGCAAGAGGCGAGTGGTTCCAGCGAGCCGCGCCGTCATTGGCGGCGCAGCCACGCGACCGCACGCATTCCCGAGTGCTGCCCCACGTCATCGCGCGATCGATCGCAAGGCGGGGCGCGATAGCCTCGGATGGTGCAGGCCAGGCAGATCTTCAGGCGTCTCTCAAACCGGCGCGCTCTTCGCCAAATCTGATCTAATCAGAATCCGAGCTTGAATCCGAAGCGGAAGATCCGCGGCGCCAGCACGGCGGTCGGCCGCAGGAACCGCTGGTAGTTCACCGACTGTCCGCCCACCGTCGTGGTCCGCCGACCACTGATGTTGTCCTGCACTTCGGCGGCGTTCGAGTTGGCGATGTTGAACGCGTCGAAGAAGGCCCCGAGCGAACGGTTGCCGGTGAATCGCCAACGCTTTTCGAGGCGCGCATCGAAGATCCAGATGCTTTCCTCGCGAAAACTGCCGACTTGCTCCGCCTCGTAGTCGAGCGTGCCGGTGTTGAGCGTCACCTGCACGATGCGCTCGCGCGGATCGCCGGCCTGATATCGCAGCATTGGCGTGACCATGAGACCCCACGGTGCTTGGTATGTACCGTTGGCTTTCCAGCTCCAGATCGTCACTGTGTTGTCGTTGAAGCGTTCCTGATTGGGATTCTGCACGTGGCCTTTGTCGCGATCCCAGTTGTAGAGGAAGTCGGTCTGGAGTGACCAGCGGTTCGACATGCGCCTGGTCAAGGTGATGTCGAACGCCCGATCGGAGACGATGATGTCGTCGACCGTCGTCGTGTTTGTCCGGCTGGCCGGGACCGGCGTCGGGATATCCCACGCGACGATCGTCGGGCCATCGTCGGCGGTGCCGACCGTGCCATCCACGCCCGGATCCGCAAACGAGCGCTGCAGTGTGTACCGCGAGTACACTCGATCGATTTGCAACGCCGAATTATTGTTGCCGTCATTGCGGTAGGTGTATCCGGCGCGCAGCCCCATGTTTGCCATCAGCTCACGCTCGAACCAGATGCTGTAGCTGTCGGTGTAGGTGTGCTTGAGATCCTGCGAGATCAGGTTGTTCGTCGCCCCTGAACTGGTGGCGAACGTCCCGAACTCGTTCATCTGGAACACACGGTCGCCGTTCAGATCATTCCAGTTGAAGGTGTACGAAATGGACTGGACCGGGTTGAGCGTCCCGGAGCCAATGCCGGTGTTCTGGTAGAAGCGACCGGCGTTTCCTTTCAATGTGGTCTTTCCGTTCCCGAAAATGTCCCACGCGATTCCCAGGCGTGGGGCGAAGGAAGAGAACTTCCGGATGTCGTTGATGCCAGGAATCCTGAACGTGGTCGCGTACGGCGTCGCCGGAATGCCGTAGCTGTTCGGCAGCGGGGCACCGGAATAGAAGAAGCTGCGGAATGGACCCGGCAGCACTTCCTCGTCGGGGAAGTAGGAGTTGTAGAAATCCCAGCGCAGACCGGCGTTGATGGTCGCACGGCCGCGCTGAAACTGATCGTTGATGAACGCGCCGTGGTGCCAGTTCCAATTCTCGGACAAGCGGGGTGTGTTGTAGATCTGGACGCGATATGGGGTCGAAAACTCCGCCGCGCCGCCCGTGCTGTTAAAATGCGTTCGATAGTGGCCGACAAACCCTTCTTCTTTGAAGATCTGGCCCTCGAGCTCGCTGACCGTGCCGAACTTCAGCGAGTGATTGGCGCCGGCCCAATTGTCGCGGAACCAGACGCCGGTCCAGTCGAACTGCGCGCGCCGCCGATCGTTGCGGTCAGGAAGATCCGAGCCCTTGGTGTTGCCTGATCCCTGATCTCGAATGCGAAGCGTCAGGTTGTCGTTGAGCTCGCCGTTGGCCCCGTATGGAAGGTTCGGCCAGTTGTAACCGAATGTCGCCACGCGCGTGTTGAAGAAGAATGTCGGGCTCACGACGCTGTTCCAGTCGACGTTGCCGGCGTACGAGATGCTGTCCTGCTTGTATTCCGCGTTGCTATAGAGCGTGCTGCTCGCCCCACGATGCGACTGGAGCTTGCGGCCCATCTGAATGTAGTGGCCGATCTTGTTGTGCTGGTTCAGTTGGTAGGTGAACTTGTATGTGGCGTTCTGCAGACGTGTCGGGAACTCGAAATCCGACGGCGCCTCGACCGGAAAGCCCGCCACGGTCACGCCCGTCTGCTGATCGCGGTACGAACCGAAGTACCACAACTTGTCGCGCTTGATGGGACCTCCACCCGAGATGTTGGGATCCCGATACTTGAGGATTCTCGTGCCCTCGCCCACGCCGAGCCGGGCCAGCCGATCGTCAATGTTGCGGCCCTGCAGCTTCTGATTCTCGTAATCGAGGTAAAGGTCGCCACGGAACTGGTTACCGCCCGACTTGATGACGGCGTTCACTTGCGCACCCGGCGTCGCGGCCTGCGCGTCATTGCCATCGGTGCCAAGCTGTAGCTCGTCGAACGAGCCGTAGTCGTAATAGAAGCCCGCCGCGCCCGTACCCTCGGTCGTGTTCACGCCATCGACCTGCACTCGAACCTGGCCGCTGTAACCGAACGCGGAGAATCCCGTCTGAGTCCCGGCTCTCGATCCGCCGACGTCGAAGCGCGTCACCATCATGCCGGGCGCTTGGCCGATCAGCGACCAGATGTCCCGTGCATTCGGGAGGTTTTGCAGCGCTTCCTGCGTGAAGTTCGTTTGCTGGTTCGAGTTCGTGACGTCCACGACCGGCGAGGCGCCCGTCACCGTCACCGTTTCCTGAAGCGCCGCGACCTGCATCTGCACGTTGATCGTCGCCGCGAAGCCGATGTTTACGACGATGTCTTCGCGCACGATGTTGGAAAACCCTGCCAGCTCGTAGGCAAGTCGGTATGTGCCCGGGGGGAGTGAGGGAAACCGGTAGGCCCCCTGCTCATTGGTCACAGACGTCTGAACGCCCATGAGCACCGGGCTGGTCGCGCTGACGGTCACACCGGGCAGCACCGCGCCGGTATTATCCGCAACCGTCCCGTTGATACTGCCCGTGGTCTGGGCTGCAGCTGTGGGCACCGAGAAAAGCACTACCACCACGAGGAAACCCGCGGGGATCCGCTTCATTGCGCCACCCTCCTTGGTCGCTCCTCCGAAACTGTACCGTCCTGCGATTGTT
>JBOGIV010000197.1:0-19298 GCA_050747925.1 Vicinamibacterales bacterium
ACCCTAAAGGGTCGCCTCTACAAGGAATCCAATTGAAGCCTCTACAGGGAATCCAATAGAGGCAAGATGGACATGTAGAGGCGACCCTTTAGGGTCGCCTGCGACGGCCGCCGAAAGGTGATCGCCGATCAGTCCATCGCGAGACCAAACTGCGTCGCGATGTATTTCACCGACTTGTCCTGCCGGAAGTAATTGCCGTGCCAAACGGTATCTGACGTGCGGAAGTCGCACGAGTCGCCGGCCAACTTGAGTTTCGGCACGCCGAAGTCGGTCATCGACCACGTATCCACCACCAGGTCGTTGTCGCCGGGAAAGACGATGTCGGTGGCGAGATCGGCGGCACGATCCTTCCGGAAGTTGCGCCAGAACCGCCACCCGGGATTCTGGGTCTCGAAGTTCGACAGGATCGCGTAGTACTCGGGATCCACAGCCACCGGGCCGATTCGCAGGCGATTGATCTCGTGGTTGTTGTCCACCGCTGACTGTCCGGAGAGCCCGGGCACGAGCGCGGTGAGGGCGTCCACCAACGGCGTTTTCGCGAGCGCGCCCGTCACCGACACGATCACTTCGACCAGCTTCCCCGCGACCCAGATGAACGGGTTCGACAACCCGACGAGGCTGAGCGTCTTCTCCGCGAACGTGCCGAGGTTGGAGATGAGGCTCATCGCATGCTGAATTTTGTCGGGTGCGGCAAGCGAGGTGCCGTGCAGCGGCGACCCGGCCAGCACCGCGCGTACCTGGGCCTTCGGGGTCGAACTGAGTGAGCTGCCAAACGCCTCCAGCCACCAGCGGACCACGAGTCCGCCACGGCTGTGCGCGACGACGTCGATCTGCCCGCTCGAGCCGGCCAGGGCGCGACCGAGCTCGAGGGCGTTGATCACCGGACTCACCGACAGCGTCGGATGATCGAAGAAGAGCACGCGATCGTATTTCTTCGAGCCCTGGGTCGCACGGTTGAGGAAGGGAAGGCCGCGGCGCCCTGGAATCGTGAACTCCTTCAGCATGTTAGTCGCGTTCGAAAACGTGCCATGCACGAAGAGAAGCGTGCGGCCGGAGAACGGGCCCACGACGTCCTTCTCTTGCAGCTCGAAGCCGCCGTCGGGGGTCTGCCGCAGCCTCCTGAGTCTCGACTGCAACTCGTCGCCGATCGCGTTGTTCAGCCGCCGATCGATCGCGCCGATGGCGGCGATGATCTTGTTGGGCGCCAACGTCGGGAACTCCCGCGTGAGCACCAGCGACCCGTCTCTCGCGGCATCCCGGCCGCGCCGCCCGCGCCGCCGGCGCGAGGAGGGACGGGCCGGCACGCCGTCACGCCAATAGAGGGTCCCGTTCTCTTCAACAAGTGACACGGACTTCATGGCGCTCTCGAGGGAGTTCGCCGCACGGCGCCGCCGGCGCCGCAACCCAGCCACGCTCCGCTCCTCTTCGCCGGTGACCTGATAGAGATCGCGGAACAGATTCTCCTCCCGCGCGGACGCCTCAAGGTGCGACAGAAACCGTGCGGGGTCGGCCGTGACCGTTTGCGACATCGTCGTTCTCGTCAGTCGTTGATGATGGGAAGCGGCGTGACCGGGGGCAACGACGTCCGGGCCAGCCGAATGTCGAGCAGGCTATCGAGCTCGCGCCGGCTTCTCATGTTGGCGCGGCCTTCTTCGATGGCTTCGGCGAAGCTGCTGGCCGATGTGAGGTACGTCGCTTCGAGCATGACGAGATCGCCGGACGTGACGTACTCCATGATCTCGTCGTAGTGCAGACGAGTGAGGCGCCAGCCGTAGGCGTCGACGAAGCGCGCGGCCGCCGCTCGCGTCAGCGCGCTGCCGACCGCCGGCACTTCGGCTGGCACGTGCTGCACCTCCACGAACGCGTCGTGCGCCTCTTCGGATCGCCAGTACCCGGCGAACGCGTGTCCTTCGAGCAACACGAGCACGGGGTAGATGTCGATGTATTCCAGACAGGAGGCGACGAGCAGCGCCAGGTCGATGCACGTTCCGGTGTTCGACACCAGGATGTCGCTGGGCGTGCGCAACCGCTGGCTCTTGTCCGAGTACGCGGGTGGAGGATTGATGTACTGCAAGCGGTATTCGTTCACGATGGCGGTCCAGATCGCCTGCACTTGTGCATCGACGCCCGCCGTTGGATTCTCGGCATCGGGATCGACCGACTGATACCCATCGAAGCCGGCGGCTGGGTCGTCCCGGATGCCAATGAGGTATCGGCGCGACGAGTTGATGATCTTCAGCACAGCCGGATCTCGCGGCAGCACGAACGACGGCAGCCACGGGTTGTTGTCGGTGTCGTCCACCCATTCGTCGACGGGGATCAGCGTGACCCGTCGCGTTTCTTCACGTGCAGTCCGGCCGCCGCACGCGACCTTCACATAGACCGTTGACTGGACGCGCTCCCTGAGCGAACGGGGCAGCGCCGCGGTCAGCGGAATGCGGATCATCGCGGTCAGGTCCAGCATCCGCTCGTCCAGCACCATGTGCGTGTAGCGATAGGGATAGTTCTGCGCGCCCAGGTTCAACTCCACTTGCACTGTGATGTCTTCGAGCGGGTCCTTGACGAGCCGGGTCAGCGTCAGTTTGTTGAGCAGCGCCCGATCGTTGTGCAGCAGCGAGTAGTTGATCTCGTCGGGCACGTCGAGATCGACCTGGAGCAGCTCACGAACAGGCGTCAGGGCCAGGCGGGCGATCATCGCCTGACGGGTTTCCGCGACCTGCGCGGCCGAGGGCGCGCCTCTGGGGGCCAGCCGAAACTCTTCGAACACGCTGCGGCCCGTCCAGATCGCGATGGCCGTGCCGTGCAGCCGGTCGCCGGTCATCTTGTGCCAGGCCTCGACGAACGCGTGCGGAATGGCGAAGGCGCCCCCGGGGCGGCACCACGCCCAGTAGAACTCCTGAAAGAAGCGCTCCGCCAATTCGTCGTCGATTTCGTCGAGAAACCCCATGGCGGCGTGCGCGCCCTGCTTGACCAGCTCGCGGGAAGTGCGCGCGCCCGAGTAATACAGGTTGAGCGTGACGAGTTTGGGCGGACTCTTGGGATTGATGAGCGCAGCTGCGAGATCGGCATAGCTGACGGGCAGCTCGGCCACGTTGGGCTCGCGAAGAATCATGCCGTCGCGAACGCGTCCGTCACGGTCGACGATCCGCTTCCAAATCGAGGGCTTTTCCGCCAGCTCCTCGTACAGGGTCTCGATGTACCACGCGGCCTGGTGCGTGTCGATGCCGGTGACGTGCAACACGTCCCACGGGGCGCCGCGGACGGTCTTCTTCAACTGCGAGAGGCTCGCGGTCTCGGAGATGTCCATCGTCGCGTGCGACGTCACGGCGTCCTCGCTGGCGCGCCGGTCGTCGGCGCCCACCGCCGCGCGGATGCGATCTCTCTCCAACTCGAACTCGTACGTGTCCTTCAGGCGGCCAGGCGCGCTCTCGATGAAGAGCACCTGCTGCGGCGGGGCGGGAATCACATCCGGCGCCTGGTTGCGGAAGAGCCGAGTGATCAGGATGGGGTGATAGCGGCCCACTCCGCGGGTCGCGGCGCTGATCAGGTACTCCCAGGGAATCTCGGCGGCGGCCTCGTGAATGCGGTTGGCCTCCTCATCGGCGGCGTCCCACTTGTGCAGCTCGACTTCCACGTGACTGGTCGACGTCAGCTTCTTCAGGAAGGTACGCGGTACGCCGATGTTTTCCAGATCGTCGAGGGCCCGTTCGCGCAGCGACTGCCGCAGATCTTCATCGTCGGCCCAGCGTGTGCGGGAGCGAAGAATGTAGGTCCACTCCTGCGCGAGCCGCACGAGTCGGGGATCGCGAAGCACGGTGGCTTCCACGACCTGTCGCAGCAGCGTTCTGATGGTGATGACCGTTCGGTCGGCCGCCGCTCGACGTCTCTTGGGCTTGGATTGCCTAGCGACCTTCGCTGCGCGCCCGCGCCGGGGTGCGTTCTTGGCCGTGGCCCTGACTGCCAGTCGTCGCCGCTGTGCCATGGGAGAGAGACCCCGAAAACGCTAACTATACGCCGACGGGTTGAACTCGGGAGTCGGGAGACGGGAGTCGGCAGTCGGGAGACGCGACACTTGGTCTTTCGATCCCCCGACCCTCGATCCCCGATCCCCGATCCCTGATCCCTGATCCCTGATCCAAGTAGGATGTAGGTCCCCAAACATGACGGCCGGTTCCCTCGCGGCTCGCCTCGTCATTCTCGCCCTGTGCGCCAGCCACATCGCCTGCGCGGGCCACATCGCCAAACCGGCTGGATCTCCTCCGAAACCGGGAGGGGACGCGTTGTTGGTTCTCCCCGGATTCGGCTACAGCCGAGCGGGAGAGCAAGTGCTGCGATCGCTCGCGGGGATTCACTGTGCTTTGCCGCTCCGGTGTTCTTCCACCTGACGCGGTACTTCTACGTGCCTTGATGTCTCGAGCCGCGTGCATCACCGTCGCGATCCTCTTAACAGCCATGTGGACCGACGGCCGCTCAGGCCGTTTCGTCCGCGCGCAGACACGGGCGCTGGCGATTCACGAGATTCAAGGCGCCGGCGCTCGATCGCCATGGGAGAGCGCCGTGGTGGTCACCGGCGGCGTAGTAACCGGTCGCAAAACCAACGGCTTTTTTTTGCAGACGACTGAGGGGGCGGAGGATGCCAATGCGAGCACCTCGGAGGGCATCTTTGTCTTCACCAGCACTGCGCCGGCCGCCAACCTCACGCCGGGCACGCTCGTCATCGTCACCGGCCGCGTGCTCGAGTTCGTGCCCGCCGCTGATCCGTCAAGTCCTCCGCTGACCGAGATCGCCGGGTCACCGACCGTCGAGATTCGAGGAGCCGGAATGAGATTGCCGGCAGCCATCGAGATTCGATCGAGCGACCTCGTCGCGACCGGCGGGCACGACCAACTCGAGCGATTGGAGAGCATGCGTGTCGTGGTCACGTCGGCCGCGATGGTGTCGCCCACGCTCGGCACCGTGAATGAGCCTGCCGCAACAGGCACGTCCAATGGCGTGTTCTACGTCGTGCTGAGTGGCGTGGATCGGCCCTTCCGCGAGCCTGGGATTGATGTCCGCGAAGCGCTTCCCTCGGGCTCGCCGTGTTGTGTGCCTCGATTCGACGGCAACCCCGAGCGCCTTCGTGTCGACAGCGATGGGCAGCCTGGCGCCGCCGCCGTGAACGCGCCGGCGGGAACGATCGTGCGAAACCTCGTTGGGCCGCTCGACTATGGCTTTCAGTCGTACACGATTCTGCCCGACCCCGCGACCCCGCCAAGCGTCGCGCCAGGCGCAGGCACTCCGCTGGTCCGTGCACCGGCGGAAGACGAGCTCGCGATCGCCTCCTTCAACCTGCAGCGATTCTTCGACACGACCAACGATCCAACGGTCGGTGACGCGGTGCTGACCCCGGGCGCCTTTCAGATGCGGCTGGCGAAGGCGTCGCTGCACATCCGACAGCTCCTGCGCCTTCCAGCCATCATCGGCGTGCAGGAGGTCGAGAACCTTTCAACGCTCCAGCAGATCGCCGCGGCGCTGAATCGGGACGCGCGCGAGGCGCGCGAGCTCAAGCCGCGATACGAGGCGTATCTCGAGGAGGGAAACGATCCCGGAGGCATCGACGTCGGCTTCCTGGTCGATCGTGCTCGAGTGGAGCTTCTCCAGTTCACCCAGCAAGGGAAGCCGGAGATGTTTCGGCCGCCCGGCGGACAGGCCGAGCTGCTCAACGATCGACCGCCGCTCGTGCTGAGGGCCCGACTGTTCAGTCACGACACCCGAGTCCCGGCCATCACCATCATCGTCAACCATCTGCGGTCGCTCATCGACATCGAAAGCCCCACCGCTGGAGCGCGCGTGCGCGCGAAACGGGCGGCACAGGCTGAGTACCTCGCGGCCCTCATCAACCGGCGCCTGAGCGACGACCCTGGCGAGCGGATTCTCGTGATCGGCGACCTGAACGCGTTCGAATTCAATGACGGCTATGTCGACGTCGTTGGGACGCTTCGCGGCGCCCCGGCGTCACGAGAACGGACCGTGGCCGAAACGCGCGATCTGCTCGACCCCGATCTCATCAACCTTATCGATCTCGTACCGGCTGACTCGAGGTACTCCTACGTGTTCGATGGGACGGCTCAGACGCTGGATCACATGCTCGTAACCGGCAATCTAGTGCCCTCGGTCACGGCGTTCACGCATGTTCGCGGCAATGCCGACTCACCGGAGGTCTGGCGATCAGACGGGCGACGGCCGGAACGGATCTCCGATCACGACCCCGCCATCGTCTACCTCGACTTCTTCCGCACGCAGGTTTCCTTGACTGTTCCGGTCCGCTGACTGCGCGATTACGCGCGCGCGATCACCGTGGGTGATTCGGTCGATATTGTTCGGGCAGACGGCGGCGTGCCAGATGCATTACACTGTAGTGCATGTCACGAAAGACCGAAGTGTACACATGGCGCGTCTCATCCTCGATGAAGGCCAGCCTCGAGGAGGTCGCCCGCAACACGAGTCGCAGTGTCGCACGGCTCCTGGACGAGATCGTCGCCGAACGTCTGGAGGCCGCGGATGATACCAGCGAGTCTGAACTTGCCAGGCAGCGACGCCTGCACGCTCGAGCGGCGCGATTTCTCGGGAGTTTATCGGGCGGCTCCGCCCGACGAAGTGAGCGATCGCGTCAGCTGGTCAGGGCGCGACTGAACCGACGATATCCCGATGCACGTTAGAGCGCTGGCCGATACGGGTGCTCTGCTCGCGTGCCTCGACCGCGATGACCTGTGGCACGCACGATGCCGCGAGGCCTTTGGCCAGTTCCGCCTGCCGCTCTCGACGTCGAGCGCCGTCCTGACCGAGCTCTTCCATCTGGTGGGTGACCAGTCGCGCGACGTCGAAGCGGCATGGGCGTTTGTTCGATCGGGCGCCGTCGCCGTCCTCCCAATCTCGGACGCCGACCTGCCGGAGCTTCAGGGGCTCATGCGGAAGTATCGCGATCGCCCGATGGACTTTGCCGATGCCACGATCGTGCATCTGGCGCGGCGCGAGTCGTTCTCGACCGTGTTCACCATCGATCGCGACGATTTCGAAACCTACCGGGTTGGGGGCCGTAAGCGGCTGCGGATTCTTCCGGCGCCGTGATTGGTCGAATGTCCCCACTCTCATCGCCACATCAGATTGAGCCTTGACAGGCCTCGGCCAGGGACCAATCATCCGTTTCATGTGTCGAAGCCGGCTCACTCTCTCTGTCATCTTCATCGTCACCGCCTTCTCCGCGACAACTGGGGCGCAGCACCACGAGCTCGGGAAGGTGACCTTCTCGACGTCATGCGATCCCAAGGTGCAAGCCGAGTTCGAGACTGGCGTGGCGATGCTGCATTCCTACTGGTTCAGCTACGCCGGCAAGACCTTCCAAAGCGTGCTGCAGCAGGATCCCAAGTGCGCGATGGCGTATTGGGGCATCGCGCTCGATTTGCTCGGCAACACGCTGTCCTCGCCGCCGCCGGCGCAGGCGGCCCGCGCCGCCTGGGACGCACTCGAGAAGGCGCGCGGACTCGAGGTGAAGTCGGATCGGGAGCGGGGTTGGATCGACGCGATCCGCGCGTACTTCCGCGATCACGACAAGCTGCCGGTCGACGCGCGGCTCATTGCCTATAACAAAGCGATGGAGCAGATGGCTCAGCGCTACCCCGACGACTTCGAAGCGCAGGTCTACTACGCGTTGACGCTGCAGGCCTCAGCGCCGAAAACCGACATGTCGTACGCCAATCAGCGCAAGTCTGCGGAGATCCTCGAGAAACTGTATGGGCAGGACCCGCAACACCCGGGGATTACGCATTACCTGATCCACGCGTACGATTTCGCGCCCTTCGCCGACCAGGGTATTCCGGCCGCCCGTCGCTATGCGGGCATTGCCCCCGCCGTGCCGCACGCACGCCACATGCCGGCCCACATCTATTCGATGGTGGGGCTGTGGGAGGACTCCATCAAATCCAACCTGTCGGCGCTCGAGATTCAGCCCGACTATTACCACGCCGCAGACTTCACGGTGTACGCGCGCCTCCAGTTGGCGCAAGACGACCAGGCGATGCGGATGATTGACAAGGCGCTGAAGACTCCCGAGCGCGGGGATCGCCCGCCGACGATGGCCAACTACACCGCGCTGGCGGCGATGCCGGCACGATACGTCCTCGAGCGCGCAGATTGGAAGGCAGCTGCTGCGCTGCCCGTCAGGTCAACCGAGCACCCACAGGCCGATTCGCTCATCCACTTTACCCGCGGCCTTGGGATGGCGAGGACGGCGAACCCTGCCGGCGCACGAGCGGAACTCGACGCGATGCGGTCGCTACAGGCTCGGCTAGAGAATTCGGATGAATCGTACTGGGCGGATCGCACCGAAGAGCAGATCCTCGCGGTCTCCGCTTGGGTAGCGCACGCGGAAGGCGCGGACGAAAAGGCGATCGCGCTGATGAAGCAAGCGGCGGACGGCGAAGATGGCAGCCTCAAGCACGTGGCGATGGAGAACCGCCTCTATCCGATGCGTGAGCTGCTTGGCGATCTGCTGCTAGAGGCGAGCCAGCCGGCGGCCGCCTTTGCCGAGTACGCCAAGTCGTTAAACACTCACCCCAATCGCTATCGCGGGATCTACGGCGCCGCGCGAGCAGCCGAAGCACTCAGCAATCGCCAAGAGGCCGCCGGCTATTACAACAAGTTGATCGAGCTCTCGAAGCTTGCCGACCGATCGCGTCCGGAGCTTCAGCACGCGCGGAGCTACGTCCGGCAGCGCTGAACGCAGGCAGACGACAGGCGGCAGCTGCACGAGGTCTCAGCCATCACTGGTCATTTCCCGGTGCATGCGCTGAATCGTCGCGAATGTGTCGGCCTCGGCCGCGGTCTTGTCGGATCGATATCGCTTCACGCGCGCGAAGCGGAGTGCGAGGCCACCTGGATACTGTGAGCTGGCCTGAATCTCGTTGAACGCAATCTCCGCGACCACTTCGGGTTTCACATACACCGTGTAGGCATCCCGCGCGACCTCGAGCTCCAGAAAGCGCTTGGTCTGCCACGCGAGCATCGCGTCGGTCAGGCCTTTGAACGTCTTGCCGAGCATGACGAACCCGCCGCGCTCCGAATCTCTCGCGCCCAGATGGAGATTGCTCAGCGTCCCCTTGCGCCGGCCGCTGCCCCATTCCGCGGCGAGGATGACGAGATCGAGTGTCCGAGCTTGCTTCACCTTCAGCCATGCCGATCCACGTCTGCCGGCGGCGTAGCCGGCGTCGAGCGCCTTGGCCATGACGCCTTCGTGTCCAGCCGCCAGCGCTCTGGCAGCGAATTCAGCGGCCTCGTCGGGGGTGGACGTGACGATGCGAGGGACGAGGTTCGCGACCGGCACGATCTGGTTCATCACTTCGAGACGACGCGAGAGCGATTCGTCCAGCAGCGGCGAGCCGTCCAGATACAACGCGTCGAAGAAGATCGGTGTGATCGGCAGCGACGCCTTGAGCTCGTCAACGTCGAGCTTCCGCCCGAAGCGCCGCATCGTGATTTGGAACGGTTGCGGCCGGCCATTGGGCCGCAGGACGATCGCCTCGCCGTCGAGCACGATCGCCCGCGCCGGCATCGCGCGAACGACGTCGACGACTTCGGGAACGGCAATCGTGACGTCCCGCAGATTCCGCGAGAACACTCGAACATCGTCGCCGACCTTATGCGCCTGGATGCGAGCGCCGTCGAGCTTGTACTCGAACGAGGCTTCTCCGAGATCCGCCAGCGCTGCGCTGACGTCAGCCGCTGAATCGGCGAGCATCGGTTGGACCGGCTGAAACGGCTGCAGGACGAACCGCGACAACGCGGCTTCTCCTTCGCTCAGAGCGACCTGAGCCACCTCAGCGATCTCGCCGGCCAGCATGGCCGCGCGACGGATGCTCGTGGCCGGAATCCCGGATGCCCGCGCCACCGCATCGACCAGCGCGCCTTCGAGCGCGCCCTGACGCAGCTCGCCGAAGAGCAGACGGGCGATGAAATCCTGCTCGTCGTGGGTGGCGCGCCCAAACAGCTCGCGGAGCCGCTCGGCGCGCACACGCGTGGAGCCGGCTCCGGCTGTCGCCGCGAGCCGATCGAAGGCGGCGTCGACCTCGGCAACGCTGAGCGTGGCCGTGTCGGCGGGCGGTACGTCACGCATGGACGACACGAGCGCCCAGCCGACGTTCAGCTTTCCCTGGCGCGGCTCGCCGATCAGAAAACCGACCACGATCGGGATCAGCTCGGACGGCGTGCGGGTCAATAGCCCGGCAAGGTGGGCGACTTTTTCGAGGCGGCCCGCCGCTGCGGCAACGGCACGGGACACGTCAACGACGTCGGCCAGGCGCACTCAGGAATCGTACCCAATCCGTCACGCTTTCGCGCCGCGGCGACGAACAGTCTGGCGTATTCTGTCCTTCGGCCGTCGCGCTGATCGTTGCGAGTACGCAATTTCTGGAACGGTGCCTGACACCGTTCCCCGGGCCCGTTCCCCGGGCGACGGTGTGGCCCGTTGGCCACAGCGAGGGCCCGGTCCGCTGAGAGCGAAAGCTGCTGCTTATGAGGACGTCGTCAGAATCCCGTGACCTCGGCATGGATCGGCGCATCGAGCGCCGCGATTTCTTGAACGGCGTGGCGCTGGGCGTTGCGGGTGCGTACACGGCGCTCCATGCCAATCCGGCTGCGTCTCTGCCGGCGCCCGGTTCCCAAACGACTCCGGACGTCTATCCGCCAGCTCGACTGGGACTGCGCGGCCAGCACCAGTCTGCCATCGAGGCGTTTGGCGACATCGAGCGCGGTGCGTTCGCTCAATTCCCAAACGTTGACGTCGATACGGCCGAGACCTACGACCTCGTCATCGTCGGCGGCGGGCTGTCCGGGCTGGCCGCCGCGTACTTCTGGCACAAGGCGCTGCCGAGTCAGCGCGTGCTCGTGCTCGACAACCACGACGATTTCGGCGGGCACGCCAAGCGCAACGAGTTCACCTACAACGGTCGCGCCTTCCTTGGGTACGGCGGGACGATGAGCATCGCCACGCCCTACCCGTACAGCTTCATGTCGAAAGCGCTGCTGAGCGATCTGGGGATCGACGTCGGTCGCAGTCAGGAGGTGGCGAACCGCGACTTGTTCGAGAAATACAGCCTCGGGCCGGGCATGTTCTTCGACAAGGAGCATTTCGGTGAGGATCGCCTCGTCTCTGGCAACGGCCGATTGCCGTGGGAGGAGTTCTTCGCCAAGGCGCCGCTCTCGGCCGACGCGCGTCGCGATCTTGTGCGTCTCTACCGCAAGAACCCGGACTACATGGCGGGGAAGTCGATCGATCAGAAAGTCGCAGCGCTCGCAAAGATGAGCTATCAGGATTTCCTGCTGCGACACGCCAAGATGAGTCCCGACGCGCTGCCGTTTTTCCTGGGGCAGGGCGGCCGCAACAACAAGCGCGTCGATACGACGCCCGCGCTCGAAGCCGCGCGCCGTGGGTCAATGGGCTTCGACGGAATGGGCTTGCCACCAGAAGAAGGCTTCCGTCAAGGCAGCTTCACGTTCCACTTTCCCGACGGCAACGCGTCCATCGCCCGCCTCCTCGTCGCGCGACTGGTGCCGAAGGCCATTGCCGGCGCTCATGACATGTCCTCGATCGTGCAAGCGCCAGTTGCCTACAATCGGCTGGACGAGAGCGGTTCCACGACTCGCATTCGCCTCAACAGCACCGTCGTGCGCGTGGCACACGAGGGGCCGAGTGGCCGGCCGACGGGCGTGAAAGTAGCGTACCGGCAGGGCACCCGGATGCACCTCGTACGCGGCGAGTGCACCATCCTCGCCTGTTACAACGCGCTCGTGCCGAAGCTCTTGCCCGAATTGCCTCAGATCCAAAAGGACGCGCTGGCGTACTCGGTGAAGGTCCCGATGCTCTACACGAACGTGCTGCTTCGGCGCTGGACCTCGTTCAAATCGCTCGGCGTGGCCAGCATCAGCGCGCCCGGCATGTATCACACGAACAACAGCCTCGATCCTGGGTCGAAAGTCGGCGGATATCGCGGCGTCACCACGCCCGACGAGCCGATCGTCGTGCACATGGTGCGGAACCCGAACAAGCCTGGGCTGCCTCGGAAGGAGCAAAACCGCATCGGTCAGCAGGAGCTGCTCTCGATGACGTTCGGCGACTTCGAGTTGGCGATCCGCCGCCAGCTCGCGCGGATGCTGGCGGCCACCGACTTCGACCCCGCCGGAGACATCGTAGGCATTGCCGTCAATCGCTGGCCGCACGGCTATTCCTACACGTACGACACGCTCGCCGATCCCGACATGGCGCCCGAAGAACGTCCACATGTCGTCGGCCGTCGCCGGTTCGGCCTGATGACGATCGCCAACGCCGACGCGGGCGCGGCGGCGTTCACCAACCAGGCGTTCGACGAAGCGCATCGCGCGGTCCAAGAGCTCTTCGTCAGCCGCGGGCTCGCCTGACGCCAGCTATCGGCTCTCAGCGGTCTGCTTTCAGCGTGGCTGACCAACGTTTTCTTGCATCTTGCTTCTTGCTTCACTCCAACCGCAGCGACTGAGCGGCCTCGATGCGAAGCACTCGCCGCGCCGGGATGTAACAGGCTGCCATCGCGACGAGCGCGAGTCCGACGGAGACGCTCGCCAGCGTGAGCGGATCCCACGGCGAGACATCGACGAGCACGCCGCGTATCACGCCACCGGCGAGGTAGATCCCCGGCGCGCCGATCAACAGGCCGAGAGCGACGAGCCACGCGCCTTCGGTGAGGACGAGTCGCAGCACGCTGCGGTGATTCGCCCCCAGCGCCAGCCGCACGGCCAGTTCGTGCCGGCGTCGTGTCACTGAGCCGGCGACGACACCAAACAGACCCACGGCGGCAAGCAGCAGCGCGCCGAACGCAAAGCCGGCAATCAACGTGGCGCTGACCCGCTGTTGTCGCAGCGCGTCGGAGACGACCTCCTCCATCGGCCGCATGTCTGTGACGGCGAGCTGGGGATCGATCTGGCGAATCACGCCTCGCACGGTGGGAATCAGGCTTCGTGGATCCTGGTCGGTCCGAACCACGAACGACAACGTTCGATAGTCGAAGTCCTCTGCCCGCAGGAACACTTGCGGACGTCCATCCTGATGCACGTCGTACAGCCGTGCCTGATCGACGACACCGACGATGGTCACCGCTCGATTTTCGCCAAACGGGATCTTGGCGCCGAGGGGATCGCCGGTTGGGAAGAAGTGCCTGGCGAGCTGGCGATCGATCAACCCCTCGAACACCCCTGGGCGGCGAGCTTCCTCGAACGAGCGGCCGGCGACGATGCGCATGCCCATCACCTCGTGGTAACGGGCGCGCGCCCCGATGTAGTCGACCAACGGCCGGTCTCGATCCTGGTCACCAGTAATGCCGGGCGCGCCTGGAATCGAGATGGCGGTCTGACTCGCGGACGCGGTCAGCGGCAGCGCGTCGGTGGCGCTCACGCCCGTCACTCCCGGCAGAGCGGCAAGCGCACGCTCGATCCTGTCCTGCAAGGCGATGGCATCTGCGGCCTTCGCGAATAGTTGGAGCGGCATCGGCACGCGAAGGGTGAGCAACCCATCGGGCTTGAAGCCCGCGTCTGCGCGGAGCAAGCCCTCGAAACTGCGCACGACCAGGGCGCCAGTGCACAGAAGGACGAGTGACAGCGCGACCTGCGCCACTACCATGGCGCCGCGCATCCGCCCGTGCCCGCCGCCGCCGCGCACACTGCTGCTGGCCAATAGCGACGAGAGCGACGACCGCGCGGCCCATATCGCAGGCGCTGTTGCCGCCAGCAAGCCGGCGACCAGTCCGACGCCGACGATTACGGCGCCAATCCGCCAGTCCACGACGACGGCCTCGCGACGTGGCAAGTCGAGTGGGGCCAGCGCGAGCAAGGTCCGCGTCGCCCAGACCGCGGCGATTGTGGCCGTGACACCGCCGAGCGCGCCGAGGACGCCACCCTCGATGAGGGTGGCGCGTACCACTGCGAGGCTGCTGGCGCCCAGCGAACGCGACACCGCGAACTCGTGCTCGCGTTGAGCCGCGCGGGCCAGCAACACCAGCGCGACGTTGACCATCAGCACCAGCAGCAGAAACACTCCGGTGAAGCCGAGCACGAGCAGGGCAGGTCGAGCGCGCGACACCAGATCGGTCTTGAGCCCCACGGGATAGAGCTTGAGCCCGCGGTTCTTGAAGTCACGGGCGTCGATGAGGCGGCCAACGGCGGCGACGGCGGCCGATACGGTTTCGGGAGCTGTACCCCGGCGCGCGCGGATGAGTCCGCCGTAACTGCCTCCATTCGGGTTCGTCTCCACAAGATTGATGTTGAAGGTGACGAACGCGTCGGCGCGTTCGGGCGGCCCCAGGCTCGCGCCCATCACGAAGGTGAACTCCGGCGGCATGACGCCAATCACCGCGTGCGGTTGACCATTCACTCGGACGTTGGTGCCGAGGATGGCGGGATCGGCCCCGAGTCGCGTCCACAGCTGATGCGTCAGCACGATGACGGCTGACCTCCCCGGTCCGACTTCGTGTGGCGCAAAGCCGCGGCCGATGAGCGGCGTCACCCCGAGCACCTCGAAGAGATTGGGCGACGTGAAGATCATATCGATCTCGGTTGGATCGGTGCCTTCGCGGGCGGCGAAGGTGACTCGCCCGTTCCGCAAACCGACCGCTGACTCGATGTCGTTGCCGGCCTTCTGCAACTCCGCCACATCGGTGCCCGCCAGCCACCCGCGATTCAAGTCGAACATCGGCCGATAGTCGCGCCAGACGAAGTACACATCGTCAGGGTCTTTGTACGGCATCGGATCGATCAGGATCTTCTGCACGACTGTGTAGACCACGGCGAACGTGCCGAGGCCGACCGTGATCGTTCCCACCATCGCCACGACCAACGCGGGTGCTCGCAGCAGCCGGCGAGTCGCCAACTCGGCATCTCGAATCCAGCTGCCGCCTCGCCGCCACGAGGCCGCGGGTCGCGACCACTCGCGCGGTCCGTTCCGCAGCGAGTCCGTCAGCGCGCGAATCCATACGCCCGCCAGGCTGACGAGGCCGCCACGATTGAGCGCCTCGCGCGCGCGATCGCGGTAGGCTTCGACCAGCGAGGTGCCCATGTCGTCGCGGAAGTCGTCGGGGTAGAAGCGCAGCAACAGCCGGAACCAGCGCTCCGACGCATCGAGGAGACGGTGCCGCATCACTTCGCCTCCTTCGTGAGCAGTCCGCCCAGGCGTGCGGCTCGAGTGAGCGCCGCTAGACGTCGAGCCTCTGTCCTGGCCACGCGGAGGCCAATTTCGGTGACCCGGTAATAGTTGCGTCGCTCATCGCCCGCGTCCGGCGCTGCGCGGCGAGAGGCGGCTTCGATCAGCCGGTTCTCGACCATCCGCGCCAGCGCGCGGTACATGGTGCCCACGTCAGGCACGGCGCTCTCGTCGCGTGCCTCGATATCCTGAATGATTCCGTACCCGTGCCGCTCGCCCGAAACCAGGCTGAGCAGGATGTGAAACTCCACCGTGCGCAGCGGTTGCGCGTCCAGTCGCGACCGATCTCTATCGGTGCCCATCGCATCTCCTCTGCAGAACCTGTCGAACCTGTCGCCCGCCGTCGCTCGCTCTCAATTCACGCGAGCTTTGGCGAGGTCCACCGTAGCGGCCTTCGGCCGCGTAGGTGGAAACCCGCAGACCGTGTGGTCGCTGCGTCCCACATATATGCATGACGCATACAACGCGTGTCAAGTTCCAGAGGTTCTGAACGCCGGCGCTGCCGTCAACGTATCCTCTGCAGTCGCTCTTCCCTGGAGGCGTCATGCTCGAGTCGATGTCCTCGGATCTCCGCGTCGCCGTCCGCCTGCTGCTTCGGTCGCCGGCTTTTGCCTTGACCGCGATCCTGACGCTCGCGGCTGGCATGAGCGTCACCACGCTTGTCTTTACGATCATCAACGCGGTGCTGCTCCGGCCGCTGCCGGTCGATGCGCCCGACAGGCTGGTTGCCGTGTCGACCTCGGGCGAGATGTCGTTTCTTCAGCAGGAGCCGTTGGCGTCTGGCGACTATCTCGACTTGGCGCGCGAGGTGCCGGCGTTCGAATCGGTCATGGCGCATCGTCGCGCTCCGGCGGTGATCGGCACTGGCGCGAACAGCCGCGTTGCCCTTGGCGAGAACGTGTCTGCCGACTACTTCGGCGCACTCGGCCTGCGGCTTCCAATTGGACGCCCATTCACCCCCGCCGACGACCCCGACGCTGTCGTCGTCCTCAGCCACGCCGTCTGGCGACAACGCTTCGGCCGCGACGCGCTCGTCATCGGCCGCGAGATCGAGCTCGGCGGACGACGCAGGAGCGTTGTCGGAGTGGCGCCTGAGGGATTCACGGGTCTTTTTCGAGGCATCGCCCCGGAGTTCTGGATCCCGATCAGCGAATCGGTCCGCGAAGACGACCGTGCTTCGCTGGAATGGTGGGTACACGCGCGGTTGAGAACTGACGCGACGATTGAGCAGGCGGGCTCCCAGGTCGCAGCCGTGGCTCGCACGCTGACCGAGCGATATCCGTCCTCGAACACCGGTCGAACGTTTCGACTCGAGCGGCTCGTGGATACGTCAGCGCATCCCGCCGTTCCCAAAGCGCTGTTCAGCGCGGGCGCCCTCGGCGCGCTGGCTGTCGCGATCCTCGTGCTCATGGTCGCGTCGGTCAACGTCGCGAACCTTGTTCTTGCGCGCGCGACAATCCGACGGCGCGAGATTGCGATCCGCACGGCTATCGGGGCAACCCGCTGGCGCGTCGTGCGCCAGCTTCTCGTCGAAGGCGCGGTGCTGGCCGCATGTGCCGCGACGGTTGCTTTGCTCATTGCGAGCTGGGCGGGTCGTGCGCTGAGCGCCGTACCGCTGCCGATACCTATTGGCATCGATCTCCACCTCACGCCCGACTGGCGCGTCTTCACGTTCACTGCCGCCGTGGCGCTGCTGACGGCCGTCCTGTTCTCGGTGGGCCCAGCGGTGCGAGCCGCGGGTCGGCCGGTCTTGGCGGGGCTCACCAACGACGGCCGGACCTCTACCAGCGCCGCTGGCGCGCGGTGGAGGGACGTTCTTCTCTCGGCTCAAGCTGCCGTGGCCATGTTGCTGCTCGTGTTCGGGGGCCTGGCGTTACGCAGCCTTGCCGCGACGACTCACGTTGATCCGGGATTCGAATCCGAACGGGTGATCGTTGCCGCGGCCGGCCCGAGACTCGTCGACTACGAACGCGAGCGCGCGCTGAATTTCATGACCGACGCCGCAAGTCGCGTCCGAGGACTGCCCGGGGTTCAGTCCGCGGGCTGGATGCATCCTGTACCTCTCTCGCTGAACATCCGCATCACCCGGCTGCGGCTGCCTGGTCAGGAGGGCGTCGGCGCCCGTCAGCTTCCGCTCGTTGACACGGCCATCGCGTGGCCGGGGGCGCTGGAGGCCTTGCGCATTCCGCTCCTGGAGGGACGCGAGTTCGGCGATCGCGACCGTGCGGGCGAGGTTGGCGTGGCGCTGGTCAACGAGACGTTTGCTCGCCGGTACTGGCCAGGTCAACGATCGATTGGCCAACAGATCGCCGTCGGCTTTCCGGAGACCACCAGCGTGGAAGTTGTCGGCGTCGTGCGCGATTTCAAGAATCGAACGCTCGGCGACATTTCCAGGCCGATGGTCCTGACGTGCGGGCTGCAGGATCCGCTCGGCTGGCAAGGGGCGACGCTGGTGATTCGCCAGTCGGCGGCGGGGCCGCTGGCGACCGAAGCGGTGATCGGTGCGATTCGGGAAGTCGATCAGGCCGTTCCCCTGTACGACGTCCAGCCGCTGACCACGCGTATGGGTGGCGTCCTCCTTCTCCCGCGCTATGCCGCTGGTCTGTTCGGAGGAATCGGACTGTTGAGCCTGAGCCTCGTCGCGGTGGGGCTGTTCGGCACGGTTTCTTTCTGGGTCCACTCACGCACGCGCGAGCTTGGGCTGCGGCTGGCGCTCGGCAGCGCTCGGCTCGCCATCATCTGGCTCGTCGCGAGGCAGACACTCGTGCCCATCGCGCTGGGTGCGACGGTGGGCGTCGGTGGCGCCGCCCTTGGCGCGCGGGCCCTGACGGTGCTGCTGTACGGCGTGTCCCCGCAGGATCCCGCCAGTCTGATCGCCGGAGTGTTGGTGCTGGTGTTCACGACGGTCGCAGCTTGTGCGTTGCCAGCCTGGCGGGCGGCGCGCCTGGATCCGATGCGGGCCCTGCGGACTGAGTGAGCGGGGCGGAGCCTTCAGCGTTCTTCTGGCGGTCTGAGGCGAAGCCTCGTTAGCACTACCGAGACCTCCGCAGTAGTGGATAATGGCGCCTCTCGTGACAATCCACCCTCACCGGCGCGCACGTCGATTGCTCTTGGTCACGATGTGCACCGTCGTGGTCGCGGTCGCCATTGTCGCCGGCCCCAAGGACTGATCGACTGATTGGGTCCGACGGGCGAAGTGAATTCCTCCCTACTGACCGACCTCGGCCGGCAGGTGCTCGCCACCAACGATGGGTTCGCGGCGGTCGGCGACGGCACCACGGGGGGCGCTGGCGCCGCCGACAGCCACGTGTTTTCCGTCCGCAATCGCGCCGAGCTTGCAGCGGCGCTGAATGCAGGGCCGACCTTGCTGTCATCGACGTTCGCGTCGATCACTCCGACCACCTAGATGATGCGCGGCGCGCCCGCTGACCTGTGAGAATCACCACCGCGGCGGGTACTCGCGGGAAGCGTTTCTCGCCTTCTATAACCCGGCTGGGTCCTGGGGCCCGAATCGCTCCACGCTGGTCCGTTTCGGTAGTGGGTCAATCAGTCGATCGGTCGTTAGACGTCGGCAGGGTTGAGCGCCGCAAAGCTTTACTGCCAATTGGCCTCCGAACTAGAGTGATTCGCGCATGGCTCACGTGGAGATTCTCGATGTCGTTCCAGCAGGAATCAGCCCGGAGGATTTCTGGGGCAGCGGGATCGATATGCCGCGCAAAGGCGAACGGCGTGATCACTACGCCATGCTCGTTGCGGGTTGGGTCCTGCACCGCGATCTCGAATCGCCAGAGATTCTCGCCGTCAGTGAAGGCCAGGTCGTGGCTCGCTGGCCATCGAATCGGCTGCGGCCTGATGTCGCCACGGCGTACACCGACATGCCGATCAGCCCGTGCTGCGGCTTCATGGGCGCGATTCGGACCCTCGACCTTCCGGCGGAGTTCGAGCTTCGCATCGAGATGCTCGGCCGCAACGAGCAAGTGCTGCTGGGCACCATCGTCGGCCGTCGCACATCGCTGCAGGGTTCCCGGCACGAGCGTCTACGACC
>JBOGIV010000198.1:0-7310 GCA_050747925.1 Vicinamibacterales bacterium
CCGGCCTACCGATCACGGTCGGCCGCGGCGATGTGCAGTCTGCACTCCGTCTGATCAACGAGTTCCGCGCGAGCCGATCGCTGCCCCCGGTTGATCCGGCGCTGCTTCGGCTGGACCCGTACCGGACGCTCGATATCCGGTTGACCAAGATTCTCCCGCTTGGTTCGGATCGTCACCTCGAGTTGCTGATCGAGGCCTTCAACGTGACCAACCACGTCAACTATGTTCCGACTCTCGTCATCAGAGGCATGAGCTCAGCGCAATTCCTCCGCCGGACCGGCGCGCGCGACGCCCGTCAGGTCCAGTGGGGCTTGCGGTTCGTTTTCTGATCCCGGGTTCACGCCCAACTATTCCCGAGCAGAAACCAAGAGGAATCCCAGAGGCTACTCAAGACTTCTCTCCCTGGATGTCGCAGACTGGTCTCGGTGACCGGTCGCATGCCTCGACTGGTGGAGGAGACCGCCATGGAGAAACCCGCAGTATCAGTCTTCTGTCTGGCCCTCGTTGCTGCCGCGTGCGGCAGCAGCAGCCCCGCTATGAACCCGGTCGCGCCGACGGCCACATCGGTCACGTCGCCCGTGCCCCCGTCTCCTTCCCCAGGCTGCTCGACGGTGCTCTCCAGCTTTCCGGCCGATCCGTTCTCAGAACCGTATCAGTGGATCGCGCCCGGAGAACACGTCAGCGGCCGCTTTGAGGCTGACGATCCACAGTGCTTTGGGTTCCACTGCCGGTATTTCAGGCTCACACCCCCGAACAACGGAGTCCTCCATGTCGAGATGACCTACTCGCTTGGTCAGGTCAAGCAGCCGCTGGATCTCTCTCTCTCCGATGCTCAGTCTCGAATCTGGTGGGCGCCCTTATGCGTTGGGGTTACCGGCGGCACGACGTACCAGATCACAGTGTGGTACTTGACGCCCGGTGTCGAGTTCGAGCTGCGGACGTCGTTGCGGTGACGCGATGCCCGTCAGGTACAGCTATCAGCTTTCGGCCGGCGTGAGCGTCACCCACGCCACGTGCGGGTCGACGGCTTGGGCGCCGTCGCTCGGAATGTCAGAACGACCGACCCGAGGCCGATGAGGTCGCCATCCTGCAGTGACCGTGGAGCGGTTACCCGCTGGCCGTGCAGGAACGTGCCGTTCTTGCTGCCGAGATCCTCCAGCGTCGCTGTCCCCGACGTCACCACGATTCGGGCATGCCGGCGTGACACCGTAATGGAGTCGAACCCTCCGGTCTCGTCATCACGCCCCAGCACGTTCTCGCCATCCTGCAGGCGCAAGTGACGAGAGCCCTCGATCAGCCAACATTCGAATGGTCTGGGGCTCGTACGCGGACCGGTTCGTGCCTCGCCGGCAAACGCGTATCCGAAGCGCTGCACGGTTCGCAGGAATCGCGGCGTCCGCGCATCGTCGCCGATGGCTCGCCGGATCTCGGCGACGAGTCCGGCGATGTTGCCCTCGGACACGTAAGTGTCTGGCCACAGCCGCTCCTGAAGCTCGGTCTTGGACAACGCTCGAGGGCGGCACTCGACCAGGATCCGCAGCAACTCGAACGCCTTTGGCGACAACGGCACCTCTGCCGCGTCGCGCATGAGCTGTCGCGTCTCGGTGTCGAGCGTGAGATCGCCAAACGAGACCGTCATCGAATCCCCATCCGAATCCCAGCGAATCCTCGTCGTTCGCCCGAGACTCGCGCTGTCTGCGCGCTCATATTACGCCTAGGGTGACCTATGACTTCGACCGGAACGTTTGTCGCAGCTCTGGCGGTGGCCGTGGGCGTCGCGGTCACGGCAATCCAGGGTCAGACTTCGGATATTTTCGACCCCACCCTTCTGCACCGGGTCGATCTCAATCTGCACTCCTCGGATTGGGCCAAGCTCAAAGCCAATTTTCAAAGCAACGACTACTACCCGAGCGACCTCACGTGGAATGGCGAGACCGTACGCAACGTCGGCATCCGATCGCGTGGCGGCCGGGGTTCGCGCAGCGGGATTAAACCCGGCCTGCGCATCGACTTCGATCGGTACGTCACGTCTCAGACGTATCTGGGGCAGAAGCACCTTGTGCTTCGCAACCACTGGCAGGACCCCTCGGCGATCCGCGAGAACGTCTCCATGTGGTTTTACGCAAGGATGAGGGTTCACGCACCGCGAACGGCGCACGCGCGACTCTTCGTGAATGGCGAGTACGCCGGCTTGTACACGATCGTCGAAGAGGTCGACAAGAAGATGCTTGCCCGGCTGTTCGGCATCGTCGAGGAGGACACGCAGAACGACGGCTACCTGTACGAATACAACTGGGTTGACGATTGGCGCGCCAACTACCTGGGATCGGCCCTCGAACCCTACAAGCTGCGCTTCACCGCCAAGACACATGAAAGGGGAACCGACGAAGACTTGTATCGTCCCATCGAGACGCTGATCAGGCTCATCAACGACACGCCGCCGTCGAGTTTCATCCCGGCCGTTTCCGATCGGCTCGACCTCGCTCAGTTCACTCGCTATCTTGCCGTGCAGAGCTTCCTCGCTGAGAACGACGGCTTCGTCGGATTCTGGGGGATCAACAACTTCTTCGTCTATCGGTTGGAAGGGCAGGCGAAGCACGTCTTCATTGCGTGGGACGCGAGCGAAGCGTTTCTGTCGCACGACCTCCCCGTGGAGTCGCGCATCGATACCAACGTGCTGACGAGGAAGCTCATGGAGATCCCTGAGTTGTGCGAAACGTTCCTCGCGACTCTCAACGGGGCGGCGGACCTGGCGGCAGAAATTCCGGCGGGGTCGACGGTGGGAAGCCTCGAAACCGAGATTCGCCGGGAGCTCGACCTGATCGACAGCGCCGTGCGCGAGGATACGCTGAAGCCCTACTCGAACGACGAGTTCACGAGCGAGGGCAACCACATGAAACAGTTCTCGTCGGCCCGGATTGGCGTCGTGAGGTGTGAGGTCGCCCGCTTGAGAGGCCGCCCCTGCTAGGGCCGCAGATCAGACAGATTAGTTAGACACGCTTCTAGCGAGGCTTCGCCTCAGACCCGCAGGCACGTGAGGCGCTAAGCCTCGCTAGTCACGATGTTGATTTGCGTTCGAGAGAATTCTTGGCCGTCAAGGCTCCTAACTAAGAGCATGGCAACGACGACGAGATGGATCAGGCGCTGCCACTGGATTGTCGTGGCGATGTCGATGGCGACCTGCAGCGGCGCAGAGCGCTTTGGTGCGCGGGAGGCGCGCACGCGAAGCTCTTCGTGCGTCGTGGCGACGATCTCGGGAAATATCCAGGGCCGCGACCACGGAGCGTCGTGCGCGTTTGTTGGCGTGCCGTTCGCGCGTCCGCCTCTTGCGGACTTGAGATGGAAGCCGCCGCAGCCGGTTGCGCCGTGGGCGCCAGCGGTGTTCGACGCTACGACTCCTCCCTCGAGCTGTTCGACGGTGTCGATACCAGGCGGGACGCCGGCCGGCGTGGAGGACTGCCTCACATTGAACATCTGGACGAGCGATCCTCCACTCGCCTCGCCAGCGCCAGTCATCGTCTGGCTGCATCCGGGATCGTTCTTCGGCGCCTCGGCGAACTTCCCCTCACATGATGGCCGCCGGCTCGTCGAGGAAACCGGTGTCGTCGTGGTCGCGCCCAACTACCGGCTTGGACCCTTTGGTTTCCTCGCACACACTGCCTTGACGGCCGAAGATTCGACTCGTGCGGCCTCGGGCAATTACGGCCTTCTGGACCAACAGGCGGCGCTGGTCTGGGTGCGAGACAACATCGCTCGGTTCGGCGGGGATTGGACGAATGTGACAATCGCCGGTACCTCCGCCGGCGGGCAGAGCGTCGGCCTTCACCTTGTGTCTCCAGGGAGCGGAGGACTGTTTCAGAGGGCCATCGTTCAGAGCGCCTTCCCGGCGCTGCGGATGCCAACACTGTTAGAAGGAGAAGCTCAGGGGAAACGAGTTGCGGACGCGCTGGGCTGCACCGATCCAGCGAGTGTACTAACCTGCATGCGCTCGAAGCCGCGCGATCAGGTGCTGCTCGCGCTGGCTCAAGCCATGGAACAGGTCACCGAGCCATCGAACCGTGTCCACTGGCGCCCGATCGTCGATGGGGATGTCCTGTCACACCAGCCAAGGACGCTGTTCGAGCAAGGGGCGTTCCATCAAGTGCCCACGATCGTGGGGTCAACCAGGGACGAGGGATGGGGAAACTTCATTACGCGCAGTTTTCCCATGGGAGTCGATGCCGCGCAGTACGAATCATGGGTCGCGCACGAGTTCGGTGGCCACGCACCCGGTGTGCTGGCCACGTATCCCGCGGCGGCCTTCTCGTCGCCGGTGGAGGCGATGGCGCGCGTGGTGGGGGATGGTCAGTTCGTGTGCGAGGCGCGACGCCTCGCGCGGCTGATCGGGGCGACGGGAACGCCTGCGTTTCTGTATTCCTATGAGTACGGGATCGACGACCTCTCAATCGATCACGTGATTCACGGAGTCGAGTCGAACCTCATTTTCGGCAACGACTACGTGCCTCCCATGTTCGCGAATCACGTGCTCACGAGCGCCGATCTCGAGCTCCACGAAGCGATGAGCCAGTACTGGACACGATTCGCGGCTGTCGGGAATCCGAACAGCACCAAGACCGCCCTCGTTCACTGGCCAGCCTTTCAGCACCCGCAAGAGGGCGCGCGCGATGCTGATAGATATCTGGTGTTCGACGCGACCATCCAGGCCGACAAGCGCCCGCAAGACGCGCGATGCAGCTTCTGGGAGCGCTTTTACCTGCGACCGATGACGCTCGATGTACCGGCGTCTGTACGGTGAAAGGCGAATTCAGCGCGAGGCCTGCCGGAAGCGACCTGGAGCGACTCCGCCTGCGAGCGCCTGAATAGTCTGGAGCATCTGCGTCTTCCGCGCGGCGCTGATGCAACCCGCGGGGGCTATAATTCGCGCACTCGAAATGACGCTTGCCGCGGGCACTCAACTCGGCCCGTACGAGATTCTGGCGCCGCTTGGCGCCGGCGGCATGGGCGAAGTGTTTCGGGCCCGCGACACCCGCCTCAACCGGTCGGTGGCGATCAAGACCCTGGCGGCCGATCTGGCGGCTGACTCGGAACTGCGTCAGCGGTTCGAGGTGGAGGCCCGCGCCGTTGCCGCGCTCAGTCACCCGAATATCTGCGCCTTGTACGACGTGGGACGCGAGCGCCCGTGGCGTAAGGGTACCGGAGATCGCGAGGCGGCCGCAGCCGTCAGTCCCGAGGTCGAGTTCCTGGTCCTGGAGCTTCTGACGGGCGAGTCGCTCGCCGACCGCCTCCTGCGGGGACCGCTGCCCTTCGATCAGTTGTGCCAGACCGCCAGCGAGATTGCGAGCGCGCTCGACGAGGCGCACGCCCACGGCATCACGCATCGCGATCTGAAACCGAGCAATGTGATGCTCACCAGGTCGGGAGCGAAGCTGCTCGACTTCGGGCTGGCCAAGCTGCTCGAGCCACCGCCGGCAGGCACCGATATGGCGACGCGGTCGTTTCAAGCAGTTCTCACGTCGAAAGGGACCGTTCTGGGCACGTTTCAGTACATGGCGCCGGAGCAGGTCGAGGGGAAGGATGTTGACGCGCGTGCGGATATTTTTGCCTTCGGCGCGCTGCTCCACGAGATGGCGACCGGCCGCAGGGCCTTCGAGGGCGAGAGTCAGGCGGGGTTGACAGCGTCGATCCTGGCGCGGGATCCGCCTCCGGTTTCGAGCCTGCAGCCGGCGCTGCCGCAAGCGTTCGATCACCTTGTTCGCCGTTGTCTCGCAAAGGATCCGGACGAGCGATGGCAGTCTGTGCGCGACGTGCTCTTCGAGCTGAAGTGGATTCGCGAGCACGGCCAGAGCACGGCGGCGGCCCCCTCACGCCCGGCCATCGCTTGGGGCGTGGCCGGTATCGCCGTGCTCATTGCCGTGGCAGCAGTATGGCTCCCGCGGGAAGGGCCATCAGACGTTGCGGGGTTGAAACGCGTCGAGCTCGGCCTGCCGCCGGGCACACGGCTCCCTCCTCGCGAGATCTGGACGAGCCTGTCGGTCTCGCCCGATGGCCGTCACGTGGCGATGGCGGCCAGGAGCCAGGGCGTGACGCAGTTGTGGGTACGCTCCTTCGATGCCTCGGCGGCTCGCGCCCTGCCGGGCACCGAGGATGCGCGTTCGCCATTCTGGTCGCCTGACAGCCAGTACATCGGCTTTTTTTCCTCAGGCAAGGGCACCCTGCAACGCGTTGCCGTCGCAGGAGGCCCGCCGCAGGTGATTTGCGAGGCAATAAGCGAGACGCTTCCCTCGTGGGGCCCCGACGGGACGATTCTGTTCGCTAATTGGTCGCAGCGTGGGCGCGAGGGCATCTACCGCGTCTCGGCGGCGGGCGGTTCGCCCAGCCAGGTCACGAAGCTCGATCCGACGCGAAGCGAGCGCGAGCACAGGTGGCCCAGCTTCCTCCCAGACGGCGAGCACTTTTTCTATGTCGCGGCGAGCGAGCAGTCCCAGCGAACCGGCCTCGACAACACCGTGTTCATCGGATCGCTGACTGGTGGTGACCGCAAGTTCGTCATCGAGGTGGACTCTCGCATGACGTACGTGCGGCCAGGGTACGTCCTGTACGCGCAGGATGGGGCGTTGCTGGCGCGACAGTTCAACCTGAACAGGCTCGAGCTGGTCGGCGATCCGATTTCCGTTGTCGACGGCGTTCGTCATGCCCGACCGGCTGGGCTGGTGGAGATGTCGGCGTCGGCCAACGGCGTTCTGGCGTTTCAGGAAAGCCGGCGCCGCTCCGAGCTCGTCTGGCTCGACCGCTCCGGCAAGGAACTGGGCACGCTGGGCGCGCCAGACGCTTTCGAAAGTCTTCGACTGTCGCCCGATGCCCGACGAATTGTCGCGGTCATCGAGGACTTGCGAACCGGGTTCAGCGACCTGTGGGTCTTCGATGTTCAATCCGGCATCCCGACTCGATTCACCACCAACGGCCTGTCGTGGGAACCTGTGTGGTCTCCGGACGGGGAGACGCTGTTCTTCCGATCGGGCTCGCCGCCCGACCTGTTCTTCAAGCGAGCCGACGGGCGTGGGGGTGATCGAGTCCTGAAGGCCTTGAACGGGGTCCAGAACCCGCAGGACGTTTCGAGCGACAGCACGCATCTGGTCTACTCGGAAGGCAGCAGGGTGACGGGATCCGACCTGTGGTTGTTGCCGCTTGCCGGCGATAGCGCGCCGCGGCCGCTACTGGTCACACCAGCCGACGAAATGGCCGCGCGGTTCTCACCGGACGGGCGATGGCTGGCGTTTGTGTCCACCGAATCGGGCTCGTCCGAGGTGTAC
>JBOGIV010000199.1:0-4151 GCA_050747925.1 Vicinamibacterales bacterium
TTCACGATCTTCAAATGGTCGCCGCGCGAGCAGTTCGTTCATGCTCACCGCGTCGATGCGCTCCTGCTTTAGTGGCTCGTATCGGCGGATATGTAGCACTAGACGGCGTCGGGGCGGCGCGCGGCGCGGAGCACGTCGGCGAAGACACCTGCCGCCGTGACGTGAGGCCCGGCGCCAGGTCCACGAACCACGAGCGGTGTCGTGTCGTAGCGCGCAGTGGAGAAGGCGATCAGATTGTCCGTACCTGAGAGCGAGGCGCACGGATGACCTCGATCGACGGCTTCGAGACCAACCGTGGCCACTCCATCTGACGCTCTCGCGAGATAGCAGAGTCGCTGGCCGTTGGCCGCAGCCGACGCCTGTCGCGCGATGAATGGCGCGTCGAGTGTCGGGAGGCGAGACCAGAATTCGTCACGTGAGAGCAACGACCACTCGGCCGGCGCCAGCGGATCGGCGACCACCGCGTCCTGTTCGAGCGGGTAACCCGCTTCGCGAGCCAGGATCAGAATTTTGCGAGCCACGTCCGCCCCCATCAAGTCGTCGCGAGGGTCCGGCTCCGAGAAGCCACGAGCGTGCGCCTCGCGTACTGCCTCACTGAACATCATGCCCGCCCGCACGCCATCGAGCACGAAGCCGATGGTTCCCGACAGTGCGCCCTCGATTCGCTGCACTCGATCGCCAGTACGAACGAGATCGCTCAGCGTGCCGAGGACAGGCAGACCTGCGCCAACCGTGGTCTCGTAATGAATCGCCGCGCCCGCTGCCACGGCGTCCTTCAGACGCCGGTACGCCTCGAACGCCCCGGAGAAGGGTCGCTTGTTGGCGGCGATGACCGGAACGCCGGCGTCGATCAGCCGATCGAACCAGCGGCCCGGCTCGTCGCTCGCCGTGCAGTCGACAAAGACACCGGTCGGACGGCGTGGCTGGAGAATCGCCTCGACGAACCGCGCCAGGTGGCAGTCTTCGCCATCAACCTCGAGTCGCTTGCGCCAGGCGCCGTGATCGATGCCCTCGGCATCCAGCAGCATTCGACGGCTGGTGGCGACGCCGGCAAGGCGCACGTGCGTCTGTTCCTCGCGCGCCAAGACGGAGGAGTGGGCGTGAAGTTGATCGAGAAACGCTGTGCCGACCCGCCCGGCCCCGACCAGGTAGACGTCAATGGTTCGTCGGTGCGGGAACAGGAGCGCGCCGTGAATGGCGTTGAGCGCCCGGACCTCATTGGCGCGGCTGGTCGCGATGGAAATATTTCTCTCTGAGGATCCGCCCGCAAAGGTCTGCGCGGCAATGCCATGTGAAGCGAGCACGCCGAACAGCCGTCCCACGGCGCCGGGCCGCACGCGAATGCCGTCCCCCACGGCTGCGATGAGCGACACGTCTTCATCCACGATCAGGTCATCGATCAGTCCGAGGCGGCGCTCGAGAGCAAATTCTTCCTCGACGCGGGTTCGGGCTCTCGGTACGGCTGCTGGTTCCACGGCAAAGGCGATCGAGTGCTCGCTCGACGCCTGAGAGATCAGGATCACGCTGATGC
This sequence comes from Vicinamibacterales bacterium, assembly GCA_050747925.1. Taxonomy (GTDB): domain Bacteria; phylum Acidobacteriota; class Vicinamibacteria; order Vicinamibacterales; family UBA2999; genus 12-FULL-67-14b. The sequence goes on from JBOGIV010000199.1 coordinate 1,532, forward strand.
CCTCTCGTGCCAGAGCGCCAAACAGACGCATCGCAATGCCCGGCACGCCGACCATGCCGTCGCCCTGCAGGTGCATCAACCCGACCCTGCTGATGGAACTGATGCCGCAAATGTCGCGGCCGCTGTCGCGCCGGGCGTGCTCGACTCGCGTACCGGGGAACGCGGGGTTGAACGTGTTCCTCACGATTAACGGGATCGATCGCGCACGGGCGGGATGCACGGTCGGCGGATAGACGACCTTGGCGCCAAAATGAGAAAGTTCCATGAGCTCGTCATAGCTCAATGAGCGAATCGAAAACGCCTCGGACACCAATCGCGGATCGGCCGTCATCACGCCGTCCACATCGGTCCAGATCTCGATCGCGTCCGCATCGAGCGCGGCGCCCACGATCGAGGCCGTGTAGTCCGATCCCCCTCGACCAAGCGTCGTCGTCACGCCCTCCAGGTTGGCGCCAATGAAGCCGGTCATGACTTGCAGTCGTGACTCCGCGGACATGTATGCGTGGAGGCGAGCCCTCGTCGCTTCGAGATCGACTTGAGCCGCGCCAAAACTCGAGTCAGTGATTAGAAACTGACGGGTATCGCACGCCTCGGCGTCCTCGCCAGCGTGTCGAAGGGCGGCCGCGATCGTCATCGCCGATAGTCGCTCCCCAAAGCTCATGATGTTGTCGCGTGTTCGCGGGCTGCATTCGCTGACGAGGGAGGCGCCGCGCAGCAGGTTGCGCAGATCTGCCAGCTGGCCCTCCAGGTGGTGGAGCAAGACCGCCCGTTCGTCCTCTGGCGCAAGCTCCGCCATCGCGTTGAGGTGGCGTGCCGCAAGGTCTGAGCAGGTGTTGTCCCAGGCGTCATCAGCTCGAGCCGCTTCGGTTCCTGCTCGAATGAGCGCGTCGGTCACACCGCCAAACGCTGACACGACGACGACGATGGGTCCTTGCCGCCGCGCGGCCTGGACTATTGGGACGATGCTCCGGACCCGCTCTGGTGTCGCGACCGAAGATCCGCCGAATTTGAGGACTCTCACAGGGCTATTGTGTTATCTTTCGCCTAGATTCTCCTCCGGTAAAGGCTTGCACTGCGTTGGGTTGCTGCACGAAAAGGAGCGCTGCGATGAGGTCGATGTCGCCCTTCGGTATTGCGGTAGTGGTCCTAGTGTTCCTCGCCGGGCCTCCCGTGGCACGAGCCGAGCAAGGCTCGGCGGCGCCGACATTCGCCAAGGACATTGCGCCCATATTCCAGAACAAGTGCGAAGCGTGTCATCGGCCCGAGTCAATTGCACCGATGTCACTGGTCTCCTTCGAGGAAGCGCGGCCGTGGGCGCGCTCGATCAAGTCACGTGTGCAGGTGCGGCAGATGCCGCCTTGGCACATCGACCGCACGATTGGCATTCAGGACTTCAAGAACGATCGGTCGCTCAGCGACGCCGAGATCGACACGATCGCGAAGTGGGTGGATGCCGGCGCCCCCAAGGGTGACCCCAAGGATATGCCGCCGCCGAAGGAGTGGCCGGCCGAGCAGGGATGGAACTACGCCAGGCACTTCGGCCAGACCGAACCCGATCTGGTGATCAAGTCCGCGCCTTGGACGCAGAAAGCGGGCGCGAACGACGCGTGGTGGAAACCGGTTGTCGAAACCGGACTGACCGAGGCCCGCTGGGTTCGAGCTATCGAGATTCGGCCAGGCTCCGTGAAGGGGCGGAAGATTACGCATCACGCGATCGCGCGTCTCCAGCAGCAAGAGACCGATGCCCTGGCAGCCAATCCACCCGACGCCAACGGCAACCCCCTCCCTGGCACGTTCATGGAGTGGGCCGTCGGTAAGCAGGGCGAGATGATGCGCGAGGGCAGCGGCAAACTGATGCTGCCCGGATCGAAGATCGTCTGGGACATCCACTATTCAAACGGTGGAGAGGACATCACCGATCAAGCCGAGCTTGGCATCTACTTCCATCCCAAGGGTCAGGAGCCGAAGTTCAGACAAGTCCTCCATCTGATGGGGGGCACCAACGCTGGCGGCACCGCGTCGCTTGGATCCGCCGTGGACATTCCGCCCAATGTCGTGAAGGCGACCGAAGGCTACTTCGTGCTGCGCGAGAACGGCCGCGTCGAGAGCTTCCAACCGCACATGCACCTGCGCGGCAAGGCGATGTCGATGGAAGCGATCATGCCGAACGGCCAGATTCACATGTTGAGCCACGTGTCCGACTTCAACTTCAACTGGCACAACACGTACGTGTACGCCGACAACGCGGCGCCCCTGCTGCCCAAGGGCACCATCCTGAAGATCACGGCATGGCACGACAACACGGCCGCCAACAAGGCGAATCCGGACCCGAACGTGTGGGTGGGATATGGCGATCGCACGGTGGACGAAATGGCCCACGCGTGGGTCAACGTCACCTACATGTCCGACGCTGACTATCGCGCCGAGGTTAACGCGCGCCGCCACGCTCTCGGATTGGCGACGACGCAACAGCAGTAACCGAGCCCGGATCGCACTCATGCGCGCTCGAGGCCTCAAGACCGCGGCAGTGGCGGCGGCCATTGCTGCGGTCGTGCTTTCTCTCGACGGGAACGCTCAGGTGCGCACACCACCCCAGGGCATTCTGGTCGAACCCTTGGGC
>JBOGIV010000200.1:0-8008 GCA_050747925.1 Vicinamibacterales bacterium
TGGTGGCGTCACGCCCGTTCCGCTGAACACATCAGCTCGTGTCAAGACCAGCGTGGAGCGTCACACGGTGCCGGATCGCAACATCGTCGCGACGCTGGAGGGCGCCGATCCGCAGCTCAAGAACGAATACGTTCTCGTTGGCGCGCATTTCGACCACGATGGCGCCGATGGACCGCGAGTCTTCAACGGCGCCGATGACGACGGGTCGGGCACGGTAGGACTGCTCGAGATTGCTGAGGCCTACGTGTTGGCCGCCCAAGCTGGACAGCGCCCGAAGCGTTCCATCATCTTCGCAGCGTGGAACTCCGAGGAGCGGGGGCTGTTGGGCGCGTGGGCGTACACCGAGTTTCCCGTCGTGCCGCTCGATCGAATTGTGGTCAACCTGAACATGGACATGATCGGTCGCAACGAAGAGGTTCAGGTGGGTGGCGGCACACGGTTCCGCGGCCTGGACCTGCAGACCGCCGAGTCGAACCAGAACGCCACCAACATCATCGGCAGCGTGCGGGCTCCGGATTTGAAGTCGGCGCTCGATCGAGCCAATCAAGCGATCGGGCTCGACTTGAAGTATCGCTACGACAACAACATTTCGAACCTGATGCGGCGGAGCGATCACTGGCCGTTCCTGCAGCACGGCGTGCCCGGCGCCTGGGTGCACACGGGACTCCACCCCGATTACCACACGCAGTACGACCGGCCCGAGAAGATCAACTATGTGAAGATGGAAAAGATCGCGCGGCTGGTCTACCAAACGAGTTGGGATCTGGCCAACGCGTCGACCAGACCCGGACTCATACCGGTGATGCCAACTGCCACGCGATGAAGGCAGAAGGCACCAGGCGAAGGGAAACAGTAAACAGGCCCCGAGAGGAGTCGTAACCCCGAGTATGCGCCATCATTCTTTGACGTCGTTCTGCCGTCATGCGGGCGCGGCGGCTGCACTGGTCGTGGGGACGATGACCGTGACGGGCGCTACTGATTGGCCCGAGTGGCGCGGCCCCTCGCGCGACGGGCGGTCGTCGGAAACGAACTTGCCGTCTCGGTGGTCACCGAGCGGGGAAAACCTTGCCTGGCGAGTGCCCTACGGCAGTCGCTCTTCTCCTGTTGCGTTCGGCAATCGCGTGTACATCAATACGGCGGTCGGCGACCTGGCGACCACACAGGAGCGACTCGTCGCGCTTGACGCCGACACTGGAAAGCTTGTGTGGGAGCGCCGGTTCAGCATCTATCTGAGCGACGTCCCGCAGCATCGGGCGGCCTGGGCATCGCCTGCGGTCGATCCCCGAACAGGCACCCTCTACATTTTCACTGTCGGCGCGCAGTTGTTTGCGATTGGTCCGGACGGCAAGGAGCTCTGGAACCGATCGTTGCCCGACGAATACGGCGCGGTGACCACCCACGGTGGGCGAACCACCTCCCCGATCGTCGAAGGCGATCTCGTGATCCTCAACGCGCTCGTCCTCGCCTGGGGCGACCTCAATCGCACGGGCAATCGGTACTTTGCCTTCGACAAGCGAACCGGCCAGACCGTGTGGATCGGCTCACCGCAAGCGCGACACTACGATACGAACTACTCGACGCCAATCGTCGCGGACATCAACGGCGCCAAGGCGCTCATCGTTGGCGGCACCGACGGCAGCTTTCATGCGCTGAAGGTGACGACGGGCGAGAAGTTGTGGTCGATCGAGATCAGCAAACGAGCTCTGCTCAACAGCGCGCTGTTCAAGGACAATGTCGCCTACATCACGCATGGCGAAGAGAACATGGACACCACCGAGATGGGCATGGTGGCGGCGATCGACGCAACCAGGAGCGGCGCCCTCGGCCCCGATGTCTACAAGTGGAAGACGCACGGGTTCCTTCCGACGTTTGCCTCACCGGTGATGGATGGCGATCGGCTTTACACCGTCGACAACAGCGCGATCGTGGCTGGTTTCGATCTGAAGACCGGGGCACGACTGTGGGAACGATCGCTCGGGACGCTGCAGAAGGGCTCGCCGCTTCTGGCTGACGGCAAGCTCTACGTTGGCACTGAGAACGGCCGCTTCTTCATCCTGAAACCCTCAGCCACGGCCGTCGAGGTCCTGGACGAGGATTGGCTCGGATCCCAGCAACAGCCCGAACCGATCATCGCCTCGCCGATCGCCGCCGATGGACGGATCTATATCGCGTCCATGGATGCGCTTTATGCAATTGGAAGGAGGGTTCGGCCGGGTGGGCCGGGTGGGCCCGGTAGGACGAGTGCGATGGCGGCAATAGCGTCAGGTGCGCCGGCGACGGTTCAAGTGTTTCCGTACGAAGCCCTGCTGGCGCCGGGTCAGACCGCGACATTCCATGCGCGGTTGTTCGACGCGAAGGGCAACTTCATTCGGGAGGAACCCGCCGCGCAATGGTCGCTCGATCAACTGGGCGGCGCCGTCGATGCCAAGGGGGTGTACTCCGCGCCCGCTCAAGGGTCGTCGGCTGGCTTCATCAAGGCAACCGTCGCCGGCGTCTCCGGCGTCGGCCGCGTGCGAGTCATTGCGCCACTGCCGGCGTCGTGGGATTTCGAGAACGCGACCTCGGAAGGGCCGCCGGCGTGGTGGTCAGGCGCTCCCGGCAAGGTGTTCCAGCGGACCGTCGAGGGCGTCGGCAAGGTGCTGGTGCGCCCGCGCGACGACACGGTTGGCCGGCGCGCAAAAGTGTTCTTCGGGCCGCCTGACTGGGCCGACTACACGGTCGAAGCCGACGTTCGCGGCCGCGAACAGCGTCGTCAACGTGGTGACGTGGGACTCATCAACGAGCGCTACGGCCTCGTGCTGTTTGGCAACGGGCAAAAGCTCGAGCTCCATCCGTGGCAGGCGGCCGACGAGATGACGGTTCGAGTGCCGTTCACGTGGGATGTGGATCGCTGGTACCGGATGAAGCTGCGCGTGGATCACTTGCCGACCGGCACCGCGCGCGTCCGCGGCAAGGTATGGCCGGCGAGCGACGCGGAGCCGACGGCGTGGACGATCGAAAAGGTCGATACGATTCCGCACAAATCCGGGAGCCCAGGGATCTACGGCGACGGGATCTCTGAGATCTACTTTGATAACGTGAAGGTCTACAGGAACCAGTAGCCTTCAGCGATCAGCTCTCAGTTGCCGGTACGAACGTCCGCAGAGCCGAGAGCTGATAGCCGAACGCTGATAGCTGATAGCTGGCAGCCGATAGCCGATATGCGACACCTCAAGATTCTTGTGTCTGGTCTTTTTCTGCTTGCCGCTCCGGTGGCGCTCTCCGCTGACTGGCCCATGTGGGGCGGGACGCCGAGCCGCAACATGGTGTCGGCTCTGACTGGCATGCCGACTGAGTGGGACGTCAAAACCGGGAAGAACGTGAAGTGGGTTGCGGAGCTCGGCTCGCAGTCCTACGGCAACCCTTCGGTTGGATCGGGCGTCGTTGTTGTTGGCACCAACAACGAGGCACTCCGGGATCCGAAGCAGCCCGGCGATCGCGGTGTCCTGATGGCGTTTCGGGAGTCGAACGGTGAATTCCTGTGGCAGGCCACGTTCGAGAAGTTGTCGTCGGGTCGCGCCAACGACTGGCCGTTCCAGGGCATTGCCAGCTCGGCGCTCATCCAGGACGGCGTGGTCTACTTCACATCGAACCGCGGGCAGATCATCGCCGCCGATGCGCAGGGGTTCCACGACAACGAGAACGACGGACCGTACAAGGACGAAAAGCTCACGAGTCGGCGCGACCCCGACATCATCTGGATCTTCGACATGATGGACGAGGTGGGGTCGTTCCCGCACAACCTCTCCAACTGTTCTCCAGTCGCGCACCAGAACTTGCTCTTTTGCTCGACGGCGAATGGGCAGGACGAGAGCCACGTGAACATTCCGTCGCCCAAAGCTCCGTCGATCATTGCGCTCGACAAGACGACCGGGAAACTCGTGTGGGAAGACAACTCGGTCGGCGATCGCATCCTGCACGGCCAGTGGTCCACGCCGTCGGTGGGCGAGATTGGCGGGGTCATGCAGGTGGTCCATGCCCAAGGCGACGGCTGGGTGCGCGGGTATGAAGCGATGAGCGGCAAGAAGCTGTGGGAGTTCGATACCAATCCCAAAGATTCTGTGTGGCCGAAGACGAGAAACGAGGTGATCAGCACACCGGTCATCTTCGAGAACGTCGTCTACCTTGCCAACGGCCAGGACCCCGAACATGGAGAAGGCGTCGGCCACGCGTATGCGATCGATGCCACCAAGCGCGGCGACATCACCCAGTCGGGGAAGATCTGGCACTTTGAGAAGATCCGTCGGTCGATTTCGACCGCCGCCATCAAAGAAGGCCTCATCTACCTGGCCGACTTCAGCGGGTTTCTGCACTGCCTCGATCTCAAAACAGGGCAGCCGTACTGGACGCACGATCTGTTTGCCGCGATCTGGTCGTCGCCGATGATCATCGGCGATAAGGTCTACATCGGGGATGAGGACGGCGACCTGCTCGTGCTACAGCACGGCAAAACGCTCAAGGTGCTTTCCGAGCAGAACATGGGCAGCTCGGTGTATTCGACCGTCGTGCCGGCCAACGGCGCGCTCTTCGTCATGAATCGCAATCAGCTCTACGCGCTTGCTCAGCCGAAGAAGTGAAGCGTCGCGACTTTCTCGTCGCGTCGGCGCTCGGCGTCCTGTCGGGCGGTCGTTTCCTCTCGGCGCGCGCGCCTGCGGTTGCGCCCGCTGATGCCTGGCCGCAGTTCCGCGGCACGCCGTCTCTCACGGGTCTGTCAGCCACGATGATCGCGGCCACTCCCAAGCTCGCCTGGGCGTGGGAAGGCGGCGAAGCCTTTGACTCGTCGCCGGCAATCGCCGACGGTGTGGTGTACGTCGGCACGGCGACAGGCGAGCTCATCGCGTTGAATCTGAACGATGGGACGCTCAAGTGGCGCTACAAGGCGGGTGAGGTGATTGGCGAATCGTCGCCGGCGGTTGCCAGCGGCCGAGTGTTCGTCGGCGATCTCAACGGCTTTGTGCACGCCGTCAACATCGCCGACGGCGCGCGTCTGTGGACCTACAAGACCCAGTCGGAAGTCAAGTCGTCACCGGTCGTGGTCGGCGACCTGTTGGTGATCGGATCGTACGATGGAAAGCTCTACGGCCTGGGCGCGGCGGACGGCGCTTTGAAGTGGTCATACACCACCGAGAACTACGTGCACGGCACGCCCTCCATCGTGGACGGCGTCGCACACTTCGCCGGCTGTGACGAGAGGTTTCACGCTATCGGCGTCCGAGATGGCCGCGAGCGCTATGCGACGTCGGCAACGGCGTACACGGGTGCATCGGTGAGCCTTGTGGACAACGTGGCCTACTTCGGCACCTTTGACAATCATGTGCTGGCGCTGGACCTGGCGTCGAAGAGAGTGCGGTGGCGGTACGAGCATCCCGATCGCAAGTTCCCGTTTTATTCATCGGCCGCGTATGTGAACGGCACGATCGTCCTGGGCGGACGCGATCGGATGGTCCACGCGCTCGACGCGAGAACTGGGAAGGCGCGGTGGACGTACATGACACGCGCCCGCATCGATTCGTCGCCCGCAGTGAGTGGGGGCCGCGTGTTCGTTGGGTCGAACGACGGCCGCCTGTATGCGCTGGACCTGGTGAGTGGGAAAGTCGTGTGGCAGCACGACGAGGGCGCGGCGTTCTCCGCCTCGCCTGCGCTCGCCTCGGGTCGAATCGTTATCGGGTCCGTTGAAGGTCGGCTGCTCTGCTTCGGCTAGACACTTCTAAGGCCTGCATGGCGACGGTTGAAGCAAGTTTCTGGCAGGCCGCAGAAGATGTCCGCCCCGCGGAGCGGGGCAAGAAGACACTGCCCCCTAGCGAAGCGGAGCCGACGTGTTGTTCTGGGCGGTTTGAGGCGAAGCTTCGCTAGGAGTCACCGCTTCGCGGCCCTGGCACTTCGGGCCGGATTATAGCGTCACGCCCTTGTTCGCTCGATCAGGCCCGGCCGAAACGAACAGTGGCTTCTGGCAGGTGCGGTCACGGTGCCGGAGGACCGCTCCCTCGGCGTGCTCGCTCGCAATGGACTGTGTCAGGATGTAGTCGATGGCTGCTTCGCCACTCGAGGACGGGACGACGGCCCCAGCACTGACACCAGAGCAGGACGCCTGGGCAGAGCACGCTCGAATGCTCTGGGACCGCGCCCACGCGCTCGCCCGCGAGCACCCGGAACACGATCCATCGGACCTGTACCACGCGCTCCGCTGTCTGGAATTGAGCCCGGCGGAACGGCTTCGCGCGGGACTCCAACGTGGACGACTTCGCGCTTACTTCCGCTGAGCGTGCGCTGTTTCGCGCCCTGAACCAACAGGGTGTTCACTATCTCGTCGTCGGACTCGGGGCCGCCCTCCTCGAGGGGGCCCCCGTGAGCACACAGGACCTGGACATCTGGCTCGAACGCATCGACGACTCGCGTCTCGCGCTGGCGGCAGCCGATGCCGGCGCGTTCTGGATACCAGGCTTGGGTCTCCAACCTCCCATGTTCGGAGGCCAGGGTCTCGAACGTCTCGACATCGTTCTGACCGCACACGGGCTCGATCGGTTCGATCGAGAGTACGCGAGCGCGATTGTGCGCGAGATCGAAGGCGTCCCGCTGCGGATCCTGCCGCTCGAACGCATCATTCTGAGCAAACGAGCCGCCAACCGCCCCAAAGATCGTGCGGCGCTTCCCGCACTGGAAGCGACACTTGTCGCCCGCCGCGGCCCGACGAGGGAGTGATCGGCGAATCGATTCGGGTCGGACACTAGCGGTGGACCGAATAGGTGGCCTTGACCACCAACGATTTGTTGACTCTGCCGTCGAACACGCCGTCGGTGTACCGCGTTTCGTTGTAAACGACGAAGATGTTGTCGATCGTGCGGAAGATGTAATTGACGCGCACCTGCGTGGCGGCGAGCTGGCCGGCGCTGTTGTATTGGGCGTAGGCCGAGGTAAGCAGGTTTGTCGAAAACGACACATTGGCCCGCAGGCCGACCAGGTGCGTGACGAACGCGCCAGGCGACAGATGGACGTCGTTGATCTGGTAGCTCGGGTTGAACGAGAGGAGCTTGTTCGGACGTAGATCGGCCGAGAGCGTCAGGGTCCGCTTGTTCCCGTCGTAGAAGTCGCCGACGCTGACCGCCACAATGCCACTCGTCTTGCGACCGTTGTACGAGCGCAAGTTCACGGTTAGCCCGTTCCACTCGTAATCGCCGGGTGTCAAGACCACGCCCGGTCCGATCGCGAACGGCCGGACGACGCGTTCGTAGCTCGAGAAGGGTACGAGTTCCACGCGGTCGCCGGTCTCGAACGCCGCGGCGAGCGTCACGTTCGATTCGCGGCTGCGCAGCACGCGGTCGGCATCGTGATACCAGACGCTGCTCGGCGTGAGCTCGAACTGCCGCACCCGCCAGCGCTTTGGGCGCGGTTTGATCGAGCCGCGCACGCCAAGCAAGCGCTCGCGCACGCGCACGAACCCGATACCTGGGTTGAACTCGGGATCGATGTCAATGTAGTTGGCGCCTGCTTCCACAAAATCGTCGCGCCATTCGGTGCCGAATTGCGTGGCCCACTGCCCGGCCTTGCCTTGATCGTCGGAACGCGCGGCCAGGCCCATCACATTCAAGTTGTTGAAAAACGTAAACCTGGCGTCGGCGCCCACCAGTTGGTTCCGCGCGCTGCCGCCCTGCCGATTGGTCGCGATCGCGCCGATGTACGAGCGGCCGAGCACTTCCTTCCGCACCCGGGCGACCGAGAAGTTTTCGCCACTCTGCTGCCCCCGGCCTGAAGTCTGTGCGTTCACGACGCCCACGTCGAAACCGGCGACCTTCCCCGTGAGCTTGGCGCCAAAAGGAATCGTGATCGGCGTTCCGGCACTCGACAGACCAATGTTGCGGCTGTAGAAAATCTCGAGCGGCGGCGGACCAAAATGAAGAAGGCCGACGCCCATTCGCAGCGAGTCGGCGCCCTCGATGAAGAACTGCCGCTTCTCGGGGAAGAACAGGCTGAA
>JBOGIV010000201.1:0-10824 GCA_050747925.1 Vicinamibacterales bacterium
GTGTTGATGCCCTCGATCAGCACGCGCACCTGCCCGGTCTGTCCGTACGCGGTGTACTGCGTCTGCGTGCCCGCGCGGTTGCCGCCGACATCGATGCGACCCATCTGCACCGACGGCGTCACCGCGAGCAGCGCCCACATGTCGCGGCCGTTGGGAATGGACTGGAGCTGATCCAACTTGAAATTCTGTTGCACGCGCGTGGTGCTCATGTCGATGACCGGCGATTCGCCGCTCACCGTCACGGTTTCCTGAACGGTGGCCAGCGCGAGCTCGACGTTCACGCTCGCCGTGAAGCCAAGGCCAATCTGAATGCCGTCACGCTTCAGCGTGTTGAAACCCGCCAGCTCGAACGTCAGCGCGTAGGCACCGGGCGGAACACCGGGAAACCGATAGTTTCCAGTCTCGGATGTCACGGTTGTTTGCGCGCCGAGCGCCGACGGGCTCGTCGCCGTCACGGTCGCGCCTGGCAAGACGGCGCCTTGCGCGTCGACTACTCGTCCTTGAATCGTTCCAGTACTGCTGGCGCCGCCACCCTGGGCAGCAGCAGAGACGGTCATCGCGAGGGAAAGCAGCCACACGGCGGCTGCGGTTCTTGTCCACCTGGTCATTCCATCCTCCTGTCAGGCGCCGAGCGGCGCACCACATCACACGTGACGGCCGAGCCGAGGCCGTCGCGAACGTGCACGAAGCCGCAATGGCCATGCCGACCGGCGAGATGGCGGTGGAGGCGAATCGATGACCGTGGTCACGGCGGCGTGAACATGGTCCCGATCGTTCGTGCCAACGCTTCAACGGCTCGAATTCCGATCCAACCGTGCGAAGGCAGACCGCACCGACCAAACCGTGCGCTTCTGGCGTGACGACCCGCATCGCGTCGTGATGAAGCGGCCGGACGCGGCTTGACCGGGCGGAGGGAGTGCCACATAGTGCGCGGATGCCGCGCCGAGGCCGTCTGTCGTGGCGCGTGATTCTAGCGGTCGGTGTCGCTTACAGCGTGTTCGCCGCGCTCGTCTCGGTGTGGTTTACCTGGGCCACCGGACGATCGTTATGGTCGCTTCAGGCCGATCGCACCGCGACCCTCCCCTACATCCTCGCGATGAACGTGGTGCTCTGGAGCAGTTGGGCGCTCTTCGCTCCGATCGCGTTCGCTCTCGGGCGACGCTTCCCGTTCGACCGAGAAGGCTGGCGACGGGCGCTCGTCGCACACGTGCCAGCGGCGTTGGTCGTCACTTCCGCGCATCTGGTCCTCGTGGGGACGGGTCGATTCGGTCTGCAGCGCCTGTTTGGCGTGAACGCAGAGTGGGGGCCGACGGTCGTGGACGCGTTCTTCCGGACCCTCGACTTCGAGCTGCCCGCCTACTGGGCGCTGGTCGGCCTGCAGCACGCCACCGACTACTACCGGCAGGCGCGCGCGCGCGAGGTGCGGGCGGCTCGACTCGAGACGCGCTTGATCGAAGCGCAGCTGCAGGCGCTGCAGCGGCAGCTGCATCCGCATTTCCTGTTCAACACTCTGCACGCCATCTCCACGCTCGTCCATCGCGATCCTGAAAAGGCCGACGCGATGATCGAGCGGCTGAGCGACCTGCTCCGCGTCACGTTGAGCAAGGTGGGCGTGCAGGAGGTGACGCTCGCCGAAGAGTTCGAGTATCTACGGGCCTATCTCGATATCGAGCAGGTGCACTTTGGTGACCGTCTCGAGATCGAGTACGGCATCGACGTCGCGGCGCTCGACGCCCGCGTGCCGACGCTCGTGCTTCAGCCGCTGGCCGAGAACGCGGTGCGTCACGGCCTGGAGCCGCACGCCGGCCGCGCGGTCCTGACGATCGAGGCCCGGCGTGAAGGCCATCGACTGCGCCTGCGGGTGCGCGACACGGGCAAGGGGCTGGCTGGCAAGCCGGCTCGTCTTGATGGCGTGGGGTTGTCGAACACCCGGGCAAGGATCGAACGTCTCTATGGCGCCGAGGCGGGGCTCGAACTGCGCGAACATCCTGCCGGGGGCGTCGTTGTGGACCTGGCGCTGCCGCTCCGCGTCGATCGACCTGCCCAGAGGCACCCGGCGGAGGTCGCATGACCATTCGCGCTCTGGTCGTTGACGACCAGCCGATGGCGCGCGAGCGGCTCGTCTCGCTGCTCGCCGCCGAGCCGGACGTCGTCCTGGCGGGCGCGGCGGCATCCGGGCTCGAAGCGATCGACCGAATCCGGCAGACCTCACCAGATCTCGTGTTCCTCGATTTGCAGATGCCCGAGCTGGACGGATTCGGGGTCATCGAGCGCATTGGCGTCGATCACATGCCACCGACGGTCTTCGTCACCGCCTACGACGAGCACGCGGTTCGCGCGTTCGAAGTGCAAGCGCTCGATTATCTGCTCAAGCCGTTTGGGCGCCAGCGTTTTCAGTCGGCGCTCCAGCGCGCGCGCCGGCATCTCGAGCGGATTGAGGCGGGATCGCTCGCGACTCGTCTCGCCGCTGTCTTACGGTCGATCAGAACGCCCGCTCAGAGCGGCGAGCGGTTGCTGATCAAGCGCGGCGGCCGCGTGTCGTTCGTCGAAATCGATCAAATTGACTGGGTGGAGGCTGATGGCAATCACGTCCACATCCACGTTGGCGCCGAGTCGTACGTTCTCAGAGAAACGATGGCCTCGCTGCTCGGGCGGATCGGGGAATCGCGGTTCTTTCGCATTCATCGCTCACGCATCGTGAACCTCGGTCAGATCAAGGAGCTGCGGATCGCCAGCGGAGCGGACTATGAGGTCGTGATGCGCGGCGGCCAGCGACTTCGACTAAGCCGGTTGTACCGCGAAGCCCTGCAGCGGCAACTGTCGGGGTGTAATTGACGGTGTCAGACACCGTTCTGGATTCTGCGTACGTGGCGAAAAGTGCCGAAGGCACGAATTTCGCCTACGTTGGCAGATATTGGAACGGTGTCTGACACCGTCAATTACAATCGCGGCATATGCGTCGCCTGATCTCCCTTGCCTGCTTGATTGCCGCCGTCGCCATCGGCGGAACCGTACGGCCCCTCGCGACCACGGCGGCTCGATCGGCATCGAACGAGCCCACCGCCGTTCAGGCGCAGACCTTCCCCGACCCGCCAACGCGCGTGCTCACGCATCGCGAGCAGAACGCGCTCGTGACGCCGTGGATCAAGAAGCGCCTCGATACGCTTCTTCCCGGCCTGATGGCGCGCGAGGGAATCGACATGTGGATCATCCCGACGCGCGAGTACAACGAAGACCCCGTCTTCGCGTCGATGTCGCCCATCACCTACTTCGCATCCCGGCGCCGCACGATTCTGGTCTTCTTCAACCCCGGCGGCGGCAAACCCGTCGAGCGGTACTCGATCGGCCGCTTCGATTACGACAAGACTTTCACGCTCTATCCGACGCCGAACGACGGCCAGTTGGACGGCCTTCGCAAACTCGTCGAGGAGAAGCAACCCAAGGTCATCGGGATCAACGAGTCCGACGCATGGAATCACGCCGACGGCATCACCGCGAACGAGAAGCGGCGCCTGCTCGACGCGCTCAGCCCCATGTTTGCGGGTCGCGTAAAGTCGGCGGAGATGCTGGCTGTTGGCTGGCTCGAAGTGAAGCTGCCCGAAGAGCTCGACGCGTATCGCCATGTCATGAAGGTCGCGCACATGGTGATTCGCGAAGCGTTCTCGAACAAGGTCATCACGCCAGGCAAGACCACCAACGAAGACGTCGTGTGGTGGATGCGTCAGCGGGTCGTCGAGATGGGCCTGGGCAAGTGGTTCCATCCGTCGGTCACGATTTGGCGGCAGGGCGAGAAGACGAACCCTCAAGGCGTGATTCAACCCGGTGACATGCTCCACACGGACTTCGGTATCGTCTATCTCGGGTTCTCGACTGACACGCAGCACAACGCGTACGTGCTCAGACCGGGTGAGACCGAGGCGCCACAGGGGTTGAGGGACGGCCTCAAGGCAGGCAACCGCCTCCAGGACTTGACGATGCAGTTTGCGCGTCTGGAGAGAACCGGAAACCAGGCGCTCGCCGATGCTCTCGCGCAAGCGAAGAAGGAAGGTCTGGTGCCGGCGATCTACTGTCATCCGGTCGGCTATCACGGACACGGCGCTGGTCCGCCGATCGGGATGACCGACTATCAGCAGGGTGTACCGGTTCGCGGTGACTACGTGTTCCGGCCCAACACGTGGCATTCGATCGAGTTGAACGTCACGCATCAGGTCAAGGAGTGGGGCGGCCAGCCGGTCCGATTCGCACTCGAAGAGGATGCCGCGATCATGCCAGGGGGCAAGTGGGATTGGATTGATGGACGCCAGGAAGCGTTCTACCTCATCAAGCCGTAGCTGTCTGGCGGTCGTGTGCATCGCCGGCGCTGCGGTCCTCCTGGCGTGCTCGGCGTCAGGTGTTGCGACTCAACGCCAGCCGGCGCCGGTCTACGACTTCAGGGTGGTGGCTACCTTCCCGCACGATCCAACCGCCTTTACTCAGGGACTCCTCTTCGCCGACGGCGAGCTCTATGAGAGCACTGGCCTGCAAGGGGAATCGTCACTCCGGCGAGTCGAGCTCACCACCGGTCGCGTGCTTCAGCAGATCAAGATTGCCAACGAGTACTTCGCGGAGGGACTCACGCTGGTTGGGGATGCGCTGGTCCAACTGACCTGGCAGAGCAAGGTGGGTTTCGTTTACGACCGCAAGACGTTCGCCCGGCGTCGAACCTTCAGCTACCAAACCGAGGGCTGGGGCCTCGCCTACGACGGCGCGTCCCGTCTCGTCATGAGCGATGGATCGGCGCGCCTGTTCTACTTCGATCCCAAGACGTTCACGCTCACCAAGACCATCACGGTGCGCGACTCGGGCAGGAACATCGATCGGTTGAACGAATTGGAGTGGGTGGACGACGAGATCTGGGCAAACGTGTGGTACACGGATCGCATTGCCCGGATCGCCCCCTCTACCGGAGACGTGACCGGATGGGTGGCGCTCGACTCGCTGTGGCCCGTGCCCCGGCGGCCCTCAGCCGATCACGTGCTCAACGGCATCGCCTACGACAAGTCGCTGCGGCGAGTTTTTGTGACCGGCAAGCGCTGGCCGAATCTGTATCAGATCGCGGTCGCACGGCGCTGAAAACCAGGAGCCCGGACTCGAGGTCAGGAGGCGTTCAAACAGGAGCTCAGGAGGTCAAGAGAAAATTAATTCTCCTAAACTCCTTATCTCCTGTTTCTCCTTGATCTCGGGGCGTCTCTACCGATCAAACGACAACGACGTCGAGTTCAACACTCGATAGATCGGGTAGGTCTCACCCACCGCGAGGCCCTCTTCGATGATGTTCCACGTCACCAGCCCATCGTCGCTCTCTGCCTCGAGGAGATAGAACGCCAACCGCGCCAGCGGCTGATTCGCGGGGATGAACAGCGATCCTGCGCTGACTGAGAGCTGTGCTTT
Organism: Vicinamibacterales bacterium; assembly: GCA_050747925.1. Lineage (GTDB taxonomy): Bacteria > Acidobacteriota > Vicinamibacteria > Vicinamibacterales > UBA2999 > 12-FULL-67-14b. Next base: position 5,431 of record JBOGIV010000201.1, read on the forward strand.
CTGCAAGCTGCCTCGCAGCCGCGCCTCTCGATGTCCCTGGAACGGGCGCTCGGCGCGCGTGTACTCGTCGATCAAGAATCGTTCGACCGTCACCGGCCCTTCACTCGAAATCGTCCGCATCTGCAGCCCATGCCATTTGATCCGATCGATCGCGGCCGCCATCCGTGGGCTGTCAACGAGCGGCTTGGGGATCAGCCATCCCTTCGGTATCGCGACCACCCTGGTAGCTTCGAACGCCCCGTAGTCCTTCATCTTGACCGGCGTCGCCATCTCGGTCATCTGCGACATCTCTCTTCCCGATCGCGGATTGAGCTGCTTCTTCACATCGCCGACGACGATGTCCACGAGCTCGGGCAAGGCGCGAATCTCGAAGTCCACACCCAGCTCGATCGGCTTGACCGTTTGCGGCGCGGTGAATTGACGATCGGCTTGCGAGGTGAGCGACAGAATGCGCTGGGCGTTCTCGGCCGACGCTCGCCAGATCTCTTCGACGAATGCGGTCGTGACGTCGATGCGGCCCTTGAAGTCGAGGTAGCTGTACGCCTCCAACAGAATCGCGATGCGGTTGCGCAGGCCCACGTAGTTGTTGCCGAACCGCGGGCGATGATCGAAGGTGCGCCAGGTCGCGTTGCCAGGGGCGGCAGGATCGATTCGAGCGCTCTCGCGTCCGCCCCCGCTCTCTCGCGAGAAATTGCCGTAGTAATAGGTTCGGAAGCCGCCCTTCTTGAGCACCGCACTCTGGACGGCCGGCAGCATCCGCTCGCGCTCGAACGCGATCAGCCGGGCGTCTGCGTTTGGATTCAGGATGGACGCATACGTCAGATGGTAGGCGTGATACGAGCCATTGGTCGTATGCAGGTCCACGAGCACATGCGGATCCCAGCGAGTCATCAACTGCACGAGCCCGCGCGCCTCGCGACTCTCGAGCTTCATGTAGTCGCGATTGAGGTCGAGCCCTTTCGCGTTCTCGCGCGTGCCAACCCCCGCCACCGGGCCGTTCTGCGCGGTGCGGTTCTGAACGGACACCTTCTCGTTGCCGTCGGCGTTGTAAATGGGGGCAATCAACACCACGAGCTGCTTGGTGATCGGCTTGAGCTCGCCGGACACCAGCCGGCGCGCCAACATCAGAATGGCTTCCTTGCCTTCGACCTCGCCCGCATGGATGTTGGCTTGAACGAAGACCAGCGGCCGGCCCAGCTTATGGGCGGCTTCGGGCGACGAGACCTTCGGGTCTGAAATCACCAGCAGCGGCAGATCGCGTTCTTCCTCGGTCCGGCCGAACATCTCGGTATAGACGATCGGACTCGTCGCCACCAACCTACTGACGATGCGCATGACATCGTCATAGCGGCTGGTCTCTTCGTAGTTGGAGGTCTCGGCGCGCGTCCGCAGGTCGGCGGACTGCGAGTGGACCACGGCTGGGTTGAGAATCTGTAGAGGCGACCCTTCCGCCGTCGCTAAAGCTTGGGCGGACCGCCGTAGCCTTGGCGAAGGCTGGTCAGGGTCGCCTGCGTAAAGCAGTTGTAGAGGCGACCCTTTAGGGTCGCCTGCAGCGGCCACGACAATCGCCGCGACCACCAAAGCAGCGTAGGGGGAGCGCATCGGCGGATTATGCCCGATGCGGTCGAGCGTGGAAAACAGTTGTGGGTGCACGTGTGACGATGCTACGTTTATACGTATGGTGACGAAGCTCACGCTCACCGTTGATGAACGTGTCATCGGCAAAGCCAAACGCTATGCGCGAGCTCGGGGCACGTCGGTCTCGAAGCTGGTCGAGCAACTGCTTGATGGAGCTGCGAGCACGCACGAGGCGACGCGGCCAACGACACCGGTGCTGGCGCGGTTGCGAGGATCACTCAAGGGCGGCTCGCTGGCGGACTATCACCGGTATCTCGAGCACAAGTACCGATGAAACGAGCGCTGCTCGACGTCAACGTCGTGCTGGATGTACTGCTGGATCGACAGCCGTATGCCGAAAGCGCATCGGCAATCTGGGAGGCGGTTGAACGCGGCGAGCTCGAAGGGCTGCTATCCGCGCATGCCGTCACGACCATCCACTATCTCAACAAGAAGATCGTCGGCGGCCGGACGGCGCGGGAAGCGACCGACGCACTGCTCTCGGTATTCGACGTGGCGCCAGTGGATCGCAGCGTGCTTCACTCCGCTCTCTCGTCGGAGAGTCGGGACTTCGAAGACGCGGTCATGGCCGCGGCTGCCCGCCGGGCGAAGTGCGACGTCATCGTCACGCGGAACACCAAGGACTTCAAGCGATCTCCCGTGCGCGTACTGACACCCTCAGAAGCAGTGGCGATGCTCGGGGTCACCGGCTGACGGCCAGCACCTCGCAAAGAACCGTCTCACTTTCTGCGAATGTCGGGCTCGAGGTGCCACTCGAGATTGTTCGGGGGTGTCACGGCGAGCTCGGGAGGTCTGGGCAGCGCTCTCAGTTGCGGCGTGAAATCGTACGGGACTGGAGACGGACGCGTCGTGCCGCCCCGGTTCACATACTCCCACACGATCTCGCCATCGGGCTTCACCTGGAACAGCCGCCCCGTGTTGTCCTCGGTGATGAAAGTATTCCCATTGGGCAGCCGTTTCTGCGACCCCATGGTCTTGCTGAAGAACTTCATATTGGAGTACCCATCCGTTTCGTACTTCCACACGATCTGCTGGGTCACCGGATCGAGCTCGATGATGAAGGTCTGCCCGCTGTGCTCTCGATGCCTGGGAAACAGGCCGTTGTCGAACAGGAGGATGTTTCCTGCCCCTGGCAACCCCTTTTCGATCATCTCCGGTTCATGAGAATGGGCCATGCCCCCTTTGTAGCTGTGCGTTCCTTCCCAGACCACTTTCCCGGTCGGTTTGTCGACGATGTACATCGTGTCGATGTTTCTCGCGTTGACCAGGATGTTGCCGGGCTTGAATCGCTGATCACCGGCGTCGTACCACTTGTTTTCTGGAAGAGGCTGAATCGAATTCAGGTGAAGCCAGTCGCCGTCCGGTGTGGCCGGCGAGAACCGGTTCAGATCGAGATGATTGTGCGCGTGCCACTCCCAGACGACCTTCCCGGCGGCGTTCACTTCATAGATATCCCCGCCGAGCTGGCGTTCGACGCTCCCTCGCTTCCGAGGCGCCCACCGTGGACTCATGTCCACATCCTTGACCTGTCGCTGGAACTCGTCCGGGATCGGCTCATGGGCCAGGAGCAGCTTGTTCCCATCGGGCAGAACACGCAGGTCGTTGATCGACCCGATGCCTTCGTGCTTCCACACGAGGTTGCCACCCCAGTCGTATTCGTAGATGGTCTTGTTCGCGCCGGCGTAGACCAGGTGGCCGTTGGGCAGCAGTCGGCTTCGCTTGTTGAAGTTCGGCGCCACCGTCCACGTGTGCACGACCTTGCCGTTCATGTCGATGAGACGGATGTCGTCCGGTACCTTGCTCTCGGCCCTGACCTTGGCGTCCGGATGATTGCCCAGGGACGCGTGGTCCGAGATCAGGATGTAGCTGCTGTAGCTTTCGGTCGGTTTGTAGATGGTGGTTCCGGTCGGAAATATCGTCGGAGAGGCGAGCACCACACACGCACACGCGAATGATACGAGACTCCATGCGGTGATTGACGCAGATGTGTTCCTGACGTTCATAGCCCATCCCCTCCTGCCTCGCGGCGCGCCGAACGGTGTCACGACCATCGATCGACTTGGCCAAGATGGCGAGCCCTCGACGATCTCGCTAAAACGCAATCTTGAATCCGAACTGGCCCGATCGCGGCACGTACGCGTTACCGGTGCTCTGACGCGTATCGCCGAACGTCGTTGAATTGACCTGCCCGTTGTACGAGCCGAAGTTCGCGTGGTTGAGCAGGTTGAACACTTCGCCGACGAGCGTGGCGCGCATGCGTCCCACGCGGATGTCCTTGCTGAGTCGCACGTCGACCTTGTGCAGGGGCAGGCCGCGCAGGGCATTTCGAGGCGTGGTCTGAAGCGTCCCGATCGCCGCGGGTCCCTCGAACCGATCGAGCGCCTCCGGCCTCACGGTGATGGGTGCGCCCACGTTGAGGCGATTGTTTCCCGGCTTGCCAAACGGGAGTCCGGCGATCGTCGTTGCCGTGTAGGCGCCGGACCCGTAGAAGTACGCGGCCGCGACGTTGATCTGCCACGGAAGGTGATAGATACCGCTCATCCGGACCGTGTTGCGCTGGAACTCGGTCGACCGCGCCCATTCGGCGTCGGGATTGAGCGAATTGTCGGAAAAGGTCGTGAAGCTGTAAGCGCCTTGGTGGTTGTCGTGCTTGAAGAACATCAGGGTGTGCGACGCGTTGAACTGGAAATTGTCGCGGAAGCGTCTCGTAACACCAGACGACAACGCGAGATAGTCTGACTTGCCCGTGCTGTCTTGCCACTGAAACTGGCCGTATTTCGGGTCCGGGCGGCCAAACGTTGTCAGGTCCTTGTTGTATCCGGTGGCTGGATCGTAAAAGAGGTTGATGTCACGCGCCCGGTCGATGTTGTACTCCTTCGTGAACACGAGGTCAGACTCGACGCTCATGACGGCCGAGAGCTGCTTCTGGAACCCGACGACGTTCTGCCAGGAGTACGGCAGCTGATAGTCGTGCGCGATCACGCGCGGCTGCTGGGGTGGGGTCGGGACGCGGCCCGACAGGATGTCCGCGCCCGTGATGCCTCGCAGCGGATCCTGGATGAAGCCAGGCTGCCGGTCGTTCGGGAACGTATTGGCGAGCACCCGCTCGAGGTTGAACGACTGCTGTCCATAGGCGATGTTCGACATCGGTGACGTGTGGAAGAGGCCGCTGCCGCCCCGGATGACGAAGTCGTCTGTGCCGGTCACCCGATAGGCGAATCCCACGCGCGGGGCTACATTGTTGAGGTCGCGAAGGCCCGTGCGAAAGACCCGGTCCCCCGCGTTGATCGCGATAGTGTCGCTCGCAAACGGCGGGCTGTTCTGCGGTACGACGCCACCCACGGGATCGAACGTCGCGGTGCTGCGCATGTCGGGCGGATCCAGGATGCCCCAGTCGACGTCCCACCGAACGCCCAGGTTGAACGTCAGGCGGTCGCTCGCTCGCCACGTGTCACCGATCCAGATGGCCCAGTTGGGACGCGGAATGTCGACCGACCAGTCACCGACGTTGAGGTCGTAGCGCTGAACCGACCCGTCCAGGCCGGAGAGGTCCCAGGCGGCGGGGTTGTCGAAACTGCTGGCCGGAAACCGCCGTTCGATATCGGCCGGCCTCGTGCTGAAGATGAACTCGCCTCGCGAGACGAGCTCTCGAACCCCGCTGTCGCGCCACCACAGGAATTCTCCGCCGAGCTTGAGATCGTGGCGGTTCACGTTCAGGGTCAGGTCGTAGCGTCCGGAGGACTGCAGTTCTTCGAA
>JBOGIV010000202.1:0-16801 GCA_050747925.1 Vicinamibacterales bacterium
GATACAACTCGTGCGCCTCGGGATTCGTCGGTCGGGCGGCGGCGAGCCGCGCCTGCTCCCGCGGGGTCAGGGCGACGTTGACTTCGCGCGCAATCTCGCGCGCCACTTCGCTCTGCCGCGTCAGCACATCGCTCAGGTCGCGCTCGTAGCTCTTGGCCCACAGGTGGCGGTCGGTGGGAGCATGCACCAACTGGGCGGTGATGCGCACGCGGTTGCCGGCGCGGCGCACGGAGCCTTCCACCACGGCGTCGACATCGAGCTCGCGCGCGATCTCCGGCAGCGGCTTGCGGGCCTTCTTGTATTGCATGACCGACGTGCGGGAAATCACCTTGAGGGCGCTGATCTGCGCCAGTTGCGAGATGAGCTCTTCCGTCATTCCATCGACGAAGTATTCTTCCTCAGGATTTCCCGAGAGGTTCTCCAGCGGCAGCACTGCAATGGAATCGATCTGCGGCGCGGGCGCACCCAGCAGGCGGTGGCGCAGGCCGCCGAGGTTGGAGAAGAAGGCGTAGACCAACAGCCCCGGCAGGGCCACCAGGGCCAAGGCGAGGACCCAGCGAGGAACCACACGCGCCCCAACCCCGGAGCCCCGAGGCTCCTGCCTCGGGGAGATTTCAGACCCGCTGGAACCCGCTCTCCCCCAGGCAGGAGCCTGGGGGCTCGGGGCGAAGGTTGGGGCGGTGGAACTGGCGAGGCGGCGGAGATCAACCATCACTTCTTTGGCGGACTGGTAGCGGTTCTCGGGATCTTTCTCCAGGCACTTGAGGATGATGCGCTCCAGCTCCGCCGGAAGGTCAGGGTTCAAGCGGACCGGTTGAACCGGGGACTTGTTGAGAATGTCGGAGCTGAGCTCGGGGCCCAGCTCGGCGCGGAAGGGCCGTTGGCCGGTGGCCATCTCGTAGAGCACGCAACCCAGCGCATAGATGTCGGTGCGCGCGTCCACCGGCCGGCCGCGCAACTGCTCGGGCGCCATGTAGGGCAGCGTGCCGGGGGCGGCGCCGGCGCGGGTCAGGTCGGCAGTGGCGGTGGCCTCGTCCACGGGCCGGAGGAGCTTGGCCAAGCCGAAGTCGAGCACTTTGGCCTGGCCGCGCTCGGTGAGGAAAAGGTTGGCGGGCTTGAGGTCGCGGTGGATGATGCCGCGGTCGTGCGCTGTTTCGAGGGCTTCGGCGATCTGGCGCGCGACGACGAGCGTTTCGTCGAGCGGCATGGGACCTTGCGAAATCCGCTCCGCCAGTGTCGATCCTTCGACCAGCTCCATCACCAGCGCGCGCACGGCCGCCTGCCCCGAGGAGGCCGAAGGGCCGGCGTCGGCCAGGCCGTAGAGGTGCGCGACATTCGTGTGGTTGAGCGAAGCCAGGATCTCGGCTTCGCGCTGGAAACGAGCCAGCCGATCCGGATCGGCCGCCACGGCAGCCGGCAGGATCTTGAGCGCCACTACTGCGCGTCGCGGGCGCGATAGACTTCGCCCATCCGGCCTTCGCCCAATTTGCTGAGGATGCCGTACGGACCGATGGTCCGGCCAATCACAACTGCATCCTCGGTTGGGCTACGGGCGATGGGCTCATGAGAGACGACGTCGGATTATAGCGGCTCGCTATCAGGACTCGGTCGCTTTGCGACTCCTAGACGAAGGCGCGCCGTTTGTCCGCCTACGCGGCCGAAGGGCCGCTACGGCGAGACCTCGCCGAAGCTCGCGAGACTGGCCTGCGAGCGAAGGCGGGCCTTTTGCCTTCGTCTCCTTCCCGCCCGATCATCACTTCTGTGGACTTGATGATCGCCACAGCCTCGTCCCCACGTTTGAGCATGAGCTCAGAGACCGCGTCGCGCGTGATGACGGCCGTGAGGACCTGGCTGCCGATGCGCAGGCGCACTTGTGCAAGGAGCCCGTCACCGCGGACTTCCTCCACGACTCCGCGAAGCTGATTGCGGCCGCTGAGCGCGACCAGCACGCCATGGTCGCGTGGCCCTTGCGTTCTGCCCTTTGCCTTCTGCCTCGGACCTTCCGGCGAGAAACTCAGCAAGAGTCGGTCGACTTCGCTTTCTGGAATCCGGTGATGTCCGCCGCTGGTGGTCACGGTGCGAACCGTGCCCTTGTAGATCCACTGCTTGAGCGTGGAATAGCCGACGCCAAGGCGTGCGGCCGCCGCCCGTACCGTGAGAGGGCCGCTCATTTCGCCGCCAGGACCTCGATCTTGCTGACCTGCCGGATCCACCGCCCCGCTCGTTTTTCGTGAGGCACCACGACCTGGAGCGGACCCGCTTCGGAAACCAGCCGCTGGTTGTCGCGAATGTCGGCAAGCAACACGATCTCGTCCGTGAATCCGCTGTCCAGCTCGGCGATCGAGAAGACCACCGCATACCCGTCGCGCGCCGAGACCTTGACGTAGCGCGTGAGCGCTGCCGCCCCGTGGAGCGCTTCGCCCATCGGCGTCCCCGCCTTGACGAGCGCGTCGCGCAGGAGGACACCTTCGAAGGTCGCCTTTTTGGTGTGGTCGCTGGTGGTGACGACGTGGCGAGTGAAGCCGTCGAGCGCGACACTCACAGTCTTGCCTTCCAACGTCACGACATCCACCCTGGCTTGCGCCAGCACCGGTCGGGCATCGACGAGAGCCAGGAGCGCTAGCACAACCCTGGCGGCGTTTACAGTTCTGCCCATTGAGACCGCCTTGAATCGAGTAGAGAATCGGCTCGAATTATACTGAGTTGTCTGTAGGTTTCACAGTTTCCGCCGACGCGGCCGGAGGCCGCTATGGCGGACCTCGCCGACCAGCCTCCGCTAAAGCCACGGTCGTCCGCCGAAGCCTTGGCGAAGGCGGAAGCTCGCCGCGATTCCGAGCGAGCGAAGGCGGGCCAGGGTTCCAGGGGTTCTGAATGCGAAAGCCACACGCTCTCATAGCGGCGCTCGTGACAGCGGTCGGGTTCTCCGTCGGCGGCGCAGCGCATCCGGCGGCGCAGAACGCTCGGCTCATCGTGTCGGTGGCGACGAGCATGTTCGAAGCGCTCCAGGAGATCGCCGGGCTCTATAAGCAAGACAGGGGCGTCACCGTCAACCTCAATACCGGGGGCTCCAACACGTTGGGGCGCCAGATCGTCGAGGGTGCGCGAGTCGCGGTCTTCATCAGTGCCGACGAGGCCCAGATGGACGTGGTGGAGAACGCTGGGCGTCTCGTGCCCTCTACGCGCGTTCGGCTGCTCACCAACGAGCTCGCCGTCGTTGTGCCGCTGGAGCCCCCGTCGTCGTTGACTGCCCAACAACTGCTGGCGGGTCGCGTGAATCGCCTCGCGATGGGAGAACCGTCGGCGGTTCCCGCTGGCGTGTACGGAAGGCGATGGCTGGAGCACGAGGGGGCGTGGGCGGCGGTGCAGTCGAAGGTGGTCCCTTTTCCGACGGTTCGCGCGGTGCTGGCTGCGGTCGAAGCTGGGCGCGTGGACGGCGGCATCGTGTATCGCACCGACGTGAAAGCCTCGACGGCAGTCCGCGTGCTGCTGCAGATCTCCAGCAAGGAGCACGCGTACCTGAACATCGTCCAGCCCGCGGCGGTCGTTGCAGGGCCGTTCGAGGCTGAGGGCCGGCGCTTCTTGGCGTACCTCCAAGGCACGAAGGCCCGGGCAGCGTTCACCCGTCATGGATTCGGCCTTCCATGACGGCCGACACCTGGGCCATTGCTCGCTTTACGGTCTTGATGGCGGCAACCGCCATTCTGCTCGCTCTCCCGCCAGCGGTCGGCATCGGCTGGCTTCTCGCTCGCCGATCGTTTCCGGGCAAGGCTCTGCTCGAAACGATTGTCTCGTTGCCGTTGGTGCTTCCGCCGGTCGCGACCGGCCTGTTCCTGCTGTGGTTGTTCGGACGTCGAAGCCCTGTCGGACGGGCGCTCGACGCGATCGGACTGGAAGTGGTCTTCACGCCGAAGGCCGTCGTCATCGCGATGATCGTGATCAGCTTTCCGCTCATCGCTCGCAGCGTTCGCGCCGGAATCGAGCAGGTGGATCGCCGCTTCGAGCGGATCGCCGAAACGTTGGGTGCTGGAACGTTGCGGATTCTCGCGACCATCACGTTGCCGCTGGCGTCGCGCAGCATCGTCGCCGGCGCCATCCTCGGCTTCTCCCGGGCGCTCGGCGAGTTTGGCGCCACCATCATGGTCGCCGGCGCCATTCCTGGCCGGACGCAAACGCTGGCGGTCGGTATCTATACCTTTGTCGAGACAGGCCGAGAGAACGACGCCTGGGCGCTTCTGGTCGTCTCCTCGGTGCTGGCGTTCGGCGCGATCTTCCTCTCCAACCGCCTGGCGCACGCTCACGACGACGACTCGACTCTCGGTGGATCCATGCGAACCTCCCGGAACCTCCCAGAACCTTCCTGAACCTCCCTGAACCGTCCCGATGATCTCGGTCACCCTCGACATCACACTTCGCCAGCAGGCGTTCACGCTCGGCATCCGCGAGTCGTCTTCGGTGGAAGTGCTGGGGCTTTTTGGGCCGTCAGGGAGCGGCAAGACCACGCTGCTCGAAGCGATCGCCGGGCTCAGACAGCCGCAGCGTGGGGAGATCCGGATCGCGGACCGGGTCCTGTATTCATCGGACGCGAGGGTTGACGTTCCCGCCCGAGATCGGCGGATTGGCTACGTGCCTCAGGACTCTCTGCTGTTTCCTCACTTGAATGTGAGAGGGAACATAAGGTACGGAGCGTCGGCAGACGAAGGACGGCAGATGGCGGAAAGACAACTTGTCGAGATGCTGGAGATCGGTTCGCTGCTCGACAGACGCGTGCGGTTTCTTTCCGGAGGCGAGAAGCAGCGGGTGGCGATCGCCCGGGCGCTGATGACGCAGCCGTCGATGCTTCTGCTCGACGAGCCACTCGCGGCGGTCGATCGCGAACGACGCGATCGATTGCTTCCGTACCTGTTGCGCATCCGTCGTGAGCTGCACGTACCGCTGGTCTACGTGACGCACGACGCTGCGGAGCTCAAAGCGATCGCCGATCGTGTGCTGCGGATGGATGATGGTCGAGTAATGAGGGCGGGGAAACCGGATGAGGTGCTGTAGGCTGGATCGACAAACCTAAAGGTTTGTCGCCACTACCCTAAAGGTTTGTCGCCACAAACCTCGGTGCGGGCCTCGATGTGGCGACAAACCTTCAGGTTTGTCGATCAGTTCACGATAAAGCCCGCTGACGCTCCAACCCAGCGCAGACCCTTGTTGTAGTCCACGCCCATCATCTTGCCGCGCCCCATGCGAATGAGCGGCAAGAGCGCGCGCAGCCGATCGGTCCAGATGTACATCACGCGAATCTCTGACTGCGTGGCGCCGTGTGGAGTGTCGATCACCGGCGTGAAATGGATCCGCTCCTGAAGGATGTAGTTGCGGCGGTCAGCGACTGGAATGGCCGCGATCTCCTCGTCAGTCGGCGCGAACGTGATGCCGCCCCCGGCAAACGAGAACAGCGGCTTGAGCAGATAGTTGTCGCGATCGGCCGGCAATCGGTCCAGCTCGTTCAGATACCAGGTACGGGGCACGCACGGATGTGTGAGCCAGGGGATCGAGAACTTGCTCACGCGGAAGTACCACGCCGGGTGCCCGAGCCACTCGACGTCGTAGTCTTCACGGTAGTCGAAGGGCAGCTGGACCTTCTTTTTCTCCAGCTCGTCGGGAATCACCCGGTTGTAGATCCGCTTGATCTGAAGGCGGCGTCCGTCTCGACGATAAAAGAGCTTGCGGCCCTCGACCTCCACGTCTCCGGTATCGATCGCGCGCACACCCCACAGCGCCTCGGTGGCCACGAAATCGGGCCACGTTTTCTGATGCTTCGGCTGAATCTCCAGCAGGACGACCTCTTGGGCGTCGTGATCGCCGACGAGGTGAGTGGCCAGCAGCCGCTGGTACGAGTCGTGATTCAGCGACTCGTCGATGAAGAACCCGAGCGATGAGGGCAACTGATAGGCGTCGCGGTACGCTTCAGCGACGGCCAACTGAAACCCGAAGAGCGAGGCAAAGGCCTGCAGCTCGACCAGTCGTGGTTGGATCGTGCCGTCTTCTGCTCGAACCAGGCCGAAATCCACGCAGAGAAACGCCGGTCGTCCACCGGCACCGGGCCCGCGGTACCGATCCGGCACAACGTCGGCGCCGGCTCGGCCTGCGTCGCCGGTCAGACTCTGCTCCACGAGCTCCGCGCCAAGTCGAGCCAGCTCGTTCATCAGCGACCGCGAATAAAAACACGGCGTCTCGCTCAAATGAAAGCCGAGCGGCGCCCCCGATCGCTTCTCGAGCGTTGTGTGGAGTGACTCGTAACGCGCTTCAGACCAGCTCGCGTTGAAGGATTGCCGGTAAGCGGGAACCATGCGCGTCTTAGCTTACGCGAATGGTGAACCGCAGCCGCGGGCCTCGAGCAACAACGACCGATCGACCGATTGATCAGACGACCGACCACTGAGGAGCCCCGAGCCCCGAATCCCGACGACCCACCAACGACTGCCGAGTCAGTCGCCGATCAGAAACTTCCCGTCACTCATGATCTGCTGACCATCCACAAAGATGTCGAAGCGCGTGCCGACGACGTCGATGTGGGTCGACGATTTCCAGTCGGCGCCGGTGTGGACGCCGTACGGATCGCCGAAGGCGATATGAACCCCGGGAAACTTCTCGTCCTGCAGAATGTGGCCGATCACGCGCGTCAGCTCGATGTTGGTGCCAATCGCGAACTCACCGACACGGTCTGAGTTCTCGTCGCGATGAGTGTAGGTCCAAAAGTCGTGCTCGAGCTCCTTGTTCTCGGTCGACGCGTCGGTCAGGCGGTTGCGTTCGACGCGCAGCGTCAGCGGCGAGTCGGCCAGGCTGCCGTACTTCTCACAGAGGAAGTCGCCGACGACGCCGTCCACGACCACTGTCCCGTTCACTTCGCCCGGTGAGGTGAACACCTCGCCGCCCGGCAGGTTGCCCCACTTGTCTGGACTGATGAGGCCGCTCGTCTTGATCCAGCGGTAGTTCGGGTTGAGCGTGGCCGTGAAGTCGCTGCCGCCCTTCGAGGTCGCTCGCACCTGCCGCGCCTTGCGGACGATGTCCAGGACCTTGGCGCTCAGGCGATCGACTTTGTGGAAGTCGGCTCGCATGCCCTCGAGCATCATCTGGCGGTTGATGTTCACCATGTGCGCGTGACGCATCCGCCGGCGATTGACGATCGCGGTCATCTGCATCCGCGACTTCAGCTCGTTCCGCAGGGCGTGCGCCGCGAAGATGCTCACCTGGCTCCGCTCCATGTCGGTGGCGATGACCTCCGGCAGGTCGACGAGTGGGCGGGGCGCCACGTCTTCGAGCACGAAGGCCTGGTACGCCGCGCCAACCTCGTCGATCTCGTGCACGAGGCTCGCCGCAATCTCTTCGCAGTCGCGATCCGCGATCACCGTCACGCGCTCGGTGGGCTGCACGTTCAAGCACACCCGGATGGCGTTGCGGGCGCCGGGTGCGAGTTCGACATCAAACGTCTGAAGCATTCCTGTAGCCTTCTGTCCCGTACTCAGTCATCGGCAAGAGCGGTGAGGGTCTTCAGCCTTGTCTCAGTGACCCTTGAGAAAGGCGTCGAATCGGTAGGTCACCGGCGGCGCCTGCCCGGTGGCGCGTTGCACCGCCAGTGCAGCGACCTGGTTGACCACCCAGTCGAAGTTCGCCTGTCCCACCGAATGCAGGTCCGCGTCGGGCGCCGGATTCATGAAATCGATCGCGTAGGGGACCCCGTCCTCGACCGCGAACTCGACGGTGTTCAGATCGTAACCCAGCGCCTGGCAGAGTGTGACGGCGTCGCTTTCCAGGCGCGCGAGCAGGTGTGAAGGGTAGTCGGGAGGATGCTGCACGTATCGCTCGTGAAACGGCGCCCGGGGATCGTACGGCATCACATGCACGCGCTCCCGACCGACGACATAGCACCGGAAGTACTCGGTGAACTTGACGGCGCGCTGCAACATCATGCACAGCGTCTTGGTCTGATCGTACGCGGTAAAAAACTCGTTTGGCGAGCCGATTTTGTAGACGTCGCGCCACCCGCCGCCGTCGAACGGTTTGAGGAAGGCGGGGAAGCCGACATACTCGAACACCGACGGCCAGTCGAGCGGGTACTGAAGGTTCCGCATCGAACGCTCGGTCGTGCCGCTCGGGTGCTCCTTGTGAGGCAGCAGGACGGTCGGCGGAACCGCCACCCCGACCTTCGATGCCAACGAGTAGTTGAAGAACTTGTCGTCGGCGCTCCACCAGAAGGGGTTGTTGATGATCTGGGTGCCGGCGAGCGCCGCGCTCTTGAGCCACGCGCGGTAGAACGGGATGTCGTGCGAGATCCGATCGACGATGACGTCGTAGGCACACGGGTCGGCCATGTGGAGCGCGCCGATCTGGACGAACTCGGCGGCGACGCCTGGCACATCCATCGCGTTGATGCGCTCCACGAGCGCACCAGGGAATGTGTTCTCCATGCCGAACAGGATGCCGATTTTCTTCATGTCGGGATCGGGGATCAGGGACCGGTGATCGGGAGTTGAATCATTGTCGTGAAATCATACCCTGTGCGGATGATCCCCGATCCCTACGGCAGATATGCCTGCGCCATCGGCCGCCAGTAGGGCCAGTCGTGCTTCGAGTTGTTCCACACGTGCAGGCTGTGCGGAATCGCCTTCGCATGCAGCAGTCCGGAGAACTGCTCGTTCGGCGCGCGGCAAATGTCCCGGTCGCCGGTGACGAGCACCCACTTGTTGCGCCGGAACTGATCCAGATAGTAGGCGTCGTTGAGGCTGGGCAGAAATGACGGTGGATTCAGGAAGTAGCAGTCCTCGTCGAAGTAGCCGTCGAGAAACTGCGAAATGTCGAAGGCGCCGCCCATCGTGATGCACGTAGTGAACGTGTAGGGATGCCGCAGCGCGAGTGCCATCGCGTGATAGGCGCCGAAGCTGCACCCGGTGACGCCGATCGTGTCCGACCGCGTCAGATGGCGGACGAGTGGAACGATTTCGTTGAGGACGTGGTCCTCGTAGTGCAAGTGCCGTTCGACCCGATTCCGCGGGTGACTCCGTTTGGCGTACCAGCTCTCGCCGTCAATCGACGACAGGCAGAAGAGCCGCAGCGCGCCGCGATCGAGTTTGTCGGCCAGCGCCGCGACCATGCCGCGATCCTCGTACTCGAAGAACGCGCCCATCGACGTCGGGAAGACCAGAATCGGCGGACCCGCGTGACCGAAGATCAGCAGCTCCATCTCTCGACTCAGCGAGCGCGCGAACCAGCGATGGTAGTCGCGAGTCATGGCCGTCATCTGTTGTCGAGTGTCGAGTGTCGCTCGTCGGTCTTCCTACTCGGTTCGACCACCGACTCCGACCGGCGACTGCCGAGTTCCCAAGCCTATACTGATCGTGGTCCTGATGCACTCGTCATCCGGCTTGCGGCGCCACGATCGATTCGCCTCCGCCTTTCTCGATCCCCGCGACGTGGTCGTCTGGCTGCCACAGGGATACGACGGTTCGGACGCGGGTTCAGACGGAGGTTCTCACGGAGGTTCTCACGACGGTTCGCAGGGAGGTTCGCACGGAGGTTCGCACGACGGTTCACACGGAACCACCGTCCAGAACCTGCGTCCAGAACCATCGCCAAGAACCACCGTCAAGAACCCTCGTCGTTATCCCGTCCTCTACATGCACGACGGCCAGAATCTCTTCGATCCAGACACGGCCTTTCTCAAGGGGCAGCACTGGCGGCTTGGTGAGACCGCGGCCGACCTCATCGAAGCCAACCGCATCGAACCGCTGATCATCGTCGGCATCAACAACACCGGACCGCGACGGCTGCAGGAGTACACGCCGACGAGGGATGCGCGGCTCGGTGGTGGCCGCGCGGGGGACTACGGCCGGATGATCGTTGAGGAGCTGAAGCCGTACATCGACGAAACCTATCGCACCCGTCCGAAAGCTGCCGACACCGCTATCGGCGGCTCGTCGCTCGGCGGGCTCGTCACCTTGTATCTCGGGCTCACCTACCCACGCATCTTCTCGAAGCTCGCGGTGCTGTCGCCGTCGGTGTGGTGGGATCGGGGCGCCATTCTCCGCATGGTGCGTCAGACCCGGCCCAAGCCGCCGCTGAAAATCTGGGTCGACATGGGGACCGCGGAGGGCCGACGAGGCCTGGATGACGCCCGGCTCTTGAAAGCGGCGCTGGTGGGGGCGGGGTGGAAGATCGGGCGCGACCTCCAGTACGCGGAATACGAAGGCGCGACCCACAGCGAAGACGCATGGGCGGCGCGGGTAGGCCCCTTTCTCGAGTGGCTGTTTCCGCCACTCATTCGACAACCCTGAAGGCTGGTCGCCCCGCGGGCGGGGCGAAAACAACCCTGCCCTCCCAAGAAACTGTACGGTCTCGGGGCAGTTTTTGACGCGATGCGTCCCGGGCGCACTGGGTGCTCCGCTAGCGAAGCGGAGCCGACAAGAACCCTGACGGTTCGGCTCCGCCTCTACCCAAGGATCTTGATGACGACGCGGCGGTTCTGGGCCCGGCCGTCCCTCGTGTTGTTCGGCGCGACGGGCTTTCGTTCGCCGAAGCTGATCACGTTGATCTTGTGCAGCGGGATTTGGTGGTTCTCATAGAGATAGCGTTTCACGGCTTCGGCACGCTGCAGTCCCAGGGCTTCGTTGTAGGCCTCGTCGCCTGCACTGTCGGTGTGCCCCTCGACTTCGACGAACGCGTTCCTCGCCTCGGCCTTGAGCCGTGCGACCACGTTGTCAACTGCGGCCTTGGCGCCGTCCGGCAGATCGGCCCTGCCGAACGTGAACTCGCCTGAGTCCTCGCTCACGACCGTTTCGAAGATGAGCTTACGCGTTTCTTTTTCGAGCGCGGCGGTGTGCGCCTCGGCTTTGCGGCCAAGGTCAGCGGCGGCGCCCGCGGCGCTGGTCGCGGCGTTGGCGGTCGTCTGCGCCTGGCCGGCGGCCTGATTGGCGGCGGCAGTTTTCTGGTCGACTTCGGTGATCCTCACTTCGGCCTGACGGACCCGCTCCTGCGTCTCTTCGAGCGACTTCGACAGGCTGCCAACCTTTTCGTTGACCTCGCCAACCGACTCGCGCACGAACTTCTTGGTCGCACATGCTGAGGTGGCTCCCAGCGCCAACGCACACGCCACCACGACAAGCCGTGAATGCCTCATTGGGTCTCCTCGATGAACGAACTCCACTCTGGCCCCGCCATCGACGCCCATTGTCTTCGAGAGACCACGCATCCAACAACCTTCAGGTTTGTCGATCTGCCGCTCGGACCGCGTGAGGTCCGTGCACCGTCAGTCTGGGTCCAAGGCGGAAGCGTCGCACGCGCCCCTTGGCCTCCTCGGTTCCAGGGAGCAGCGCGACTTCACCTTTGTCAATGTCCTGAAACATTTCGCCAGAGACGCTCGTGCAGGGTTGAGGGCGGCACAGCCCAATCAGCGTCGTCAATTCTTTCGGGTCCGTCTCGCGCGTCACCAGCACGACCGCGTCGGGGGTGGCACGCACACGATCGGGCAGAGCCGAGAGGCGGGACGTCACAAAAATGTATCCCGCCAACTCAGGGTCGATCATCTGCGCGGCATCCGGTCGTTTCAGAAAACTGTCGGCGTTGTCGAGGAGGATCTTGTGGGGCAACCCCGTGCTGCGCCGCCACGTGGCGAGCAGCGGAAGGAGAGTGCCCACGTACTCAACCCTCGCCCGGTCGAGCACCTTCGACAGATCGACGATCACGCTGACATCTGGATGTCGCATCGCGCGGAGCAGTTCGCGCGCGGTGGGTAAAGGGTCGTCGCCACCAAACGCAACGACGCCTGGCAAGGCCTCCAGCGACTGATACTCGCCATCGGGGTCGATGAGGCAGACCGAATAGCCCTGAAGAATTGACTGTTCGCAGAGCAGGCCAGCGAGCCACGACTTGCCCGTTCCAGGCTCTCCGGCAATCAGAATCGTCCGCCCTCGAACGGCAAGCCGTACTTCGTCGCCGTCGTCTTGGCGGCCCAGCGTGAGATTCCGCCGGCCCATTTGAGTCGCCGCCAGCCGAGGCTGCTGCGCGACTTGTCGAATGTACTGAGCCACGGCCGCCGGCCCGGCGCCGGAGATCACCTCGTCGGCGACGGCTCTCAGCGCTCCACTGCCCCAGCCCACTGCAGCGCCGACTTCACAGACGTCGAGCAGATCGTGATCGTTTTCGGCATCGCCAATCGCCACGGCGTTGTGAACGGAAAGGCGCAGCGCCGACAGCGCCTGCCGGAGCCCGGTTGATTTGCCGATTGCCGGCGGCAACACCATCAGCCGGTCTCGATTGAACGCCAGCGATAACGGCTGCTCTTGAGCGCGGATCGCTTCGAGCATGGGTCCAGCCCACTGGGCTTCGGCCTCGACAACCGATTCGCCGGTGATGAACGGAATCCCGCGTTGCGTGAGCTCACGCAGGAATGCGGGATGCGGAGCTCGGCCGAGAACGACATGACGTCCGCTGGACGGGTATTCGAGAGTCGCGCCGTTCTCCGCGACGATCACGTCGAAGCACGTCAAATCGCCCGCGACCTGCTTGAGGTCGTCCAGGCGCCGTCCGGTCACGAGGGCGACGATGATGCCGCGGCGCCGGATCTCACCGATCACCTCGCGCACTCCGGCATCGAAGTCGCCGTTGATCGCAATGGTGCCGTCGTAATCAAGTGCGAGGACAGAGAATTTCATCGTTCAGCTCACAGTCCGTGGGTGATTTCTGAGGTGGCCGGGGCAGGCCCGAGGAGCGAACATGGCGGCACCAATGAGACGACGCAGGAACATCATTTTGGAGCCTCGCTTCGACGTCCGACGCGCCTCCTCACGAACCCGACCGCAGAGGCCGCGCCGACTCATGTGGATGGCCATCGGCATCGCGCTCGAGCCGGACCCGCATCGCGCTCAGCCGATCGAACAATCGCGCCTCGGCGCGAATTGGCCACCAGTCGTACAGGAAGACTTCGAGCGGCTTCCACATGGCCACCCACCCTCCGATCAGAAGACTCTCGCGAACTATGCTGCCAAATCGCGTGGCTCGAAGCGCGGCTTCGAGCAGGTCGCCGACGAGAATGGACGCCGCCAGAAACAACAGGCCGATCACAAGACTGGTGCGGCCGACGCGAAAGAGCTGTCGCAAGCGCTGTCGCGTCACGGCTCCGCGTTCCTTGAAGTACTCCTGCACCGCCCCGGGAACCACCTTCTCTTCGTCCGGCTTCAACGCTCGGTCGATGCAGATCTTCAGCGACAGAGGCCCGTCGCCTCGCTCCTGCGCCCATCCCACGATGAATTCCTCGGCCTTTGGATCGAGGTCGCGTTCGCGGAAGGGCGCCGGATCGATGGAGTTGAAGAGCTGATCGAGATCGCCCACGTGCAACTCGAGCTCCTGGGGAGCGGAGGCGTCCTCACGTTCAGCGGGTGGCTGCGGGCTCATGCGCCAATCAGAGCGATCTTCGCGAAAAAGCTCAAGAGGCGCGTGCGGCCGGTGGGAACCTACGGGACGAGAACGGCGACGCCCGACAATCGCCCACCCCGCAGATCGCCGAGCGCACGATTCGCATCGGCCAGCGGATAGGCGCGCACTCGCGTCTCGATCGGCACGTCAGTCGCGATGGTCATGAACGCCCTGGCGTCCTCGCGCGTGAGGTTGGCGACCGATCGCAGGATGCGCTCCTCCCAGAGCAATCCATACGGAAACGACGGCACGTCGCTCATGTGAATGCCAGCGCAGACGACGATGCCTCCCGGTCGCACGTGTGAGAGCGCCGC
The DNA here is from genome assembly GCA_050747925.1 of Vicinamibacterales bacterium. Lineage (GTDB taxonomy): Bacteria > Acidobacteriota > Vicinamibacteria > Vicinamibacterales > UBA2999 > 12-FULL-67-14b. Next base: position 13,767 of record JBOGIV010000202.1, read on the forward strand.
AGGAATCAGGCTGCCGACGGGAGCGAAGATGATCGCGCTGTCGAGCGCCACAGGTGGCGGATGATTCGACGGCCCTGCCCATACGGCGCCGACCTCGAGAGCGAACCGCGACGCCTCGGTGTCGCCCGGTGTGACCAAGGCATAGACCTCGCGTCGCTGGTGGACGGCGACCTGCGTAATGATGTGCGCGGCCGCGCCGAAGCCGTAGATCCCGAGCGTCCGGCCGGCCGCTGTCATTCGATAGGCCCGGTAACCGATCAATCCAGCGCACAAAAGCGGCGCCGCATGCAGGTCGTCGTACCGCTCGGGAATCGGGACCGAGAACGCCGCATCGGCAACGACGTAGTCGGCGTACCCGCCATCGACGTGATAACCGGTGAAGCGGGCGCGGCGGCAGAGGTTCTCCCGGCCCTCGATGCAGTACTCACAAGTGCCGCACGACCACGCCAGCCACGGGATTCCAACGCGATCGGCCACCGCAAAGGACGAGACGTCGCTGCCGGCGCGTTCGACTCGTCCCACGACCTCGTGTCCTGGAATTATCGGGACATGTGTATCGGGCAATTCGCCATCGACGACGTGAAGATCCGTGCGGCACACGCCGCAGGCGAGCACCTTGACCAGCAGGTCGTGCGGACCGGGTACCGGCGTTTCGATCTCGATTGGTTCGACCCGGCCAGAACCGCGCCGCGTCAACGCCATCGCCCGCACGACACCTCCTCGAATCGCATCAGCGGGCCAGCCTCGCCTTATGACCGCCAGTCGTACTGCGCCCGGCTGACTTCAGCGGCTTGGCGACGAAGATCGACAGCGCGAAGCTCACGACGGTGACGACGAGTGCTCCGAAAAAGGCGGCGCCGAACCCGTTCACATGGAAACCCAATCCCAGCGCCCCTGACAGTCGCCCCGTCAGCCACAACATGAACGCGTTGAGGATGAACGTGAAGAGTCCCAACGTCACCAGCCAGAAGGGAAGCGTCAGCACGAACAGGATGGGCCTGACCGACACGTTCAGCACGCCGAACACCAGAGCGGCGACGATGAGCATCCAACCGTCTCCCTGGTAGGACACCCCGGGAACGATTTGCGTGGCGACCCACAGGGCGGCAGCGTTGATCAGGAGGCGGATGAATAGGGACAAGGCGATTCTCCTTCATCAGATCGTGGAGCAACCACTTCCCTGAGCATGCCGCAACCCCGAAGCTCTTGGCGCCGTGATGGGCGATCGTGTGAAGCGGCCACGTCAGCAGAAGCTCTTCTGAATATAAAAGAAAAGGCGCCACAGATAAGCGTGACGCCAACGAATCGTTCTGTGTCTCAGTGGCCCGTACGCGACAGTGTCAGACGCGGCGGGCGCGGAGGACCTCAACCACCATCGGAATGAGCGACACGACGACGATGCCGATGGCGACCAGTGAGAAGTTGTTCTTCACGACCGGAACGTTGCCGAAGGCGTAACCGGCACCCACGCAGAGCGCGACCCAGGCGACTGCGCCGGCCACGTTATAGAACAGAAAGGTCGAGGCATTCATCGCCGCGGCGCCGGCGACGAACGGCACGAAGGTGCGGATGATCGGCGCAAAGCGGCTGGCGACCACCGCCATGCCGCCGTGCTGCTCGAAGAACGCGTGCGCCCGATCGAGATGCTGTCGATTGAGCACGCGATGCGTGAGGCCTTGCGTGTCGCGAGCTGAGAAGACACGCGGACCGATCGCACGGCCGATGGAGTAGTTGACGACGTTGCCCAGAATGGCCGCTGTCGTGATCAGAACCGCGACCATGGTGATGTCCATCGCGCCGGTCGCCGCAAGCGCGCCTGCAGCGAAGAGCAGTGAGTCCCCCGGCAGAAAGGGCGTCACGACCAATCCCGTTTCCGCGAAGATGACGACGAAGAGCAGACCGTACACCCAGGAACCGTATTGCGCCACGAACGTGGCGAGGTGTGTGTCGAGGTTCAAGAAGACGTCAATGAGAAATTCCACGGTCTGCCAGCATACGTGATAGAAAGGACGCCGCAAAAGACTGAGGGAGAGCCACACGCATGAGCGAATCGCTGAGATCTTCTGGTCCCGGCATGAAGCTGCACACCAAGATCCTGCTGGGCCTGGCCGTCGGCGCCACCCTCGGGGTCTTGGTCAACGTGACTGTGGGTGCCGGCCATCCGACGATCGAGGCCGTCAACAAATTCGTTGCCGTCCCGATCGGTCAGATCTTCCTGCGCATGCTGTTCATGGTCGTGATGCCGCTCGTCTTCGCGTCCATCTCGCTCGGCGTCTGCGGCCTCGGGGACATCCGCAAAGTGGGCCGCATCGGCGGCAAAGCGATTGGCTACTTCCTGGTCACGACCGCCATGGCCGCCACGTTGGGGCTGTTCGTGGTCAACGCCATTCGGCCATGGGAGAGGGTCACGCCGGAAACGCGACAAGCCCTGATGGACCGATTCGCGAAGGACGCGTCCAGCCGGGTGCAGGCGGCGGCGACGAGCGAGTTCGGGATGCAGACGATCATCAACCTCGTGCCGAGCAACCCCATCAAGGCGGCCGTCGATACCGACATGCTCGGCGTCATCTTTTTCGGCCTGATGTTCGGGGCGGCCCTCACCCTGGCCCCGGACGCAAAAGCCAAGCCGATGATCGGCTGGCTCGAGGGCCTCAACGAGGTGGTGACCCAGATCATTCACTTCGCGATGCTGTTCGCCCCGTTCGGCGTCGCGAGCCTGATCTTCACCGTCGCGTCGCGTTTCGGCTTCGACTTGCTGTTGGCCATCGCGGCGTTCGTCGTCACTGTGCTCCTGGCGCTGCTGTTGCACGTCGGGGTCACATTGTCGTTGGTCATAAGGTTCCTGATCGGCCTCTCACCGTTCGCGTTCTTCTCCCGTGTCAAGGCCGCGCTCGTCACGGCGTTCTCCACGAGCTCGAGCAGCGCGACGCTGCCGACTGCGCTGGAGGTGGCCGAGACCCAGCTGGGCGTGCCTCGCCGCATCGCCGGGTTCGTGCTGCCCATCGGCAGCACCATGTGCATGAACGGCACCGCCA